>JANOHV010000069.1:0-14056 GCA_031406795.1 Candidatus Rokuibacteriota bacterium
CGTCGAATGATATCAATCGGTGACTCGTGCCGTTGTCGCTCGATCTGTACAAAACGTTGCCTGCCCACCTCTCAGATTTATAAGATCATCGGACCAGTTTAGGGGATAATCACAAGACGGGCGCAAGCGCGCAAGGCGGCTATGCGCTACGTTCGCTGAGATGAAGCTGAGGGGAAAGCAATGACCGGAAAAGAATTCCTGAATTCCTTGGCAAAGGGGAAGACGGACATCGTCCAACAACTTCTCGGCATTCTCACTGAAACAGGTTCAGACTATTGCCTGATTGGTGGGCTTGCCGTCAACGCATATGTCGAGCCAGTTGTGAGCCTTGACGTCGATATCGTGGTCGCAGTTGGCAACATCGTGGCAGTGGCCAATGCCGCCAGAACCAATAAAATGAAAGTCGAGGAGTTCCCCCACAGCGTCAACCTCACCGGTTCAGAGTCAGACCTTAGGATTCAGCTTCAAACCGATCCTCGATACCAGAGCTTCATCGCGAGTGCCAGCGTTAAGGAAATCCTCGGTTACAAGATGAGGGTAGCGTCCTTAGAAAATGTCTTGCAGGGTAAAGTGTGGGCCTTCATGGATGAGTCAAGGCGGAGAAGCAAGAGGCAAAAAGACCTGGCAGATATTTCAAGAATTATCGAGACATTTCCAGAACTAACAACGAGTCTTCCACATAAGGTACGAGATCAGTTGCAGGATGAATGAGTAGCGAATTGCCTACGGCACGGTCACGGGAGGCACAAGATGAGAAGGGGATTGCGGTGGCCGAGAATGGCGCGCCGGCGAAGAAGACCAGGTGACCTTCTTCCGCGGCACGTCGCTGCGACCGGTCCCGCTCGGGGGCACGGTGCGCAGCAAGGACGCGCGCTGGATCGACATCCGCGAAGGCGACCAGCTCGACGAGGCGCAGATGGCGAACTGGGTGAAGCAGGTTCCGGCCGCGTTGCCCGGATGGGTCCCGTAGCCGTGATTGTCCTGGCATCGAGCCAGGGGCGGGGCGATGCGCTGACAGGCGATTGGTCGAAGGCAGCCTTATCCCTGTTGCATGCGAAGCATCCAGCGAGTGTGTGGACGAAGAAGACGCCATATTGGTATCGTTGACGCGCGGACCATGCTGGCGAGTCAAACGTTGGGCACGAACAACCGAAGGAATATTGGCTTGTGCTAGAATCTCATTATGGATCGGCATCGTAAGCTCCTCGAGCATAATCTTCACGCGGGCGGGGGTCGAAGAAATCATCAACCTACAACCGCTTCATGGCAAGGCCAAGGGCTACCAGCTCAGGCAGGTCAGAGGTGTCTTTCTGAGGTACGTGATCCATGCGGGGGAATAGACAATGAGCACCAAGTACGAAATCGTCATCTACTGGAGTGACGAGGATAAGACCTTCATCGCCGAGGTGCCCGAATTGCCCGGTTGCATGGCAGACGGGCAGTCCTATCAGGAAGCCCTTGCAAATGCCGAAGTCATCATTCAAGAATGGGTTGAAACAGCCAAGGGACTGGGCAGGGCCATTCCGCAACCTCGGGGCAAGTTGATGTACGCGTGAGATGCACCAAGACTGCCCAACACTTATAAGGTGTTGTAGCCGACCTGTATTGGCCGCCACGATGTCATTCGGAACAATTGCCTCGTTAGCTTGTGCTAAGGATCATGAACAAATCAAGGAGCAGCCGACAGATCCAAAGCAAATCGACAAGGCCGAGAGCGATGTGATCTTCGATACCCGACCTCCCCGTCACATTCCATGCTCGCTGCGTTGCGTCTGGCCGGCTGACGGCGAAGTGGCGGCCGGATGAACCTGCGCTACGGCCTCGACGACAGGCCCCCGGCTGGCCGCATGGTGCTGTACGGGCTGCAATGGCTGGCGTTGTCGCTGCCGTTCGTCGTGATCGTCGGAACGGTCGCCGCGAGCCACCACTTCGACGACCCCGGGCTGCGGACGCTCTACCTGCAGAAGGCAGCGTTCGCCGCCGGCCTGATGATGCTGGCCCAGGCTCTGTTCGGTCACCGGCTGCCGCTGGTCGCCGGCCCATCGTCCGCCCTGTTGCTGGGCATCGTGGGCAGCCGCGCGAGCATCGACGAGCTCTCCACGGCCGCGGCGCTCTGCGGGCTGATGCTGGCCGCCGTGTCGGCCGCCGGTCTCTTCGGGGCGCTGCGGGGGCTCTTCACCCCGCGGGTGACCGCGGCCGTGGTGTTGCTCATCGCTTTCACGCTGACGCCGACGATCGTCCGGCTTCTGCTCGCGGGACCGGGGGGGACGCCGGCGGGGCGGCTTTCCTTCGCGGCCCTGTTCGTGCCGGCGTTGTTTATCGCGCATCGGTTTCTGCCGGCGGCGGGGCGATCGCTGCTGATCGTCGCCGGCATGGCGGCTGGCGGGGCGTTGTACACCGGCATCTTCGGCATCGAGGTGATCGCGGGGAAACCGGCGCTGGCGGCGACGCTCTTCGCCGGCATCACGTCGCCGGCATTCGACGCCGGGGCGATCGTCTCGGCGCTGTTCTGCTACCTCGCGCTCGCGCTGAACGAGGTGGGTTCGATGCAGGCGGTCGTCCCGCTGCTGCAGCCGGGGGGAATGGGCGGGCGCATCCGCCGGGGGATGACGGTGACGGGCCTCGCCAACGCCGCCGCCGGGGTGTTGGGGACGATCGGCCCCGTCGACTTCTCCCTCAGCCCGGGCGTCATCGCCGCTACCGAGTGCGGTTCGCGTTTTCCGCTGATCCCGGCCGCCGGCCTCCTGCTGCTGGTCTCGTTCTCTCCCGCCCTCCTCGGCATCGCGGGGGCGATCCCGCTGACGGTCGTGGGGGCGATCCTCGTCTACTCGCTCTCCGGGCAGGTCGCCGCCGGGCTTGGCGCAGCGTTCGCCGGCGGCACGTTCACGTTCGAGGACGGTCTGGTCATCGGGCTGCCGCTGATGGCGGGGACGGTGACCGCGCTGCTCCCGGCGTCGGCGCTGGCTGATTTTCCCGCCGTCGCCCGCACGGTCGCCGGCAACGGGTTCGTGGTCGGCGTCGTGGCGGTGCTGCTGCTCGATCGGCTCTTCCGGCGCCCGGTGCACAAGGCGTGAACCGGAGCAGCGAAAAAGCTGCTGCCGCGGTCTGCTGCATATCTGCCGTTTGAGCCTGAGATCGATGCAATGTAGAATATAGCCATATGGGCGTGCCCCGGCAGCCAAAGCTGAGATATCCGTAATCCGTTGAGCAATTGCTCGACCAAGGAGGGGAACGTGTCTCTTGACTGGATCCACGCACGACGGAGCATCCGGAAGTACACCGCCGAACCGGTGAGCGAAACCGACGTCACGGAGATCCTCGAGGCCGCGATGGTCGCGCCGTCGGCCGGGAACCAGCAGCCCTGGCACTTCGTGGTCAACCGCGACCGCAGCCTGCTCGATGCCATCCCCGGGTTTCACCCGAACTCGCGCATGGTGCTGGAGGCGTCCGTCGGCATCCTGGTCTGCTGCGATTCGTCACTCGAGAAGCACGCCGGGTACTGGGTCCAGGACTGCGCCGCCGCCACCGAGAACCTGTTGCTCGCCGTCGTCGCCAAGGGGTTGGGCGCGGTCTGGTGCGGGGTCTATCCGCGGCCGGACCGGGTCGAGGGTTTCACCCGGCTGCTGGGTTTGCCGGCTCACGTGACTCCGTTCGCCTTCGTGCCGATCGGCCACCCGGCGGAGAGCAAGCCTCCCGCCCGGCGGTACGCGCCCGAGCGCGTGCATCGCGACCGCTGGTAGCAACGGACATGAGGCATCATCGTGCCGGGGCCTTCGCGCCGAAGTAGGCGGCATGCGGGATCCTCGGGAGACGGTCAAGGTCTACTCGACCGGGCAGGGGAGCATCTGCCCGGGGTGCGCCCGGCCCGTCGCGGGTTGCATCTGCCGGGCGGACAAGGCTGCACCGCGCGGCGACGGCATCGTGCGGGTCGCCCGCGAGACCAAGGGCCGGAAGGGGAAGGGGGTCACGCTCGTCACGGGTGTCCCCCTCGACGACGACGCCCTGGCCGAACTGGCCAGGCAACTCAAGCAACGCTGCGGCACCGGCGGCACGGTCAAGGACGGCGTCATCGAGATCCAGGGCGATCACCGCGACCGGCTGGCGGAGGAATTGCGGAGCCAGGGCTACCGGGTCAAGCGGGCGGGGGCGTGAGCGGGAACTGCGGCAGCGACGGCTCCTGTTAGGCGCCGAGGCCGTCGAGTCCGATCTGCCCGACCTTCCTTCCCGCCAGCCGGCAGGCCGCCGCCAGCGACTCGCGCAGCGGGCGTCCCGCGGCGAGCGCCCCGATCATGCCGGCGTTGAAGGTGTCCCCGGCGCCGAGCGTGTCGATGACCGCGGACGGCGCGACGGCCGCGGCGTGATGCAGCGTGCCGTCGGCCTCGATGGCCCAGGCGCCCTCGCTCCCCCAGGCCGCCGAAAGCAGCGTCTGCGGGACGCGGCCGCGCAGCTCCCGCAGGAATTGCTCGGGCCGCGGGAAACCCGAGGCCTCGATGAAGCCGCGCGAGAAGAGCACGAGCCGCACCAGCGGGAAGCAGTCCTCGATCCCCGGGCGGACCTTCTCGGCTTCGATCGACAGCAGCAGGTCGGGCCGGAAGAGGTGGGCGTGGCGCACCATGCGCGCGGTTTCGGGGCCGGGCCGCGCCTCGAAGTGCGTCCAGCGCCAGCGCGCGAGGTCGAGCCGTGCGAAATCGTCGAGTCCGTATTCGGGGGTGTCGCGGTGGTGAACGATGGTGCGGTGGCCGCCCGGCTGCGAGAGCAGGATCGCCGAGAGCGGGGGCATCCCGGCGACGCGCCGGCAGGGCGCCAGGTCGACGCCGGCCCGGCGCAGGCCCTCCTCGAGCGGCGCGCCCGCGGGGTGATCGGCGAGGACGGCGGCCAGTGCGACTTCGTGGCCGAGTCCGCGCAGCACCCGGGCGGTGCTGGCGGCGTTGCCGCCGGCGGCGATGCGCAACGAAGCGGCGCGCAGTTCCTCGTCTTCGGCCGGATAGCGCGGCACGTCGAAGACGAGGTCGAGCACGGCGGAACCGACGCAGAGGATCCGGGCCATCGCGGCTGCTCTCCCTCCCCGGGGGCTGAGGCACTCCCGGAGAGTATCGCACAGGATCGGGCGCTCCGTGGCCGCTCGAGCAGCCGGATGAGGTAGTATCCGGGGCATGGCCGCGATCAGGAACCCTCTGGATGTCTACGCCTCGCTGCCGAAAACGAACTGCGGGGAGTGCGCGGCGCGGACCTGCCTGGCCTTCGCTTCGGCGCTCGTTCGGGGCGAGAGCAGAGCCGGCGATTGTCCGCACCTCGCCGCGGCCGGCGCCGCCGCGATCGCCGCGCACCTCGAGGAGCGCAAGCCGGCCTACCATGAGCAGCAGGCCGAACTGCAGCGCCTGCGGGCCGGGGTGGCCGTGCTTGATCTCGCGTCAGCGGCGGAGCGTCTGGGCGCAACCATGGTGGGCGACAAGCTGGCCGTGAAGAGTCTCGGCCGGGACTTTCTGATCGACGCGGCGGGCAACATCGCTTCCGATTGCCACACCCACCCGGGGTTGGCCATCCCTCTGCTGCGCTACGTCGTCTCCAGCCGCGGCGGCCGGCCGGGCGGGATCTGGCTCCCGTTCAGGGACCTGAGCGGCGCAGCCGGGCGCGGCCTGCACTTCGAGCAGATGTGCGAGAAGCCCCTGAAGCGCCTGGTCGACACTCACACCGAGCTGTTGAAGGACCTCATCGACATCTTCAGCGGGGAGCGCTCGGTGAATCTGTTCGGCTCGGATCTGTCACTCGTGCTCTACCCGCTCCCGCGGATCCCGGTCCTGATCTGCTACTGGGAGTCGGAGGAGGGGATGGAGTCGTCGCTGCATATTCTTTTCGACGCCACGGCGACGAACCACCTGAGTGTGGAGTGGATTCACAGCCTCTGCGCCGGGCTGGTCACGATGTTCGAGAAGATCGCGCTCAAGCACGCGTAGGCTTCGCGGGCTGCCGTGCTAACGCGGCTCGACTTTCATGGCCGCCAGGAAGTCGTCGCCGTTGCTGCGCCACCAGCGCCGCCAGGCGTTCTCGTCGTACCCGAACTTCTGGCCCGTGATCTGCTCGAGCGCGGTACCCGCGCTCCGGCGGACGTAGGGTCACCAGTCGTGGAGGGCGTCGAGCAGGGCGTCGCAGGCGGTGCGGTCCTTGATCTTGCCGAGCGCCGCGGCGATCTCCACCCGCACGCCCGTGCTCCGGTCCTTGTTGAGCAGCTCGACAAGGGCCTCCGCGGCGCCGGGTGTTTGAATCGCGCCGAGCAGGTTCACGGCTTTCCAGCGCGCGTTCGAGTCGTGCTTGTCGAGAGCGTCGAGCAGCGCCGGTACGGCGGGCGGGCCGATCTCCCTGAGCGCGCGATAAACGGAGGGCCAGAGCTGGCGGGCAGGGTCGCCGAGGAGCCCGGCGAGGGCTTCCGCCGCCCGCGGGTCCTTCAACGAGGCGAGCGCCTCCGCGGCCTCGATGCGTACGCGCAGTTCGGTGTCGTCCAACGCTTCGATCAGTTCCGGCACCGCCGGCGCGCCGATCTTGACGAGTTTCTGCCGCGCCTGCGCCCGGGCTTCTTTCGCGTCGTCAGCCAGTGCGGCGATCAACTGCGCAATGGCGGCATCGTCCGCCCCTGGCGCCGATTCGGTTACCCGCGGCGGCTGCACAGGGGCAGGTGTGGGCGCGGGCGCAGCAGAGGGGGGCGGTGCGACGGGTGGACGCGCCGGGGTCGACGACGAGGCTTTCCGCTGCTGGAGCATCCGGTTGAGCATCTCGAGATCGCGCGCGATCGCCGCCGGCGGCTGGGCGTCACCGGCCCGGGCCGGGGCGACACCGGCGGCCCAAACCCCGAGCAGCAGCAGGATCAACGGCGGCAGGTGCATCGCTCTCTGGCTCCGCTCCGGGTTTGTTCGTACGATCATAAGCGACCGCACCGTTGCGGGGAAGAGCTTTTTTTTTCGCAGGAGGCGTATCATGGCGACAAACAACCGATGGGGGAGGCTGTCATGATCACACGTTCTTCGAGCGCGGTCTGGCAAGGAACCTTGAAGCAGGGCAAAGGCAGCGTCAGGCTGGGCAGCGGCGCCTACGAAGGTCCGTATACGTTCGCGTCGCGCTTCGAGACGGGCCCGGGGACGAACCCCGAGGAGTTGATCGGCGCGGCGCACGCCGGCTGCTTCTCGATGTTCCTGTCGGCTCTGCTGACTGAAGCCGGTTTCACCCCCACGCGCATCGCGACCACCGCCACGGTGCACCTGGGCGACGGCCCCACGATCACGCTGATCGAGCTGGAGACGCAGGCCGAGGTCCCCAAGCTGACCCAGGAGGCGCTCCAGCAGCACGCGGAGGCGGCCAAGAAGAACTGCCCGGTCTCCAAGGCGCTGGCGGGGCCGGAGATCAGGATGCGCGCGCAGTTGGTGCCCTAGCCCTTCGGATCTCGTGGCGGGAGCGATCGGCGCGGAGGCAGGACATCGCAATGGATACGGACGAACTGATTCGCCTGCACCGCGAGTTTCTGAAAGATTCGGTCCGACTGCGCTTCGATTTCTCCACGACGGGACAGCGCCGCGGCCTCCCGCCGCCGCCGCTCCAGAAACCCGTTGCGCCGGGATCGAAGATCGTCGCGCTGCCGGGCCCGGAGATGTTCGGCGAACTCGGCGCCGCGAGCCTGCTCTCGGTTCTCAAGAGCCGCCGCAGCGTGCGGCGCTTCACCGACGCGCCGCTCACCCTCGCAGAGCTGGCATTCCTGCTCTGGGCCACCCAGGGGGTGATCGCCCAACCCGGCCCAGCCGTGACGCTGCGCACGGTCCCGTCCGCGGGGGCGCGCCACGCGTTCGAGACCTACCTGTACTGCCGCCGCATCGAGGGGCTGGAGGAAGGGATCTGGCGCTATCTTCCGCTGGAGCACGGGCTGCTCTTCGAGTTCGCCGAGGCGGGGCTGGCCGAGCGCATCGCCGTCGCCTGCCTCGATCAACGATTTGTGACGCAGGCGGCGGCGACTTTCTTCTGGAGTGTACTGCCGTCGCGGATGGAGTGGCGCTACGGTCCGGCCGCCCACCGCGTGCTGCCGCTGGATGCCGGGCACGTCTGTCAGAACCTCTATCTGGCCGCCGAAGCCATCGGCGCCGGCGTCTGCGCGGTCGGCGCCTACGACCAGCAGGCGCTCGACTCGCTGCTGCGTCTCGACGGCGAGGAGGAGTTCGTCTTGTACCTGGCCCCGGCGGGGAAGAAGGCCGGGTGACCGCGGCCGAGAAGCCATGAGTTCGGGGATCGCCCGCGTCGTCGCCCTCGGGGCGAGCAACCTCACGCGCGGGTTCCAGACGGTGGTTTCTACGGCGCGGACGACCTGGGGGCTCGACGTCCAGGTGCTCGCGGCCCTGGGCCAGGGGCGCTCCTACGGCGCGCCCAGCAGATTTTTCGGCCGCGTGCTGCCGGGCATCCTCGAGTCAGGCCTGTGGCGGGAACTCGATCGCCTCGCGCCCGCTCCGACCCGAGCGTTGATCACCGACGTCGGCAACGACATCTTCTATGGATATTCGGCGGCTCGGACGCTGGCGTGGGTCGAGGAGGCCGTGGGGCGACTCCAGCGGATCACGCCGGACATCGTGCTGACCGACCTGCCGCTCGTGAACATCCGGCGACTTTCCCGGGCCCGGTTCCTGGCGTTCCGTTCGCTGTTGTTCCCGCGCTGCCGCCTCTCGCTTGCGCAAGTCGCGGAGACTGGCGCGCAGGTCAACGCCGGGGTGGCGGCCCTGGCGGCGGCCCGCGGGCTGCACCTGACGCACCTGCAGGAGCATTGGTACGGGGTCGACCCGATCCATATCCGTCCGTCGTTGTGGCGTCTGGCCTGGAGTGAAATCCTCGGGGGCGGCGCGAAGGACCTGGTGCCGGGCGCCGTCTCCTGGCGTGAGGGCCTGCGGCTCTACCGGATGCCGGCCGAGCGCCAGAGGAACTTCGGGTGGGAGCGGTTCACGCCGCAGCACGGCACGGCGTTGAAGGCGGGAGGGAGGGTCTGGCTCTTCTGAGGGGCGGCCGGCAGGGACGGGGCGAGAGCGGCGGCCGGTCGGGTCCTTTCGCGGGCCGCGACGGCGGCGCGCTTCAGCGCAGGCCGCGGCGCCAGCGGTCCTCGAATTCGGCGACCTCCATGCGCGCTTCGTCGCGGAAGACGTCCGCGAACGCGCCGCCGGCGCCGACCCCGGCGATGATGCTGCGCACGGCCCCGAAACCGCGCATCTCCTCGAGCTCGCCGATCGCGAGGCGGGCAGCCGCGTAAGCCGCCGTGACGCTGCCGCGGCGTCCCATCAAAGCTTGATCGACATCGTTGAGCGAATTCAGACCCTCCGGCGGGTGGTCGGAAAAAAAGGTGCGGATCTGCGCGCTGTCCCACCCCTGAAACGCGGTCGCCAGTCCTTCGTGGAACCAACGGGGCAGCCCTGCGGGAGCCATGCGGAAGAGGAACGCGTGGGTCATCTCGTGGAGCAGCACGGACTGGAGGCCGGCGGCCTCCTCCAAGGTTGTCAGCCCGCCGACCGGGATGCGAATCTTGCCGTCGTACAGGCCGCCCGACCAGTCCGGGGCCTGGGTGACGCTCGTGAAGGCGTTCTTCGCGTAGAGGATCACCGTGAGTTCGCTCCGCGGGTAATCCCCGAGGCGGTCGTGCAACACGTCGAAGGCCTGGTCCAGCGCCTTGAAGAAACCCTGCACGAGCTCCCGCGGCACTTCCCGCTCGTAGAGGATGACGAAATAGCGGCTGCTTTCGCGTCCCATGCCCTCCTCGGCGGCCATCTCCCGCCGCCCGCGGGCGATCTTCGCGGCAAGCGCGTGCGATCCGCCGGCTTTCGCCGCCGCCTCCCACTCCCCGACGGCGAGATTCAATAACCCCTCGCGGTCGTAAATGTCGCCGGAGAGCTCACGCGCCGTGGCGCTGTCGGGGGCGAGTTCCAGCGCGCGCTCGATTTCGCTGCGGGCGGCTCGCGTGTCCGCTCCCTGGAAGATGACCGTGGCCAGCAGCAGGCGGTACTCGGCATGCTCCGGCTGGGCTTCGACGGCCTTTTCCAGCCATTCGCGGCTTTGCCGGAACCGGCCTCCCCGCAGGTGGGAGCGGGCAAGCTCGGCGGCCGCCTGCGCCAGACCCCTGCGGGCCGGCTGCGCGGCGGGTTCGCTCTCCAGCGCCGCGGCGAAGTCGGCGGCGGCCTCCTCGAAACGGCGGCTCTGCAGCAGTTCGTACCCGCGCTTCACCAGCGCGGCGAAGCTCTCGGCACCGGCGAGTGGCGCCGGGAGCGCGCCCAGGAGCAGCGTCACGAGCAGGAACGCCACCGGTGCGGCGACGGCCCCGGGGTGTCTCCCCCGGCGTGTCGTGACCGTACCCATGGCATGGTCTCCCCCGTAGGCTGCCCCCATTCTTCGCATGATGTAGCCGCTGCCCGCGGTTGAAGTCAAGGCACGACGGCGACTCACCGCTTTACCTTGGCCCGCCCCGTCCCTATAATCCCCCCTCTCATGAGTCATGACCCGCACGCCCTGAACCCGCGCCAGCGCGAGGCCGTCCTGCATGGGGACGGCCCGCTGCTGATCCTCGCCGGCGCCGGCACCGGCAAGACGCGCACGCTCGCCTACCGCATCGCCTACCTCGTGGAGCGCGGCGTCGCGCCCGGAACGATCCTCGCGGTCGCCTTCACGAACAAGTCCGCCGACGAACTGAAGGAGCGGGTCAAGAAGCTGCTGCGCAAGGGTTCCAAAGCCCCTTCGGTCTCGACATTCCACTCCTTCTGCGTTCGCGTGCTGCGCAACGAGATCGAGCACCTCGGCTTCAAGAAGAATTTCACCATCTACGACACCGCCGACCAGCTCTCGGCGCTGAAAGAGGCGCTGCGCGAGGTGCGCCTGGTCGGCCGCGGCGACGCGGACGCCAAGCGGGTGCTCGCCGCGATCTCGCGCGCGAAGAACGAGGGGCGCGAGCCGGACCCCGGCGACGGCACCGACCCGTACGCGATCCTCGCCGCGGAGGCCGCGCCGCGCTACGCGAGCGCGCTGAAGGCCTACAACGCTGTCGATTTCGACGACCTGCTCGTCTTCACGCTCAAGCTCTTCCGGGAGTTTCCCGCGGTCCTCGAGCGCTGGCGCGAGCGCTGCCGTCAGGTCCTCGTCGACGAGTTCCAGGACACGAACGCCGTCCAGTACCAGCTCGTTTCGCTGCTGGCAGGGCCCGGCGGCAACCTCACTGTCGTCGGCGACGATGACCAGTCGATCTACGGCTGGCGCGGGGCGCTGCCCGGCAACATCCTGGATTTCACGCACGACTGGCCGACGGCGAAGGTGATCACCCTCGACCAGAACTACCGCTCCACCGGCCACATCCTCGCGGCGGCGAACACCATCATCCGCAAGAACTCCTCGCGGCGCGAGAAGAACCTCTGGAGCGACCTCGGCGAGGGCGTGCCGGTCACCGTGCTGGCCTGCAAGGACTCCGAGGACGAGGCCAACGCGGTCGTCGAGCGCATCATCGGCCTGGTCGCCTCCGACAAGGCCAAGCCGGCCGACTGCGCGGTGATCTTCCGCACCAACGCCCAGTCGCGCTCGTTCGAAGACGTGCTGCGCCGCCACCGGATGCGCTACGTCGTCATCGGCGGCATGCGCTTTTACGACCGCAAGGAGGTGCGGGACCTGATCGCCTATCTGCAGGCGATCCACAATCCGCTCGACGAGATCGCCCTGCTGCGCGTGGTCAACTACCCGGCGCGCGGGGTCGGCAACGAAACCATCCACCGCCTCCAGGCGGCGAGTCTCGCCGAGAAGCGGCCGCTCGCCGAGGTCATGGCGAAGGCCGGGGACGTCCCGGGTGTCGGCGAGCGTCAGGCGCGCGCGCTCGGGGAGTTCCTCGGCTTTCTCGGGCAGATGCGCGAGCGGTTCCGGGCCGGCCACATCGCCGAGCCGACCGAGGAACTCGTGAAGATCATCGGCCTGGAGGACGCCGCGCGCGCCTCGGTGAAGGATCCGGTCGCCGCCGAGCGCAAGGCCGAGAACGTGCGCGAAGTGGTCGCGGCGCTCGCGAGCTTCGAGAAGGCCGAGCCGGAGTCCGGCCTCGGCGACTACCTCGCCGGCGTGAACCTCTCCGGCCGCGACGAGGAGTCGGACGATTTCACCGGCGACAGCGTGACCCTGCTCACGATGCACGGCGCGAAGGGGCTGGAGTACCCGCACGTCTTTCTCACGGGGCTCGAGGAGGGGCTGCTGCCGCACCGGCGCTCCGAGTTCGAGGTCGGCGGCCTCGAGGAGGAGCGGCGTCTGGCCTACGTTGGCATGACGCGCGCCCGCCGCAGCCTGACGATCACCTATGCCGCCGCGCGCACCAAGTACGCCAAGCAGGAGCGGGCCTCGCCGTCGCGGTTTCTCGAGGAGCTCCCGGAGGCGGGGGTCCGGCGCGAGGACCGGCGCGACCCGCGGCAGGAGTACGACGACGCGGACGGACACATGACCCCGCAGGACTTCTTCAGCCGCATCAAGCGGCTCTAGGCCGGCGCGATGGCTTTTCTGCCCTTTTTCCGGCGTCGTTCGGGCCCGCGCCGCGTATTCGTGATCAGTCTCGACGGGGTGCCGCACTCGTTTCTCGCCCGCCACATTCCCGAGGGGGCTTTCCCCAACCTCGCGCGGCTCTTCGCGGGCGGCGATCTGCGCCGGATGGCGACCGTGCAGCCGGCGGTCTCCCCCGTCGTCTGGGCGAGCTACGCGACCGGGATGAACCCCGGCCGCCACGGCATCTACGGTCTGGTCGAACGTCGTCCCGAGGACTACGACATCTTCCTGCCCGGATCGCACGATCTGGCCGCGCCGACCCTGTGGGACGTGCTCGGGAGCGCCGGCAAGTCGACCATCGTCGTGAACGTCCCGGGCACCTGGCCGCCGCGCCCCGTCCGCGGCGTGCTGATTGCGCCGGCGCGGGCCGCGACTCTCGAGGAGATCGTCTACCCGCACACCCTCGGGGCCTTCCTGCGCGGCATCGGCTACCGGCTCGACGTCGACACCCGCTCCGGGCAGGAAGGGAACAAGGACGATCTGCTGACCGACCTGGACCTGGTGCTGCGCAAGCGCTTCGAGGCCGCCTTCTCGCTGCTGCACCGCGAGCCGTGGGACTTCTTCCAGCTCCACATCAGCGAAACCGACCGGATCAACCACTTCTTCTGGGAGGACTACGAGCGCGACACGCCGGGGTACGGGCGCGCGTTCCTCTCCTTCTACCGCACGCTCGACGCCCTGATCGGCGAGTTGCTGAGCATCGTGCCGGCGGGAGCCGAGGTGATCGTCCTCTCCGGTAACGGCTTCCGGCGGCTGCGCCGGGAAATCTATCTCAACCGCGCCCTCGAAGAGCGCGGCTGGCTCGAGTTCGAGCGCGGGGACGGGCGGCGCCTCGGCATGATTTCCCGCGATTCGCGGGCCTACAGCCTCGCCCCCGGGCGCGTGTTCATGCACCTGAAGGGCCGCGAGCCGAAGGGCGGCATCAGCGGCAGCGAGGAATACCGCGGCTATCGCGACGGCGTCGCCGCGGACCTGCTGCGTCTGACCGACCCGGAGAACGGGCAGCCGCTCGTCTCCGCGGTACTCAAGGGGGAACAGGTCAACCGCAACCCCGGGTGGCCGGCGTTCCCCCTGCCGGTCTCCGGCCGCCGCCCGGCCCCCTGCGACATGCTTGTGGTGCCGGCGCCGGGGTACGAGATCAAGGGGCACCTCGACCGGGAAACGATCACGGGTCGCTCCGACATGACGGGGATGCACGCGCCGGACGACGCCTTTATCTTCGTGCGCGGCCGCCGTCTCGGGACCCGCGAGCCGGGCATTGAGGACGTTTGTCCGACGGTGCTGGATCTGATGGGGGTGCGCCCGGACGAACGCCCCGACGGCAGGAGCCTTGTCTAGCAGGCCGCTGAAAAGGGCCCATCTGCGGCGGTGGGCACTTTGCCGCCTGCAAGCGCAGCGAGTGGGCGGGAACACTGCGGCGTACTGTTCGTACGCCTCATTCCTCAGGACTCGCCCGCCTTGCACCTGGACCCTTTTGAGCGGCCTGCTC
>JANOHV010000116.1:0-22678 GCA_031406795.1 Candidatus Rokuibacteriota bacterium
AGGGCCCAGGTGCAAGGAAGGCGACAAGCAGATGCCGAGACGCACTGGTGTGCGTCGCAGGCAGATGCGCGGAGCCTGACGCCGCAGATGGGCCCTTTTCAGCGGCCGTCACGGTCCGTCGCGGGCTGCCAGCCTGCGACGCGCTTGAACTCGCCGATCACCGCGCTGTGGATGGCCCGGCGCGCCTCGCGCGTCAGGGGCACGACCATCTCGACGAGCTTCTCCCGGCGCGCCCGCTGGGCGGGATACCCGACAAAGAGCCCGCGGCTCCCGGTCTCCATGACACGCAGGCCGCGCAGCAGCAGGCCGCCGTCGATCTCGATCTCGGCATAGGCCACGGTGCGACCGCCGGCTTCGCGTGTCTCGAACGGGAAGATGCGCACCGCCGTGATGTTCATCAGCTTGCCGCCTGCTCCCGCCGGTCCGCTCGCGGCTCGCGGGGAACGGGCGGCCCGGCGGAGCGTTCGGAGGCGGCGACGCGGTCGCGCCCGCCCTCCTTGGCCGCGTAGAGCGCCTGATCCGCGCAGCGCACCAACTCCTCGCGCGTGGCCGCGTTGTCCGGGCACGTCGCGGTCCCGATGCTCAGCGTGAAGCTGAACTCGCCCCCCTCGTGCGGGATGCGCAGCGCGCGAACGGCCTTGAGCACGCGCTGCGCGCTGGTGCGGCAGCCGCGCCGGTCGGTGTTGACGAGGATGATCGCGAACTCCTCGCCGCCGTAGCGCGCGACGAAGTCCACGCGCCGCGCCAGGCGCCCGAGTTCGACGGCGAGCGCCTTGAGGACCCGGTCACCGAAGGGGTGGCCGTACGTGTCGTTGATCTTCTTGAAATGATCGATGTCCAGAAGCAGCAGGGAGAGCGGCTCCTCGTGGCGGTCGCCCCGGTCGAGTTCGTAGGCCAGGCGCTCCTGGAACCAGCGGTGGTTGTAGAGCCCGGTGAGGCCGTCGGTCACCGCCAGACGCTCGACCGTCTGGTGCAGGACGGCGTTGGAGATCAGCGTCGCCGCCTGGGCGGCAACCACGGTGAGCAGGTCGAGATGATCCGCGCTGAAGCGTCCGGGTTCGTCGGCGACCAGCACCCACGCGCCGGTGAGTCCGCCCGTGTGGCGCACCGGCAGGCCGAGGAACGAGCGGATGCGTCCCTGCCCCGGAGCGCCGGGGACGATCTCCGCCGTGCGATTGAGCTCCTTGAAGTCGGAGAAAAGCAGCGGCCGGCCGCTGGTGGCGACGAAGCCGGCCAGGCCGTGGTCGGCGGCGATCCGCACCTTTTCGGCTCCCGCGGGCAAGAACCCGCGCTGGGCCTGCAGCACGAGGGAGGTGCCCGCGGGATCGGCGATGAACAGCGCACAGCGGTCGTAGGGGACGATCTCGCGGATGAGATCGACCATCTTCGCGAGCATTTCGTCGATCTTGATCGTCGAAGCGAGCGCCTGGCTGATGAAACTCAGGGTCTCGAAGCGGTGGCTGCTCTTTTCGCGGCTGGCGTCGGCGCGCGTGTTCTCGAGCAGGGTGCCGATCTCGCCCGAGAAGCCGGCGAGGATCCGCTCGTGCTCGCTGCCGAAGGCGCCGGGCGAGCCGGCGTCCGCGACCAGCACCCCGCGAAAGACACCCGACTCGCTCACCGGAACCACCAGCAGCGAGGGCGCTGGCGTCTCGTCGCGATACAGCGGCGGGAGGAGGCTGCCGGGGTCGAGGTTCGTGAAGAGCGCCGGGCGGCGCGTCCGGGCGGCGTGCCCGATGACCCCCTCGCCGAGGCGCGGCGCCGCCTCGCGATCGAGCGCCGTCCCCTGCCCGGCGAGGGCGCGGCGCACGAACAGTCGCTCCCCGTCCTCGGCGAGCAGGAAGAGCACGACGCTGCGGGCCCCGACCGAGAGCGCGCCGAGGGCGAGAACCCGGTCCAGGTCGCGGTCGAGATCGACGACGGCGCTCATGATCCGGGTCGTCTTCCCCCGCGGCGAGAGGCTCTCGGCCCCGGGCTCCCGGCGGTGATCCCCCAGGGCGCGCAGTTCCTCGGCTTCACCGCGCAGGCGATCATGTTCCGCGACCGTCGCCCGCAGCGTGTTGCGCTCGCGCCGTCCCCGCTGAAACGCCTCCGCGGCAATCGCCGCGAGCGCGCACAGCAGCGCCAACGCGACGCCCGCCCCGACGCGGTCGGCCCCGGCCCCGGCCCCGGGCGCGTCGCGAACGCCGTCGGCTGCCAGGGCCGCGCCTTCGAGCGCCACGGCGAAGGCGGCGAGCGAGAGCGTCGGCCACCGCCCCGGGAGGCGGGAGGCGGCGACGACAATCACGATCGCGTACCCGAGGAGCCAGAAGGGGGAGAGCGCGGCGGTGGAAAGCCCCCGGGGCGGGCCCGCCCCCGCGGCAAGGACCGCCAGCACGCGCACCGCAGCCACCGCGAGGATGAACAACCGCAGTTCACGCCCGGCCGCAGCCGCCGCACCGGGCGGCGCGGTGCCGCGGCGAACATGCACCAGGAGAACCGCGACCGCGGCGAACAAGAGCCAGAGACCTGCGGACAGGGACCGGGACGCCGGCACGGCCAGCAACTGGAGGGCCGCGGCGGCCGCGGCGAGCAGGGCCAGGAGCAGATCGGGCCCGTGGCGGCTGACCCGCCGTGCCCACATCGAGCGTGCGGGGCGCTGCGTCATGCCCGGGGCAGGCTCACGCACCCCCGGCGAGACACCGCGCGATGGAGCGCCGGTAGGGCGCTCTCAGAACCCCGCGCTCGGTGATGATGCCGCTCACGTAGCGCGCGGGGGTCACGTCGAACGCCGGGTTGAGCGCCGGGACTCCGGGAGGCGTCAACCGGCGGCCGCCGGGGTGCGTAACCTCCGAAGCGTGGCGCTCCTCGATCGGGATCGCGTCGCCGTCCATCAGGTCCGGGTCGAACGTGCTCACGGGGGCGGCCACATAGAACGGCACGCGATTGGTGCAGGCCAGAACCGCCACCTGGTAGGTGCCGATCTTGTTGGCGACATCCCCGTTCGCGGCGATGCGGTCGGCGCCGACAACCACCTTCTGCACCGCGCCCTTGCGCAGGAAGTACCCGGCGGCCGTGTCCGCGATGACGGTCACCGGGATCCCGTCACGCGAGAGTTCCCACGCCGTGAGTTTGGCGCCCTGGCATCGCGGACGAGTTTCGTCGGCGAGCACGGAAATCCGCTTGCCCTCTTCCCAGGCGGCCCGGATCACCCCGAGGGCGGTGCCGAAACCGGCCGTCGCCAGCGCGCCGGCATTGCAGTGGGTGAGTATGACGTCCCCGTCGTCGATCAGCACCGCGCCGTGTCGGCCCATCGCGCGGTTGATCGCGATGTCCTCGTCGAGAATGCGCACGGCCTCAGCCTCCAGCTCCGCGGCGATCTCGCGGGGCGGGCGGGCGGCCTCGGCCTCGATCAGCCGGCGCATCCGCGCGAGCGCCCAGAAGAGGTTGACCGCGGTCGGCCGCGAACCGGCGAGCAGCCGCTCGGCCTTGACCAGCTCGCGGTGAAAGGCGGCGGGGCCGAGCCCGGCGGCCTGGCGGGCGGCGAGCGCCATGCCGAAGGCTGCGGTGACGCCGATGGCGGGAGCCCCGCGCACGAGCATCTTGCTGATCGCCCCGGTCACCTCCCGCACGGTCCGCAGCGGGCGATAGATCACCTTCTCGGGCAGCAGGGTCTGGTCCAGCAGGTCCAGCCGGCCCTTGTTCCAGCGCATGGTCTCGACCATCATTCCTCCCCGGGAGATCGCGGAAAAAGGTAAATAGCAGGAACGACTGCGCCGGCTCCGGACCCTCGCCCGGAGCCGGCGGTCATTCCCGCTTGAAGACTTCCAGCCATTCGGCGACTTCGACGGCATCCGGCGCCTCCGGCTTCTCGGCGGCCGGTTCGTCGACGAAGGCAGTGGCGACTTCGGCGAGAAAGGCGGGGCTGCGGACCCCCTTCGCGCCACTGCTCACGATGGCGCGCAGCACGACTTCGTCCGAGGTGACCACCTCGATCTCCGTCGGCCGGGCGGCGGAGCGAACTTTGCGCGTGATGACCGCGTCGGCCGTCTCGCCGAGCGCCCACTCCACCTCGATCCCCAGCTGGGTGTAGCGGCGCGGCCCACTGGCCAGCCGGCCGTAGTGCCCGTCGAAGACGACCAGCGTCGCCTGCCGGCTGCGGCGGCGGGAGCGGTAGGAGGAAAGCAGGCGCAGCAGCCGGTCTTCCTTGTCGGGGAGCGCGAGCGTCAGCCCGAACTCGCCAGCCGCGCCGATGACATTGTAGCCGTCGATGATGCGCACGCCCCCTCCCGGTTCCTCAAGCAGCCCGTTCCCCCGCGATTGATTATCCTCTTCGGCCGGGCCGCACGCAAGCGTCCCCCTGTTGTTTTTCGGGTCTTGTGGCTTACACCGGACCGTGCTGCTCACTGCAAGCGTTGTCTGACCGGTGCCCCCTGCTCTTCGCGAGCGAAATCAGGCTTTTCCCGGTGAGTTGAGATGCCTGCGGTACTGCTGGATCCGCGCGTGCGCGCGGATCTAGGCCTGACATTTTCCGCCGCCTGATGGTATTCTCCAGGGCATGCCATCCCAGAACGACGCGCTGCGCGACCAGGTGCTCGTCCTGCTGCGCGCAAAAGGCGCGCATCCGATGAGCCTTCGCGACATCCAGCACCTGCTCAAAGTGTCCCCGGACGGGAAGCGCGACCTGCAGTCGCTGTTGCGCCGGCTGTGCGAATCCGGGGACCTGGTCCGCACCCGCGGCAAACGCTTCGGCGTCAGCGCCGAGATGAATCTCGCGCCCGGGCGCCTCCAGATGCATCCGGACGGGTACGGCTTCGTGGTCCTGGACGAGAAAGCCACCGGGGATGTTTTCGTCAAGGCGCGCGAGGTGGCCGGCGCGATGCACGGGGATCGCGTCCTCGTGCGCATCGAGCAGGAGATTCCCGGCGGTCGAGGCCCGGAGGGCAGCATCGTACGCGTACTCCAGCGCGCGCGCGCCAGCGTCGTCGGCCGGATCGAGCGCACTGGTGAATACGCCTACCTGACACCCGCCGACCCGCGCCTGACACAGGACGTCTTCATTCCGGATGGCCGCGTCGGTGAGGCGCGGACCGGGCAGATGGTCGTCGCCGAAATCACCGCGTGGCCGGCGGCCAGGCGCCCCGCGGAGGCGACCGTCGTCGAGGTCCTCGGTGACGAGGGCGCCCCCGGCGTCGCCGAGGAAGTGATCATCCGGCAGTTCGACCTGCCGCATCGTTTCCCGCGTCGCGTGCTCGTCGACGCCGAGACCGTGCCCGCCGAAGTCGGCAGCGCCGAACGCGCCGGGCGTTCCGACCTGCGCGGGTTGCTGACGGTGACCATCGACGGCGAGACCGCCCGCGATTTCGACGACGCCATCTCGCTCGAGTTCACGCCCAAGGGGACCTGGCTGTTGCGCGTGCACATCGCCGACGTTTCGCATTACGTCCCCGAGGGTGGCGCGATGGATCGGGAGGCGTTCGCTCGCGGCACCAGCATCTACTTCCCCGGCCGCGTGCTGCCAATGCTCCCGGAGCGGCTCTCGAACGGCATCTGCAGCCTCAACCCCGGGGTCGACCGCCTGGCCTTCACGGCGGTGCTCGAGTTCTCGCGACAGGGGAAGCTGCTCAACCACGATTTCCTCGAGACCGTGATCCACTCCGACGCGCGACTGACGTACACGGCGGTCGCCCGGGCGCTCGAGGGAGGCGACCCGGCGGCGCTGCCGGCGGTCCCCGGGCTCGCCGAGATGCTCGAACAGGCGAAAGGCCTGGCCCTGGCCATCCGGGACCAGCGGGCCCGCCGCGGCAGCATCGACTTCGACCTGCCGGAGGAGCAGATCCTGCTCGACCTGCAGGGGAGCATCACGACCATCATCCGTTCCGAGCGCAACATCGCGCACCGCATCATCGAGGAGTTCATGATCGCCGCCAACGAAGCCGTGGCCGGCTACTTCGGCTGGATGAAGGTGCCCGGCATCTACCGGGTGCACGAGGTCCCTTCGCAGGAGAAACTCGCCGCCTTCGCCGAATTCGCGGCGGGGTTCGGCCACAAGATCCGTCTCCCGCTCGAGCCGACCTCGCGGTTTTTCGCCGACTTCATCGAAACGCTCCGCGGGCGGCCGGAGGAGCGCGTGCTCAACGAGGTTCTGCTGCGCAGCATGAAACAGGCGGTCTACGCGGCCGAAAATATCGGCCACTTCGGACTGGCGAGCACGGGCTACACGCACTTCACCTCGCCGATCAGGCGCTACCCCGACCTGGTCGTCCACCGGCTGCTGCGCGAACTCGTGCGCCGCGGCCGTTTCACCCCGGCGCACGCGGAGGAACTCGACGCCACGCTGCCGGAGACCGCGGCCCACTGTTCCGCGCGCGAGCGCACGGCGACGGAGGCCGAACGCGAGGTCGTCAATCTGCACAAGACGGAGTATCTCGCGCGACGGGTCGGCGAGACAGCCGCCGGTTTCATCACCGGCGTGACCCACTTCGGACTCTTCGTGCAGCTGGCCGACGTGCCGGTGGAGGGGCTGGTGCACGTGAGCACGCTCGGGGACGACTATTACAAGCACCGGGAGGACTTGCGCGCGCTGGTCGGCACCAACACGGGGACGACGTTTCGTCACGGCGACGCGGTCACGGTGAAGATCGCCGCGGTGAACACCGCTCTGCGCCGGGCGGACTTCATACTGGTGCGCGAGCGCACCGGCGCGGTGGACGCCGCCACGCCCGCGCCCGCCCGCGGCGCGCGCCCGGCCCGCGCGACGCGCGGGCAGAAATCGGAATCTCGCCGTCCTGCCGCGGCACAGCCCGCCGCGGCGGCGAAACCGAAGTCCAGCCGCCGCGGCCGCCGCTCCCGCTGAGGGAGCCCTCGCCGGTCCCGTTCGGACTGCGGGGTCCTGACGCTGCGGACTTCCATCGTGCTCACTTTTTTTCCGCCGATGGAGTCCACCCCTCCGCGCCACCCCCTCGACCCGCACGTGCTGCCGCAAGGCAGCGTGTTCATGAACGACCGCAGATCGCCACTTTTCAGCGGCCGTAACGGTCGCGGAGAGGTCGCTCAAAAGGGTCCAGGTGCAAGGCGCACCCCGAAGTGGATTCCGAGGCGGGCTAGTGCCCGCCGCAGGAAGACACGAGGAGTGCAACGCCGCAGATGGGCCATTTTCAGCGGCCGTAACGGTGGTGCCGAAGGGGGGACTTGAACCCCCACAAGCTTGCGCTCACATGACCCTGAATCATGCGCGTCTGCCAATTCCGCCACTTCGGCACTTCTTGTGGGGCGAGTTATACCTGCGCGCCTGCCGGATGTCAATTGCCCGGCGTGCTTCCTTCAGGCAGCCGCCGGCACTTCAGCCGACGTTCGGCCACCGACATGACGACCGCATTTACTCGGGTTTCAGGCGAGAAAGTGCTTGTCACCTTCGGGCCGTTTGACGCAAGGTCAGTCCTTCATTGCCCGTCGCCGCGGGAAGAAGATCATCCTCACCCTGGTCGAGTAGTCTGTCCGTCGCCGCACTGCCGGGGGGGCGTCCCGCCCCCCGTTGAGCGGCGCCATCTTGCGCACTGGACCGCGCACGAGTACGCAGCGGCCGCGCCATCGCTTGACCGGACGCTGGGCACTTCCTCATGTTGATTCACAAGTAATTGTTATTGTGCAGTTAATCATAAGCGCTCGGCGTCTTTGACTTTATGCCGGGACGGCACGTCTATTGCATTTTCCCGGCATGGGCGTTATTATAGCAGACCATTGTGGTATGGATACGATAGGGTGCGAGGAGCGGTGGGAATGAATCCAGTGCGGTTATGGTTGACGGGCGTGGCAATGGTTTTCGCCGGCATGGCCGCGGTTCCGGTCGCTCCCATTCGGGCGGAGGAGCCACCCTGCTTCGAGTGCCACGATGATTTCCCTCAGAAGATGAAATCCTACAAGTTTACCCACGACCCCGCGGCCGGGGGCGAGTGCACCGCCTGCCACCTCGACCACAAGGACGAGGAGAAACTGATGCTCGTCAGGGAAGGCGCGGCTCTCTGCTACGAGTGCCACGACGACCTGGCCGTCGGAGCTTCGGTCCACTCCCCGGTGGCGGATGGCAAGTGCACCGCCTGCCACAACCCCCACGGTTCGGGAACCAAGAAGCTGCTCGTCGCGGCCGGTCGCACACTCTGCGAAAAATGCCACGGCGCGAGTCCGGAGTTCAAGGGGCGGGTCACCCACGCCCCGATCGACGACGGGTGCAGCGACTGCCATCGCCCGCACGCCTCGGAAAACAAGGGTCTGCTCGCAAAGAATCTCCTCACCGATCGACTGGCGCTCTTCGACCCCAAGCAGGCGGCCCTTTGTCTCGAATGCCACGAGTTGGAGACGTTCACCAAGCCGCAGACCGAAGATACCGGCTTTCGCATGGGGACGCTGAACCTCCACGCGCTGCACCTCAACGGCGGCGCCGTGCCGAACAAGTACGGGATCATCAAGAAGAAGGACGGCCAGACTTGCTTCGCCTGCCACCTCCCGCACACCGCGCATCAGGACAAGCTGCTGCGCACCGAGTACCAGTGCACCGGGGTCTTCTGCTACACGATGCGCTACGTCCCGAACGCGAACGGGGGCACCTGCATCGTCGGGTGTCACAAGCCGAAAGCCTATTCGCGGACGGGAGTGGATCCGAACGCGACGGCCGGCACTACCCCCGGGGAGAAGCCGCTCGCCCGTTAGCCGCCAGGGCCGCCCGACCGGACCCACCCGGGACCGCGCGGGCAGCCGCGGTTCGTTGACAAACCCCGACGTGCCCTCTAGATTAGAATCCCGTTTCGCGAACCGGAGGATGGAGACGATCATGTTGCGCTGGAGCCAACACCGCCGCCTGCTCACGAGTGCGCCGAGAAGCCGCGCCGCATTCCCGCTGATCGAAGTCAGTGAGCCAAACCTGATGCGCGACCTCTTCCCCTACAAGGAGGTCTGCAAACTCGACTTCGACCACCAGACGGTGATGCTCGACCCGGCGGAGGACATGTTCATCACGGACACCACCTTCCGCGACGGCCAGCAGGCGCGCCCGCCCTACACCCCTGAACAGGTCGTGCACCTGTACCAGTTGCTGTCGAAGCTCGGCGGGCCCAACGGCGTGATCCGCCAGTGCGAATTCTTTCTGTACCGTGACGACGACCGCGAAGCCGTGCGCCGCTGCCAGGAAGTCGACCTGCGCTTCCCGGAGATCTCCGGCTGGATCCGCGCCACCGCCAAGGACCTGAAGCTGGTGCGCGAGATGAAGCTGCCCGAGACGGGAATGCTGACCTCGGTGAGCGACTACCACATCTTCCTCAAGCTCGGCTGGGACCGCAAGAAGGCCCTCGAGAACTACCTCGCGGTCGTCAAGGAGGCGCTGGCGTTCGGCATCCGCCCGCGCTGCCATTTCGAGGACATCACCCGCGCCGACATCTACGGCTTCTGCGTTCCCTTCGCGATCGAGCTGATGAAGCTCTCCGAAGAGGCGCGGGTCCCGATCAAGATCCGCCTCTGCGACACCATGGGCTATGGCGTGCCCTACGACGGCGCCGCGCTGCCGCGCAGCGTGCAGAAGCTCGTGCGGGCGATGATCGACGACGCCGGCGTCCCGGGCCAGCACCTGGAGTGGCACGGCCACAACGACCTGCACAAGGTCCTGATCAACCCGACGACCGCCTGGCTCTACGGCTGCGCGGGCGCCAACGGCGCGCTGCTCGGCTTCGGCGAGCGCACCGGCAACACCCCCGTCGAGGGGCTGATCATCGAGTACATCCAGCTGCGCGGCGAAACCAACGGCGTCGACACGACGGTGATCACCGACATCCGCAACTACTTCGAGCAGGAGATGGGGGTGGTCATCCCGCCGAACTATCCGCTGGTTGGGCGCAATTTCAACGTCACGAGCGCCGGCATCCACGCGGACGGGCTGATCAAGAACGAGGAGATCTACAATATCTTCGACACCCTGCGCATCCTCAAGCGGCCGGTCGGGGTGACGATCACCGACAAGTCGGGCCTCGCGGGCATCGCGCACTGGGTGAACTCGCGCCTGACGATCCCCGGCGGCAAGCGCCTCGAGAAGCACCACCCGGGCCTCCAGAAGATCCACAAGTGGGTGCTCAAGCAGTTCGAGGATGGGCGCACGACCTCGATCGCCGACGAGGAGATGGAGGCGCTCGCCAGCCAGTACCTCCCCGAGCTGTTCGTCTCGGAGTTCGACCGGCTCAAGAAGAAGGTCCACGAGATGGCCCGTTCGATCGTGAGCGAGCTGATCCGCCACGAGGAGATCTCGTCGATGGACCCGGGTCGCGCCGAGATCGAGTTGCGCCGCTTCATCGACGAGCACCCCTACGTGCAGTTCGCCTACCTGACGACGCTCGAGGGGAAGAAGATCACCCACAACGTGACCCAGCTGGCGGACAAGGGCAAATTCGAGAAGATCGGGCTGCACCAGGACTTCTCGGACCGCGAGTGGTTCTCCCAGCCGCTGGCCACCGGGGATGTCTGCGTGACGGACTTCTACTCCTCGAAGATCACCGGGCGGCTCTGCATCACCGCGTCGGCGCCGGTCTGGCGCGGCGAGGAGATGGTCGGCGTGCTCGGTCTGGACTTCAAGTTCGAGGACATGGCGCGGCTGCACCCGGTCGAAGGCGCCCCCGCCCGCCTCTTCGTCGAAGAAGATTAGCCCGGGTCATTCAGGAGGCCCTGATCCGCCCTGGCGGCGTTGCGGGTCGGGCCGCTTGTGCGGCGCACACGAGTGCGCCTCCGCGCGCCCTTCCCCGCTGCCTTGCCAGGACGAATCATGACGCTCCTGACTGACTCGGGCAGCAGATGTGCACATCTCTTCTGGTATGTGTTCACTGCCTCCGCGCGCGCTCTTCACTGCCTTGCCGGGACGCACCCGGACGCTCCCGATCGACTCGGGCAGCTTGTGCACGGAAATCGAGGGGCCGTTCAGGAAACGTTGCCTTCGCTTGGCTGGGCCCTTTTAGCAATCTCGGTGTAGGGGAGGGGTTCACCCCCTCCCGTTTCCACGCACCCGGCCAAGTTCCTTTGTCAGGACGGAAAGACCGCCCCCCCCGAACGACGCTGCTACAATACGCGGAGGAGGGACGCATGGAAATCAAGCCCATCAGGTCGACCCGCCGGACCCCATCGAGGCCATCCACTACCATCTCGAAAGTCGCGGACTCGCCCGCAGTGTGCTCGAACCCTGCATCGGCCGCCTGAGCGGAGCCTGATTCTCAGCGGGCGCGACATTGACTGCCACAGATCGCTTTCTTTCTACTTCCTCTTCTTGGGCGGACTTCTTTAACAGAACATCCGCCTTGCCTGCCAGCGCCCGCGAAGAGAGTCTACATACGGTGTCCTTTGCAGCTGCCGGAACGATACCAGCGAGGCGGCTGGGGCGTTCCTGAGGGAAGATGCGCGAAGACGCCGATCAGCCCGGAGTGCCGGCCGGGGCGGTTTCCGCAGGAAACGCGGGCTCGTTGTTTGAGCCCGAAGGGCGAGTTACGAGACCGCGAGCCCCGGGCGGCGCTCCGGGCCGGCGGCTGAGACGCACGACCGAAGGAATGCCCCCGCAGCCTCGCACACGGGAACATCCGTCCCCGGGTCAGGCTTCACAATCATACCCGGGGCGACTCGGGGAGCGGGCGCTGACGGGCGGTGAAGTCCCTGTCCACCACAGTGAAGAACCCGGCGCAGGTCACCCCTGCGTCACGGAGGAGGGCGTCCACCACCTCCCCGGCATGTATAGAGTAGTCCGGGTCGAACCGAAGGTAGATCACCCCGGCGGGGGCGGGCATCCTGTGCCTGAAGACGAGTTCTCCAAAGTCACGGTCGAAGGTGAGGATGACGCGGCCCTCCTCGTGGGCAGCCCGGAGGTTTGCGGCGTCACTCTCGCCGGGGGAGTCCTCGGCCACGAAACGAACATCATGCCCACGCTCGCGGAGGAAGTGGACACTTGGGGCGGGAATGTTCTCGTCCGCGAGAATCTTCACTTGCCCGTGGGTAGGGCGTAGAGAGCCTCTTCGCTCATGCACTCGGCCGCGTAGGCGAAGACCGCCTGCATGTCGTCCGGGGTGAGCCGGGGATAGGAGTCCATGACTTCCTGAACCGTCCACCCGTTGCCGAAGAGCCGCAGAAGGAAGTCAACGGAGAGCCGAGTCCCCCGCACTATCGGCTTTCCTGCCAGAATGGCTTGATCCGCATGGATGTGCTCCCGCCAGTTCACCACCCGCTTGCCTGGTCTCGTCGGAATCTCTGCTTTTCCCACAGTCTGCCCTCCTGCCATCGACTATTACTCGTGATTTCTAACACACCCAGTGCAGCCCGTCTAGAATATCGGCCGCAACCTTCACGATCACAGCGAGGCGGCCGGGGCGTTCCTGTGGGGATGATGCGCGAAGACGCCGATCAGCCCGGGATGCCCACCGGGGCGGTTTCCGCAGGAAACGCGAGCTCGTTGTTTGAGCTCGAAGGGCGCGTTACGAGACCGAGAGCCCCGGGCGGTACTCCGGGCCGGCGGCTGAGACGCACGACCGAAGGAATGCCCCCGCCGCCTCGCGCATGGGAACAGCCGGAGCTGCCGGGAGGGGATCAACCCCTCCCCTACGTTGAACTACAACGATTGAGAATGACCACAGATCATGGCAGCAGAGTTGTTGCGATCGGCACGCTGGCCCGCGGCAGCCAATCACCCTCTGCCGAAATCACCAGTCTTTGCCTCTGTTTTTGCCAGGACCATGCGGGCATCCATCGCTTTCCGGTAAAAAGTTCTCACCTTTCCGATGCTCTTCGCAGCCACCGCCTTGAAAAGGTCGGCCTCTGCCTCGGAGATGTCCAAACGCCTGTAGTAGTCGAGCGTTTCGAACAGATGGGCCAGGACAATCTTGCCAGTGACGATCGGATGGTTGTTCGTTATGTTCGCCTCTTTGAACCGCGTACCATGTTCGAGTTCCACCACAAGACCTCTCCTGAACTGCTCAGGATCGATCTTCAGCCCGGCGCTGTCGATCTGCTTGAGGACGACCTTCGCCTCCTTCAGGCTGATCTTCGGGTCCTTGATCTTTGTCCAGTCACGAAGCTTTAATTTCTTGCAGACCCGCCGAACTTCTTCTCTTGTGACATATTCAGGCAGTTTCATGCTTCCTCCGATCGGCTCGTCAGGAGTGCTGTAACATCGGGGCTCTACAGCACCCGCATGAAGGCCACAAGATCCTGCTTCTCCTGTTTATTCAGCCTCACCCCCAGGACCAGGTTGAAGAACTCCACCGCGTCCTCCAGCGTCAGCAGCCGGTCGTCGTGCAAATACGGCGGCGAGTCCTTGATGCCGCGCAACGGGAAGGTCTTGATCGGGCCGTCGGCCGACGCCTTGCGACCGTTCACCGTGACCTCCTTGAAAAATCGCTCCACCTTCAAGTTGTGCATGAGGTTGTCGGTGTAGTAGGGCGGGGTGTGGCAGGTCGAGCACTGGCCCTTACCGGAGAAGATTTCCTGGCCGCGCATTTCGTTCTCTCCGGCTTTGGCGGGATCGAGTTTGCCGAAGACATTGAGCTTCGGCGCGGGCGGGAAGTCGAGCAGCGCCTGAAACTCCGCCATGAAATGCACCTGGCTGCCGCGTTCGAGGACGTTGGTGCCTTTCCGCGCCGCGTCGGCCGGGATGCCGTCGAAGTACGCGGCTCGCTGCTCAAACTCGGTGAAATCTTCCACGGTTTTCAGCGCACGCTGGGAACCGAACAAGCGCTGAATGTTTACGCCGCGCAGCGAGGGCGTGTCGATCCGATGGCGATGCTCGTCGGGCCGGATGTCGCCGACCGTGTGGGTGGCGGCGTTCGTGTGGCCGTTGGCGTGACAGTCGAAGCAGGCAACGCCCTGATGCGCCTTCAAACTGCGGCGGTCTTCGATGGCGTTGAACTGCTGCTGCGGAAACGGCGTAACCAGCAACCGCAAGCCTTCGAGTTGCTTGGGATTGAGGATATCCTTGAACAATTCGTTGAAGTTGCCGAGCGTCACCAGTTTCCCCTGCGAGACGTCGCCCAGATCCGGCCGCGTCGTCAGAAAGATTCCTGCCTGTGGCTCGGGCAGCAAATGATCCGGCAGGTCGAAGTCGAGGTCGAAGCGAGTCAGATCACGATCGGTCTGCTTCTTCGTTTCCTCGATGAGGAACTTGGGGAAGATCATGCCGCCCGCTTCGTGGTGGGGATGCGGCAACGGCAGAAAGCCGGCCGGCCAGAGCTGTTTTTCCCTGACTTCCTCCGGCGGCAAGGCGGCGAGTTTCTCCCAGGTCAGGCCTTCGGGCAACTTGACGCGTACGCCCACTTGCACCGGCTTGCCGCGCGACATGGTCGTTCCCTGGGCCGGCCGGTCGGCGAGGTCGTAGCGCTGAGCGAGCAGATCCTGTTGCCGCTTCGCGAACTGCGGTTTCTCCGCTTGAAGGCGTTTGACCAGCGCGGGGAAGTCCTCATCGGCGGCCGAAGCTGTCAGTGCGAAGCAGACAACCGCCGTGGCGGGCAATGCGGCCAGGAACCAGCGGATTCGAGACGAAACCGACACGAAAAGCTCCTTCTCTTTCAGTTGAAGTCACCCCTTGAGGAATGCGAGCAGGTCGGCGTTGATCTGATCCTTGTGAGTCGAGCACATGCCATGTGGCAAGCCCGGGTAGACTTTCAGCGTGGCGCCTTTGACGATCTTGGCCGTGAGCATGGCCGCGGCGCCGATCGGTACGATCTGGTCGTCGTCGCCGTGCATGATGAGGGTCGGGACGTCGAACTTCCTGAGGTCTTCGGTGAAGTCCGTCTCGGAAAAGGCCTTGATGCAATCAATGACGCCCTTGAAGCTGGCGAGCATCCCTTGCAGCCAGAACGAATCCCGCAGCCCCTGCGAGATCTTTGCGTTTGGCCTGTTGGCGCCGTAAAAAGGCGTGGTGAGATCCTTGAAGAACTGCGACCGGTCGGCGAGCACGCCGGCGCGGATCTTGTCGAACGCGTCGATCGGCAAGCCGCCGGGATTGGCGGCCGTCTTCAACATCAGCGGTGTCACCGAGCCGATCAGCACCGCCTTGGCCACACGCTTGGTGCCGTGACGGCCGACATAGCGGGAGACTTCGCCGCCACCCGTGGAATGGCCGACAAGGATCACGTCCTTCAGGTCGAGCTTTTCCACGACCGCCGCGAGGTCGTCCGCGTACGTGTCCATGTCGTTGCCATCCCAAGGCTGGCTGGATCGGCCGTGGCCGCGGCGGTCGTGGGCGATGCAGCGGTAGCCGCGAGCCCCGAGAAACACCATCTGGTCTTCCCAGGCGTCCGCACAGAGCGGCCAACCGTGGCTGAACGCCACGGGCTGTCCGCTGCCCCATTCCTTGTAATAGATCTGCGTGCCGTCGTTCGTTGTGATCGTGCTCATCGGCTACCTCCGTTGATGTCTCGGCGTAACAGCGTCCTCTCATTCTTGGCGAGAGACTTGCGAACGCGGGCGACCTGCTCGCTCTTGACCGCTGGCGCATGATTGCCCCAGCTGGCGCGGATAAAACTGAGGACGTCCGCCAGATCCTCATCGCTCAGGCGCCACCCGAAGTCGGGCATGGCGATTGCGGACGGCGCGGTTTGCGTCGACGGCATTGCCGACCCCGCCAGCAGCAGGTGAATCAGCGACACCGGGTCTTTGGTGTTGACCGATTCGTTCCTCACCAGGTTCGGGAAGATCCGTTGAGCGCCGGCGCCGTCCGAATGATGGCAGGCGCAGCAATTGTCCAGATAGATCCGTGATCCGCGCATCCCGGTTTCGCCCGTTTTCAACGCGCGCGTCGCGGCATGGTCGGCATCCGCCTGCAACCGGGAATCCCCGCTGCCCTTCACGTCCTGATCATCGGCCGGCAGCGATTTCAGGTATTCTGCGATTGCCATCAGGTCAGGGTCGGTCAGATATTGTGTGCTCTTGGCGACCACATCCGCCATCATGCCGGTTGCAGCGACACGCGCCGTTCGGCCGCTTCTGAGCGATTCGACCAGTTCGTCCTGCGACCAGGCCGCCAACCCCGTTACCGCCTCGCCCCTCAGGGAAGTTGCGTACCAGTCGTCAAGAGCGGCGCCAGCGAGATAATTCGCGCCGTCCCGCTCACTTCCCGCCTTTTCCTGGCCGGCGATGCCTCGGGGCGTGTGGCAGGCGCCGCAGTGCCCGAGACCCTGCACGAGATACGCGCCGCGGTTCCACGAGTCGCTCTGACGCGGGTCGGCGGCGTATTCGCCCTTCTTGAAATAGAGCGCATTCCAGACCGCCAGGAGCGAACGCGAACCGAGCGGCCAACTCAGGTGCGCTCGGCGGGCGGGAGCGCGCACCGGCGTTACCCCTTGCATGAAGTAGGCATAGAGCGCCGCAAGGTCTTCGGGCGAGACCTTGGCGAAGGACGGGTAAGGCATGGCCGAGTACAGGCGGCGGCCATCCTTTGCCACGCCCTTGCGCATGACTTTCACGAAATCGTCCCTGCTGTAGAGACCGATCCCGGTTTCGCGGTCCGGCGTGATGTTGGTCGAATACACCGTCCCGACCTTGACGTCGAACGGCAGTCCCCCCGCGAACGGCTTTCCCTGCTGCGCGATGTGGCAGGCCAGGCAATCGCCGGCTCGCGCCAGGTAGGCGCCACGCTGCACAAGTTCATCCGTGGCGGGTGCCGATTGCCCACTCGACCAGGTCGGGAGCGGCACGACGACGAACGCAACGGCCACGATCGTGGCGACGAGAAGATGCAGCGGCGTGATTCGCGCGGGTGTTTTCACGTTAAACACTCCTTGTCCACGTCTACGCCAGCGGCCCGGGCGTCTTGAGATAGGCCGTGCGAATGGCTTTGGCGGACCAGTAGGTCAGCGCGCCCGCCAAACCCAGCGGGTTGTAACCGATATTCTGCGGGAAGACGCTCGATCCCATGACGAACACATTGTGCGCGTCCCAGGCCTGCAAATAGCGGTTGACCACGCTGCTCCCGGGATCCTCGCCCATGATCGCGCCGCCGACATTGTGCGTGGTCTGGTAGATGCGCGTGTCGTAGTGGTCGCCGAATTGCTTCATCTTCACCTCTACCGACCTGCCGCCCATCCCTTCCGCGATCTCCTTCGCCTTGCCGGTCACGAAGTGGGTCATTCTGATGTCGTTTTCCTTGAAATCGAATGTCATGCGCAACAACGGCTGTCCGTAACTGTCGCGATAGGTCGGATCGAGGTCGAGGTAGTTGTCGCGGTGGGACATGATCGTGCCGTGGGTCTGGATGTTGACGGTGTACAAATAATGGTCCTTGATCGCCTGCTTCCAGGCGGATCCCCACTGCGGCGTCCCTTTGGGAAGCGACATCTGCTGGATGGGTCGGCCACCGGTCTGGATCACGCCGATATACCCGCCGCCGATGAAACCGAGCGGCGCGTGATCGAAATGATCGCCGTTGAAATCGTCGATGACCTGGCCGCCCGCTCCGCTGCCGATGAAGGGGTTCATCGGCTTGTCCTTGCCGAAGAACACCTGAACACCCCCGGTCATCTGATAGGTGTAATTTCGCCCGACAACCCCTTGGCCAGTCCCCGGGTCGTAGGGTTGGCCGATTCCCGACTGCAGCAGCAGCCTGGTGTTGTTGAGTTGATAGGCGCACAAGACGACAATCTCCGCCGGCTGGTGGACCGTGCGGCCCTGCGCATCGATGTAGGTGACGCCGGTGGCGCGCTTGCCCGACGAGTCGAGATTGATGCGCACGACGTTGGCCTGGGCGCGCAACTCGAAATTCGGCCTCTTCAGCAGCACCGGCAGGAGGGTCGTCTGCGGCGAGGCCTTGGCGTACTTGTAGCAGCCGAAACGTTCGCAGTAGCCGCAGAAATTGCACGGACCGAGTTGAGCGCCATGGGGGTTTGTGTACGCGCGCGAGGCATTCGAGGCCGGTTCTGAAAAGGGATGGTAGCCGAGGTTCTTCGCCGCTGCGGCGAACAACGTGGCGCCGTAGGCGTCTGCAAGCGGCGGCAACGGAAATTCCCGAGAACGCGGCCCCTCGAACGGGTTCCCCCCCGCGACTTGTTCGCCGTTCAGGTTGCCGGCTTTGCCCGAGGTGCCGCAGACGCGCTCGAACTGGTCGAAGCAGGGCTCCAGTTCCTCATAGCTCACGCCGAAATCCTGGATCGTCATGCCGTCGGGGATAAAGCCTGCGCCATAACGCTCCGTAATGTGACTCTTGAGGCGCAATTCCTCGGGAAGAACGCGCCAGTGCTGGCCATTCCAGTGCACCCCCCCGCCACCGACACCGTTACCCGGCATGAACGACCCAAACTGGCGATACGGCACGGCACGGTCCCGGGGAGCATGGCGAATGGTCAACGTTTCGCGCGACAGATCCTGAAACAGCTCGTGGCGTATGCCGTAGGTCAGTTCGTCGGCAATGCGCGGATAGGCGAAATCCGGAGAGGTGTCGCGGTTCTCGCCCCGCTCGAGGGCGACGACGTTCAGGCCGGCTTCGGTCAGTTCCATACCCATGATGGCGCCGGTCCAGCCGAAGCCGACGAGCACCGCGTCCACCGGGGGTTTCCTGATATCGTCCATCGCAATCAGCCCCTTTCGCCTGAGATGGCGACCGGGCCGTACGGATAGCGCACACCGTGCCTGTCGACCCAGTCGAGAAAATCCGCTCGGGCGCCGGGAAAGCCGATCATCTTCCAGCTGGCCATGCCCTTGTTGCCGCCATGGATCGGATCGGCAAGATACCCCTCCTTGGTGTTCTGGAGCAGAAAGCCGAAGAAGATCTTGCCGGAAACGTTCTCGAAATCGAGCGCACCGCTTTCCAGGTCGGCCAGCACCGCGTCCTGCGTCGCGACGGGAAGTCCGGAAAAGGACTTGTTGCCGAACATGCGCCGGCAGTGCGCATCCACCGCGGCGAAACCGGCGCGGTAGACCGCGCGCGGCGTAAGCGGCGACTGGTACCCGAACTCGGGCGAAGCGGAGACGAACGGCCCCTGCATATACCAAGTCGCGGCATGCCCGAACGCGCCGTTCATTTCCCGGTCGATGAATTCCGGAACGCCCAGTTCAACGGCACCGGGACCGTTCTCGTCGGCGGGGATCAGGCGCGCGCACGCTGCGTTCAGGAAGGCCCATTCCTCATCGGTAAAGTAACGGTGCGCGACAGCCGGCGCCGTGGATGTCCTCAACGCCGGACGGGGCACGCAGGCTGCCAGCGAGACAGCCGGAACCAGGACCATCATGCCGCGCAGGAAATCGCGACGACCAAGCGGTGCGAACGACGGCACTCTCATATCTTGCGGAGGTTCCGTCGCCGTTAGTGCAGCCGGCCCATCAGCAACAACACGAGCAGAATCAACAGGACAAGTCCAAGTCCACCGCTCGGGAAGTAGCCCCAGCTCTTGCTGTGGGGCCAGGTGGGCAGTGCGCCCACCAGCAAGAGAATCAGGACAATCAGCAGTATCAGTCCCATGGCCAAACTCCTTTCGCTACTCGTGGAACTTCTTCGGGAACTGCTTGAGGATCCCGTCCGTCAGCGCATCGGCGAACATCAGCATGTGCGCGTGACCTTTGTCGTAGGCCTGGATATCGGCCGCCCAGTCCTTTTTGAGGCGCGAGACAACCTCGGCCGTCGTGTAATCGAGGTGCTTGTAGAGCAGCTCCTTGAGCGTCAGCACCGGCCAATTCGGGTTTGCGCCCGCGAGGAACACCGCGATCTCGTCCGCGTTCTTCTTCCAGCGCTCCTGACCCTTGCCCACGCCGTCGTTATCGCCGGCCTTCGCGGCCTTGACGATGTCGGCGGCGATCAGGATGTGGTCGCGCAGCAGCGCCGAAAGCTTCTTGCCGGCTTCTTCGCCGTAGACGGGCTTGATCGCGTTGCCGATGTCGTCCTGGTTGCGCAGGAGCCGCTCCGCGATCGGGCCGGCATCCTCGAGGCCGGCGAGCGAACTGATGATGAAATTGCGCGTGTAGACGATGTGCTCCTCCCAGAGCATGCGCATGGCGTTGCGCAGTTCCTGGTGGCTCATCGTCACCGACGCGGCACCGCCGCCCTTCTGAGACTCCTTCGCTGCCGGGCCGTTGGCCTTGACCGGCACATCGACCATCAGGAACACGGCGGCGACAAATGTTACGAAAGCCCCCAGCAAGTTCTTCTTCACGGTGGATCCTCCCTTTTGTCCCTGTTGTCCATGTTACCCGTCAGTAACGAATTGCATTAAGCGTGCCGTTGATATTTTCGACGGGACACCAGTCACTCAACTGTTCAATATTACAAAGGTATTAAGATACAGCCGGCCTGGAGGCCGCCGGGGAATGGTTCGGGATTCCAGCGCACCCGTGAGACGGCCGTTCGCGATTACCGCCTGATGAATCATGGGTTCTGATACAGGAATTGCCCAGTTATTGAGTTCTTCTGCAGCTGAGGATGGGGGCGGCGGGAAACAGTTGTTCCATAATTGATTTCCGATACATTTGATACAAGGAAACGTCCTTCCCGATTGACGCTAGCGTTTCCTGAGCAGATAGGCATGGGCCGAGAGCCCCGCGCCGAAGGCGACCATGATGCACCACTCGCCTTTGGCTACTCCCCGCTTCTCGATCTCCCGCAGCACGAACCAGACGGTGGGCGACGACATGTTCCCGTACTCTGAGAGCACGGAGCGCGTCGGCAGGAGTTGCTCCTCCGAAAGCCCGAGCTCGTCCCGGACGGCGTTGATGACCTTTTCCCCGCCGCTGTGAAGTGCCCAGTGCTTGATGTCTCCCGCCGCCAGCGAATGCGGCGTCAGAACATCGGCAACCACCTGCGCGGCCGCCTTTCGGACCAGGTCCGGCAGTTTGGTCGAGAGCTGGTTGTAGAGCTGGCCATGTTTGTGGACGTAACGGATCGAATCGCGCTGCTCCGGCACATACCGCCGTGCCGAGGCGACAAGCTCGTAGCCCTGCGGTCTCGTCCAGAGCACGGCGGCGGCGGCGCCGTCTCCGAAAAGCGTGTTCGACAGCAGGAGGCTCAGATCGTCCTCCATCTGGAACGTCGTGGAGCAGATCTCCACCGACACGCTCACGACGACCCCGGATCCCTGCTGCCTCGCGAGCGACTCGGAGACCTCGAGGTTGGGGATCGCTCCGCCGCAACCGCTCCCGACCAGATCGTACGCTCGCACGCTGCGTGAGAGGCCGAGCCTTTCGATCAGATAGGTTGAAATGCCGGGACAGATATACCCCGTGCACGTGTTCACGACCAGGCCGGCCACATCGCCTGTGCCCAGACCGACTTGTGCCAGCGCCACCTCGATCGCCTGAGCAGAGAGTTCCCGTGACCAGTGCGTAAAACGGGCGATGCGCGCATCGGGGTCCTCATCGAGGAGAATCTCCACATTGTCGATGGCCAGGCTGCGTCGCTTGATGCTCGGATGGGAGAAGAACGAGTGAATGAGCTTCAGGCTCCGCGGATTCAGCTTTTTCTGATAATGCTTGTGCGCGAGCCGTCCGAGTTCCTCCTGGTCGAAGGTGCAGGGGGGCGTCGCAACGGCACATGACGCGATATGCGGCCCCGCAGCGGTCCACTGTTCTTTTTTCATGTCATCATCCTTTCAGTTCTTCTGGGCAATCCTGTTTTACTACTCCGTAAAATCATCGCTCGGCGCGACGATTTCAAACTGCCTTTTCAACGATACCGATGGAGATACCGAATGGTGAAACATGTGCTGATAGACAAGCCTGCATAGTCTTGCGGGCAAAAAGCCCGCGCTAGGAGAGCAGCCGGTCTTCCTGCGTTTCGCCGTACGCGGGCCTCACACCCGCATCCCGACCAATCGCAATCCCCTTCGGATAAAGCGCGCATACCGCCAGAGCGGCGGTTTGAATCCCAGCCGATGCCCCAGACGGCTGATCCGGGGAAGATAGGAAACCGCCAGTGAATCCCCGCTCATGAAGTTCATGTGGCCGTTCATCGATTGCTTCACCTGCTGCGTGATCCAGCCGGCCTGCACTTCGGGAGCAACATAGAAGACCGGCGCCAGCATGCCGTCGGCGGGAACAGCCAGCACCCCTTGCCGCCGGGCTATGGTTTCCAGCTCGGTCCCCGGGTAGATGCGGATACCGACGGTGAATAATGCGGCATCCCGCGGCCGGATAGACCGCTCCGCGAAACGCAGTGTTTCCCGGACAGTCTCTTGGGTCTCCCCGGGGCCGCCAAGCAGGAAGATCCAGAGGCACGGCAGCCGGCTGCGTTTGACCACCTCCGCCGCGGCATGGACCTCGCGCGCGGTGAAACCTTTCCGAAGGCCTTTCAGGACCGGGTCGGCTGCGCTCTCGACGGTCAACCCGATCCCCACGAAGCCGGCGCGCTCCATGGTGGAGAGCAGCCGCTGATCGAAGGAAACCGGGTTCATCTCGATGCTCTGAAGGCGCGCGCGGCTCTTGGACCGGATGAGCGACTCGCAGACCGCGAGGGCATGGTCGTAGGGAGCATTGAACACATTGTCGACGAACTCGATGTCGACGAATCCCGACGCGGCATACCGGAGCGCGGTCTCGGCCACGCTCCCGGGATCCGACAACCGGTAGTCCTCGCCTTCGATCTTGCGGTAGGTGCAGTAGACGCACTGAAAGCGGCAGCCCAGCTTCGTCTGAAGCGGTATCGTGGACAAATGGGAACCATAGGCCTTCATGTCGAGCCAGCGGCCATAATCCGGCCCTGCGCAAAAGTGCGCCAACC
>JANOHV010000181.1:0-25509 GCA_031406795.1 Candidatus Rokuibacteriota bacterium
CCGCGTTCGTCGCGGCGATGATCCGGACATCGACGGGGATGGAACGGGATTCACCCAGGCGCTCGATCTCCTTGCGTTCCAGCACCCGCAGCAGGCTCAGTTGCAGCTTGGGAGAGATGTCGCCGATCTCGTCCAGGAAGATCGTTCCTCCCTGGGCGCTCTCGAATCTCCCCTCGCGCCGGCTCAACGCTCCCGTGAAGGCCCCCCGCACGTGGCCGAAGAGTTCGCTCTCCAGAAGGTTGTCGGAGAGCGCCGAGCAGTTGACCTTGACGAGAGGGCGCGCGCGCCGAGACCCAAGAAAATGCAGCGCCTCCGCGACGAGCTCCTTGCCCGTTCCGCTCTCTCCGGTGATCAGCACGGTCGTCTCCAGGGCGGCGAGACTCTCGATGAGGGAGTAAACTCTTCGCATGGCGGCGCTCGCCCCGATGATGCCATGGAATCCCTCACACTCGCCGGCTTCACCTGCCGTCTGCGCCCGCGGTGATCCGTTCCGCGCCACCAGCGCCGCGCCTACGAGCCCGCCCCCTGCGCCCTTTAGGGGATAGGCCGACACCGCCAGGACCGAAACGGAGGCGCCTGCACTCCGGCACTCGATTCGCGTCTCCCCGACGCACTCCGCGGTGGCGAGGCACTCCCTGAGAACGCCGAGGAGTCCCTCCCGGCCCGGCAACTTGAGCCCGGCCAGGTTCTTGCCGACATCCTCGCCGGTCACGCCGCAGTGCGATTCGGCAGCGTCGTTGACCTCCAGGATCGTCAACCCCGCATCCACCGTAACGATCCCCTCACCGAGACCCGCAAAGACGCACCGCAGCCGGGCGTGGGCGCGCTCAATCTCGTCCACCGCCTTCTTGCGCGCGAGCGCCGCCGCCGTCAGTCGCAGCAGCGTCTCCTGCACCACCGGCTTGGCGACGTAGTCGAAAGCGCCAAGGCGAACGGCCTCCGCGGCGGTCTGGAGCGCCGGATAGCCGGTGATGACCACGACCGGACAGTGCAGACCACGGACGGTCACCTCCCCCAGAAGATCAATCCCCGTCTTGCCGCCGAGCACGATGTCGGTGAAGACCAGGTCGATGTCGGCCGCATCGAGCCGCCCCAACGCCTCCTCAAAGGTTCTGGCGACCAGGACGTCATGCCCTTCGTCGGCCAGGAAACTCTCGAACGTGAAGACGATACTCTCCTCGTCGTCGACGATCAGGATTCTAGCCATCGACGTTGCCCCCCGCCGGCAACTCGATGATCACCTTCGTGAATCGACCCTCGACGCTTTCAACGAGTATCCTGCCCCCGTGATCGCCGATGATCCCATGGCTGATGCTCAGCCCCAACCCCGTCCCCGTCTGCTTGGTGGAGAAGAAAGGTTCCATGATTTTCGGCAACACCGCGGCGGCTATGCCCGTGCCGTGGTCGAGGAAGACGACACGGACCCGGCGCCGCCCGTCGACCTCGGCCGCGTCGCCGCTGATCTCGAGAATCTTGTCGCCTTCCGGTCCGGGATACTTCTGGTTCAGGGCATACCGCGCGTTGCTGATGACGTTCATGAAAACCTGCTGGATTTGCTGCGCGTTGGCGAACACCGGCGGCAGGCCGGGCGGCAGTGCGACATGGAGTTCGATCCCTTCCTTCCCCATCTGGTACTTCGTCAAGTCGAGCGCATCGGCGAGAATGTCGGCGATCGCGGCCAGCTGCTTCTCCTCCGTACGGTTGCGGGCGAAGGAAAGCAGGCCGCGAACAATGTCAGCGATGCGACGGCCTTCCTTGTTTATCCGCTGCGCAAGGTCGTTCACCCGTCCGTCCGCGGCGCACTTGTTGAGGAGTAGCTGGGCATAGTTGATGATCCCGTTGATCGGGTTGTTGATCTCGTGGGCGACCCCGGCGGCCAGCTCGCCGAGCGAAGCGAGGTGCGCCGTGCGGGCGGCTTCCGCCTGCAGAACGGACTTTTCCGTCACGTCGACGGCGACTTCCAGCACCTTCGCCACCCTCCCGGTCTCATCATGGATCGGGAAGACCCGCACCTCCCAGAGCCGGCCGTCGGTTGCCTTGATGTTCGCCGACGCGGCGCGTCCGCTCTCGAAGCACCGCACAGCCGCGCAGTTGACGCAGGGCTCCGATCGGCCATGCCAGACGCTGTAGCAGAATCGCCCTTCGGGGGCGGTCTCGCCATCTCCAGTTAGTCGCGCCGCGCCGCGATTCGCCCAGAGCAGTCTGAGATCCGCCGAGAGGAGAAGCAGCGGATCGTCGATCGAATCCAGCAGCACGTGAAATTCCTGCGAGAGCAGCTTGAATTGCAGTACGCTCTCCTTCAGCTCCAGCGCCTTCCCGAGGTGCTGGCGGATCTCCCACTGCAGCCTCTCGTTCATGCCTTCGAGTTCCCGGGTGCGCTGCTCCACACGGGACTCGAGGGTGTCGTTCGCAATCCGCAACTCCGCCTCGGCCTGCGCGCGTTTCAGCTCCCTGCTCCAGAGCCCGACCGTAGCGATCAGGAGCAGCGACATCCAGGCTGCGAAAAGCCACAGGAAGAGGCTCCGCGTGCGGTCGTGGTTCTCGCGCTCGTTCTTTTCCAGGACGCGCTCCAGCGTCGCGGTTCTTGTCTGGAAATCGGCGAAGAGCCGGTCGGTCCGCAAGTCCAGCGGCGTGCCGATCCCCGATCGCCGAGGATCGGCCGCTCTCTGAATCGCGACCGCCTGAAAATCTCTGAGCAGGCCGCGAATCTCCTGGGCCTGACGGCGGAGATCGGGGTCTTGCAGCGGCAGGAGACTGGTCCCCTCCTCCAAGGCGCCGCCGGTGACGATCAACTCCGAGATCCGGACGGCGGCGGCGATGTCCACAAGGACCTCCTGCAGGGAATGCCCGGGATCGCCGCCAAGGGCCTCCTCCAGCCAGAGGTGGGACGTCGCGGTCAGGATCTGCAGATCCGCGAAGGCACCGTCGAGCAGGAAGCCCGCACGCTGGCGCTCATTGATGTCGTTGGCCCAGCCGATCAACGCCAGCGCAATAACGCCGAAGAGCAGGGCCACCAGGGGCAACGCGGCTTTCCGGAAGGACGAAGTTCCGCTTTTCACGGTAATGCTCGTCTGCGAATCTTGACGGGCATCAACCTCCATCTCCCTCACCGCCTCAACCGTTCATACGAATTGCCTTCCGCGCCCAGAAACGGACAACCCGGACAGAGGACCCGGATCGACTTGGGCAGCGTGCCGCTGGGATGAGTTTCCGGCTGTTCAAGGCGCAAGTCAAGGTTGGGTGCCTTGACTTCGTCCGCCGACCGCGTGAGTATCTCCGTCGACAAGGTCTGGCAGACGGCGGGAGGATGTGCGGCGATGAGGCACGGGTAGGACATGCTCCATTTGTTGCGCCACGCTCGTTTTCTTATTTCCTCGACCGACGCGAAACAGCTCGGGGCCTGTCACGCGGAGGTGGCGCTCGTGGGTCGCTCCAACGTGGGCAAGAGCTCGCTGCTGAACGCGCTGACCAGCCAGACCCAGCTCGCGCGCGTCTCCAGGACTCCCGGCCGGACGCGGCTCATCAACGTCTTCCTGGCCGCCCCGGATCGCTGGATCGTGGACCTGCCGGGCTACGGCTATGCGGCTGGCCCCCGGGCCGAAAAGGACGCCTGGCAGGAGATGATCGAAGGCTATCTCCTCGGCCGCCCTTCCCTGCGCACGGTCTTCGTGCTGGTGGATGCGGAAGTGGGACCCACGAAGCTGGACCTGCAGATGCTGGACTGGCTCCACCATGTGCGCATGGCCCATCGCATCGTCGCCACCAAGGCGGACCAGGTCACGCCCGGCCGGCAGGCCGCCCGGCGCCGGGAAATCGCTGCCGCGCTGGGTCTGGCCCCTGACGCCGTCGCCTGGGTTTCCTGCAAGAAGGGAAAGGGACTCACCGAGCTGCGCAACGAGATGGCGGCCCTGCTGGAGCTGTTCTAGCGATGAGGTTGGCCTGCAGGGTATTGATCCTGGCGGCGATCCAACTCGTGAATCTGCTGTTTTCATCGGCATGCACTTCTGATGGCAGAAACCTCAAGCGCTTGCCGCTGCCGGCAGGCGCACGTTCTTCGGCTGCCGTCCCGTCGCCCGGAGGCTGGCTGGATCACCTCAACTATTATCGCGCAACAGCATGTCTGTCCCCGGTCACTGAAAACACCGTGTGGAGCCATGGGGCTCGCAACCACGCCATCTACATCGTGAAGAACGACGTCTTCCAACATGACGAGGACCCTGACAACACGTGTTTTTCTCCGGAAGGCCAGATTGCCGCCCGGCAGAGCAATCTGTTTGGTGGTTACGACACGAATGATACGGACTGGTCGGCAATCGACACCTGGATGCAGTCCCCCTTTCATGCTCTGGGAGTACTTGACCCGCGGTTGGTTCAGGTGGGTTACGGGAGCTACAAAGAGGCGGATGGCAATCTCAAGATGGGCGCAGCGCTGAACGTGATCGCCGGCATCAGACGCACCGCAGGCGCGGCCTATCCGATATTCTGGCCCGGCAATGGGACCACCATACCGATAAGCCTCCACCTGGGCGGGTATCCTGACCCGCTCGCCAGCTGTCCCGGCTACCGCACGCCGAGCGGGCTTCCTCTCCTCGTCCAGATCGGTTCGGGCGATCTCACGCCAGTGGTTTCGGCGACATCCTTCACACAGGAGGGTCGGTCACTGGAGCATTGCGTCTTTGACGAAACCACCTACCGCAATCCGGACGGCCTTCAACAAGACCTGGGGCGCACCATCTTGGGGGCGCGCGACGCCATTGTACTCATCCCCCGCTCCCCCTTGTCGGCCGGAACGACCTATACGGCTTCCGTCACGGTCAACGGGCAGAGGCACACTTGGTCATTCAGCGTCGAAGGAAGCAGGGTCTCCTTCCTCAACCGCCGAGTCCGGCCATAAACCGGGCGCCGCTGCGGGACCCGCCAAAGCGAACTTCCCGTACCGGCGTATCTCTTCCAGGCCGCAGGATGGCACCAGCTCTCCCTGATAGAGGATGGCGTCCGGGCAGGCATCGCAAAGATCCCGTTTTCCTCTGACAAAACACGGCGGCGAGACGACGGTCACCGCCTGGTGGGTCGAGGCGGCGAAAAGCAGCCAGGGCTTGCACAAGGCACGAGCCAGGTAAGCGCGGACGATCGCTCTCAATCCGGCGTTGACCAGCACGCCGGCCAGCAGGACCGGCAAGTGGACCCGGGTCTGCTCCTTGTCCAGAAATGACAGATACTTTCCGGTGCCCCAGTGACAGCAAATCTGAAGAAGTTCGGCAAAACGTTTGTCCGTGTACCCAAGCGTTCTTCCATCCAGCACGAAGCTGAAGGCCTGCAGCGTATCCACCCGGATCGAGATGCCGGCCAGGCCCGCGCGCTTCAGGGCTTTGAGCCGGGCCTCGTCGAGCAGCCTGCCGTTGCTCAGGATCATCGGCCTCACGCCCTTCCGCCGGAGGTAGCGGCCACGATACAAACCGTGGATGGAGCAGAAGCTGCAGACGATATGGCGGACTTAGCGCCCTCCGGCTTCGGCCCGGGCTGCTGCGATCAGCATGCGCACGGCTTCGGGATGGCCAGGTCGAGCCTCGAAGAATGCGATCTGCAGAACCGGCAGGGCGGGGTGATGGATCAGCAGGCATTCGCGAATGTCGGCGCGGCGGTCGACATAACCGTCATTGGCAACTTCGCCAACGCCCCCGCTCCCGCAGGAGGTGCCATCGAGGACGGCACCTACGTCCTCACGCGCCGAGACATCTATGCATCGGGCGGCTTCGGGTGTCCCGGTCGCCGCAGAGAGACGATCGTCATCGCGGGCGGCACCATCGAATCGATCGCGCACGAGGACAACGACTGCTGCCCCGAGCCCGGGAGGATACCGGACCGCCGCAGCACAGCCAGCTTCACCACCTCCGGCAGCACCATCCACTCCAGGCGGACCTGCCCCGCGCGGCTCGACCTCGAGCGAGGCTTTTCCGCAACTCCGACGACCCTGCAGTTCTTCGAGAGCGAAGGCGGCCTCGTCGAGGTCAGGACGTTCACGCGGCGGTGATCAATTCGTCTTCCTGTACTTCTCGGCCGCCATCGGGATCACCGCGCCCTCGACACCGGCATTGATCACGATCTGCCGGATCGGCTACTCGAGCGCCCGGTTCCGGGAGCCCGCCTCTCTTGAGTAATTGGCCGCCCGGGATAACCGCCGGTGCAGCCGATGGGGGACGGTAGCGAACCCAGCCACGGCCGTTTGCGGGTTTAGTCGGGAGTTTTTGTGATACCTTGCCCGGGCGGAGTGGCGAAACGGTACCTCGAAGGGAGGATGCGATGAGCGAGCAGAGCGAGTGGTATTTCATCGTCGAAGAGGCCGGGGAACGGCGCCAGGAGGGACCCGTCCCGACGGAAAATCTCGTCGATATGGTTTCCTCCGGAGCCGTCACGGGCGACACCCTCGTCTGGGGGGAAGGCATGGCCGAGTGGCTCCCGGCGTGCGAGGTGTCCGAATTCTCCCGGCACATTCACCAGGAGGTTGCCCCGCAGATTCTTGAGCCGGAGCCGGTGCCCGAGCCGGAGCTGATCGCCCCCCAGGAGGTTCCCCCCGCGGAGGTAGTTGAGGAGGACGCGGCCGGCGCCGTCGAGCCATCGGACCTCGTGACACTCGGGGATTTCGGCAACCACAGCGTCCAGTTCTCGAGATCCCGCAAGACGCTCCTGATCGGCACCAACGACTACCATGCGGGACCGCTCGAGCTGACGAAGCTCGATCTCCTGGAGTTCCTGACGGAGATGGAGAAGGCTGCCGGGCAAAGCGAATGAGTCTCAGCCGCCGTCACCGACGATGATCGTCGACTCGCTGGACCGCTTCCGCGACTACCTCGGCGTGCACCCGCGCTTCGCCGGCGTGGCGGAATTTTTCGAGGCAACGGACCTCGCGGCGCTCGCCGAGGGCCGTCACGAGATCGGCGAGCAGGGCTGCTTCGCGTTCACGCAACACGATGACCGTCAAATGGAGAATCATCCCCAAGACAGCGCGGCGGCTACTCGCCCAGAAGGCGGATCGCTTCCCCGGCGAGGACGATCCAACCGTCCCCGGTCGCTGCGTCGAGCGACCCACGCTTGACGAGCTGGCGCACATGCGCGGTGAACCGCTCGAGCGCCTGGCTGGCCTGGTGGGCGTTCTCGCCGTCCCTGAACGCGAGAGCTTTTTCGAGCGCCTGCAGCAGCTCGGTAGCACCGGCGTGGGTGAGCCCGCCCGCAGCCCGCAGCTCGGTCACCTCGCGGATGAGCCGCGCGATCTGGTCCTCGTCGTCCGGGAAGGCCGAGCCGAGGTCCGGAATCGTCCAGATCACCGGGACCTGCGTCATGTACCCGGTTGAGTCGTCGATCGTCGCCACCATCCCCGCGATGCGGCCGCGGTCGCTGATGTCATACGCCTCGCTCGCCTGCCCGCCGTTGGTCCCGAGGTCCTGCATCCCGGTGGACGGGCTCCAGAGGAAGGCGCGGCGCTCCTGCCGGCCCGAGACCGGGTTTGCCGCCCAGCTCCACCCGACCACCTGGTCGTGGTTGTTCATCGCGTGGGGTATGGTGCTGTTGAAGCTGCCGCCGAGGTTTCCCAGCGGGATCGTGCCGGTCTCGGGGGACCAGAACCAGGCCCCGCCCTGGTACGAGATCCCGGCCATGTGCCCGCGATCGTTGAACCCGGTCACGTCGACAAAGTCCCCTTCGACGAGCTGGCCGCAGTCCACGAAGCCGGCCTCGGCGCTCCAGACGAAGGGGTGCTTGTGGCCGTGGTGGTCCATCGAGAACACGCCGGCCACCTGGCCACGCTCGTTGACGAACGAGGCGGCGGAGTAAAACTCGCTCGGGGTCCCCAGCTCGAGGAATGAGCCGTCCGGCCGCCAGAGTGCGGCGTGGAAGGAGAGATCGTACTCGTCGGTGCCGCGCGCGTACTCACCCACGACAAGGCCGTTGTCGTTGATGTCCGTCGGGAAGCCCTCGAGCCCGCCGGGGGGAAGCGTGAGCCGCTCGTAACCCCCGTCGCGCGTCCAGAGAAAGCCGGAGTTCCCAAAGGCGGAGGGACCCCAAGGATCGTCGCCGCTGCCGACGATGTCTCCCCGGTTGTTCATGGCAGAGATTGAGATCCCCGCGCCCCCCGGGAGCGCCCCAAGCGCGAGCATTCCCTCCACCGGGCTCCAGCGGAAGAGCTGAAAGCTCGGGGAGCCCCAGGCGTTGTCGACGGTGATGGTGCCCGCGATCTGGCCGCGCTCGTTGAGGGCGTCAGGGAAGAGTGCGTACCCATCCGCGGGGGGCTGCAGCACGAGCGGCTCAAGCAGGGGGGACCAGGAGACGCCATACCACAGTCCGTTGGCGTAGAGCCCGCCGACGACCTCCCCGCGATCGTTGACCATGTACGCCGAGTCCGAGTATCCGTCCATGGGAACCGGGAGGGGCGTGAGGGTGACCGGCTCGACGCCGGCGGCGAGGGACGGTGCGGCGGCGAGGAGCAGACAGGCACACAAACGAAGCGCGCTCGAAGCGATCACGGGCTACCTCCATTCGATACGGGGATTTCGCCAAAACTAGAACAATCCGCCGGCGACGTCAAGTCATGTCCGCATCTCCCGCTCGAATCGACGTGCTGAACCAGCCCGACGCAGGTCGTGCCAGACTTGCCCATGGCGTCCGAACATCCGGGGCTTTCATTCCTTGCGCCTGATCCTCGCGGTCTCCACGCCGGAGGAACGGATGGCGGCGGTTCTCCTCCTTGAGCAAAGCGGCGCGCATCCTCCGATCATCCCTTCTTCCCGTTGATCAGGATGCAGGCGTCCTCGAGGATGGCCTCCATCCGCTCGGGCTTGGTCACGAAGTAGGGGCTCAAGTAGCCGCGGTCGAACTGCATCCCCTCGGCGTAAATGGTCCGCCACAACTGGATATCCTGCGCTCGGTGTTTCAGCCGGCTGCGAGACATGTCGAGCAGGATGATGCCGACAACGCGCCGGACTCAGGAAATCAAGCCAGACCGCCGAACGCGCATTCGAGACCTGCGCTCAAGTTCAAGAGACAAGAAAGCTCCGCCTCTGCCGGCGCCACGATCGGGATGAACAACCGCCCCGAGAAAAGATAACCCTCCCCTGAATCGTCCACCACGCGCACCATAGAGTACTCAGGCGGCTGCGTAACGACGAACCTCAACTTCGACTCCGGCGCGGACGGCTTCCTCCGCCTTCTTCAGCAGAGCGGTAGCTACAATCTCGCCGACGTACTCCTCGCCGCAGTTCACGCAGACCTCAGCGGGGACCTTTTTCACCACGAGCGTTGTCCCGCCCCGCTCGAGCGTGATTGTCACCTCGCCGAGGCGCGTCTCACCGTTCTTGCAGACGACACAAATCATCTTCGCCTCCTCGTGCGGTAGTCATCCTCCCAGACAAGTCTGTCCGGCTCATAGACCGTGATCACGATCGCTTCCTGCACACCCGGCACCTCTGCCATGACGACATGCAGCGGGCGGGAGCCGTCCCACCCAAGGAGAAGGCGGCTTGGGTAAGGCGTGTCCTCGGATAGGATGCGATCGTCTCCCCCTTCTCCAGAACCATACGCACCGCCTCGATGCTCACACTTCTTTCGTGCATCCGCTTGATGGCGTGGACGCGAAAGACAACTGCGCCATACCTCATACGGCTACCAGATCCCTCGTTGTCTCCGCGGCGTGCGCGAGGGCAGCGCGGATATCCTCCAGCGTCAGCTGTGGATATGACCGCATCAACTCTTCGGGGGTCACGCCTTCCGCAAGGTTGTCCAGGATCAGGGAAACCCAGATGCGCGTCCCGGGAATACAGGGCTTGCCGAAACAGACCTGGGGATCGACGGAAATCCTCTTGAGCAACTCCCCTCGATTCATGCCGGATTCCCCCTGACAGTCTGATCGTCAGAGTACACGAGAATCAATGCAAAAAAAAGCGGCAGGGCCCTGTCTCGGTCATGAAGAAGGTTCCCCGCAACGATCCGATGACCAGGATCCTGGCCCGATTTCGAGTACCGGGTCATCGTCGGGCTCACGACGCTCATCACCGCTCGCCATGAACCACGTCCACACCGGCACCTATTCCCCCTGAGACGGCGCGCAGCCGCAGGACTCCACCAACGCCTGCATCGAAGCGGCGGAAGTGGGCCGCGACATACCTTACGAGAATATCGGAAAGCTCTTCGACCCCTGTTTTCCCGACGGGACTGCTTTCCAGGAAACTGTACTGTTGTGTCATCTGGTGCGAAATTGAATTATGAGGCAACCGTATCGACTCTATCCCCGCGGCGGCAGAATATCAGGGGATTTTTGCATTCGCCTTCAACGGACAAGAGACATCAAGCGGCAACCTCGCCCGATTGTCTCACGGGGAAACTCAGGGATCCGGTGAGCCCCCATGGCTGTTTCTGATCCTGAATACTAATAATCGCGAAACATTCCCTGCGGTTGCGTGCTCCGTGCTTCAGACGAAGCGTCGAATGGCGCATTTGTTGCAGTGAACGAGGCTCAAGGGATGCATCCTGACGACACGGAGCAGATGCAATCCTGAAAAGCGATTCATCGGGCGGACCGTGCACGAGGATCCGAGCGGCTTCACGAGGGTTCAATGACAGGACGGTCTGGGCAGGTGTTCGTCACGGCGCTCGCGGGGGTGCTGCTGGTCGTGTACTCAGCGGCGGCTAACCAAGGGCGAACGGTTGTCGACCTGCAGATCAATCGTACGACCAGCTCGATCCGGATCAAGAGTGCCGAAGGCGCAGCGGGGCTCGCCACGCTGATCAACCTCAACCCCGCGATCAATTCGTGGTATCTGCTTCGGCTCGAGGGGGGCGCCGCCGCGTCTGAAACAACGTACCACCTGCAGAATGCGAACCCCCGGGGCCAGACTCTGCTGCTTGAGGAGAGCAATCCGGGTGGCATCGTCATCGCGCAGGGGAAAGAACGCGCGGGGTGTGACCTCTGGAGCAACAAGGATGGCGGAGCCCTGGCGGCCGCCCGGCGATCAGCCGTCCCCTATGCCCCGCTGTGCAGCGAGAGAATCTATCTGCTCAATCCGACGCAAGGGCATCAGACGCCGATTGAAGCGGTCACCGATCTCTTGCGCGAGAGGGTTCCCGGCGGTGAAAAGATAGTTTCATTCGTGCGCGACACGTTTTTCGCGCGTTCGTACCTCAAGAAAGCGGAAGAAGAAGTGGCGTCGGTGCCAGTGGCTGTGCCGCCACAGAAGAAGCCGGTTGAGGGGCCGGCACCGGCCCTGGTAGATCCTGACGCAACTGCCGTAGCCGTGAAACCGCTCGATCTGGGCATCGAAATCGAGGGCTCGGTTGCCGGAAGCGCCATTCCGGGCGATTGGTATCCGGCAAGGGATATCCCGGGCGTTTACGTGAGCGTGATCACGCCGGGCAGAATCGCGCCGAAGATCCTTCGGAGCTACCCGATGCGCGTGAACAACCTCGGAAGCGGCGAGTCTGGCCAACTCGTGTACCTCGTCTCCTTCGATCTTGCCCAGTTCGATGTGCACTATGTCCTCGGAACCACGCACCCGGGGGTCGAGTGGTCCGGCCGTGTTCAGAACCGGATGAAGGAGACGTCACTCCCGGGGCCAGACGGAATCGGCACCGGCAGACCCTTAGTCCGGACCGGCTTCATCAACCCGTCAGACGCGCCCCGCACCGTAGCCGGTTTTGTCGGCGGATTTAAGCGCTACCACGGCGCCTTCAGGGACGGGCCGCTCGCTCAGAAGAATCACGGCAGCCATTACGGCTTTCTGGAGGAAGGCGTGCTGTTCAGCACCCTTCAGCCGGAACTTGCGACGCTGTACGTGCTCGACGACGGCCGGGTCGACATGAAGACCTGGACGGCCGAAGACAACAAGATTCTGCTGCCGCGGGCCAGATCCGCTCTGCAAAATGGCGTCCCCCTCGTCACGGAGCTTGACGCGACCGGGCGCGTCCCGCTTCCCGGCCCCCTGGTCAACCGCTGGGGTGATGGCAACTGGTCGGCTGCCGCGGATTTGAAACAGCAGACCATGCGCGCGGCAGTTGCGCTGCAGGAATCCCAGGGGCGGAGGTATCTCGTGTATGCCTTCTTCTGGAGCGCCACGCCGTCAGCCGTTGCCCGGGTCTTTCAGGCTTACCAGTGTCGCTATGGCATGCCTCTCGACATGAATGCACTTGAACACACCTACCTCGCCGTGTACAAGAAGCAGGGTTCGAACATCGCCGTCCAACACCTGATCCGCACGATGGCGGACGTGGACATGACGGGCAAAGGGAAGCGTGTCCCCCGTTTTCTCGGGTATCCCGACGACAGGGATTTCTTCTACCTGACGAGGAGGGAAACGCCATGAGCGCGCGCGGGGCGCTCTCGGCGAACCTCGCCACGCTGGTGTCCCTGCTCGTGATTCCGCACTCCCTTGCGACGGCGCAGACGCTCAAGGAGCAGAACGAAGCCCTGCTTGAAAAGATTCGGGTGGTGCACAACTTGTCCGAAGTGCAGAGCGCTGCGGTCGGTGAGATTTTTCGTGCCTCCGGTGCTCTCGGCCAGGGAAACCCGGCCGTGACGAAACACCCGATGAGTCCGTCGGAGTGCGAGAAGAAGGTGGTCGCCTCAGGCGCCCGCCATGAGAGTGAGGCCTTTGAGAAGATATGCCGGGCAAAATACATGGCCCCCCTCTACAACCCGGCCACAGAAAGACCCGAGAACGCCACTGCCTGCATCGACCGGTTCGAGTTCCCCGACATCCCCTGCGTCTACCCCGTGGTCTGGGTGCGCGCCCGCGAGGCCGCGCTGATCTGTCAGGCCATGGGCAAACGCATCTGTGACGCCCATGAATGGGAAGGCGCCTGCGCGGGGGCGCTCCTGCCCCCTGATTATCGCTTCGACCTTGCGCGAGGCGTCCCGCCGAACGCGGCGGTGGAGCGGATGCGCGCCATCCACAACAGGAACCGCGAAGCCGGCAAGACCTGGGCGTACGGCGAGCGGTATCAGAAAGGCATCTGCGCTTCTTCAAGCACCAAGACCTCCGGCTGTACCGGAGGAAGCTGGGACGGGTGCGGCTCGAACACGTTTCCTGCGGGGAGTTTTCCTGAATGCCGCAGCGCGCTGGGTGTGTACGACCTCCAGGGCAATGCGGCGGAACACATGAACCTGCCGTTCAACGAAAGCCAGATGTCGAGCCGCGGCAGCGGCGTACTTGGGTATACGGAGATGAAAGGCAGTTGGTTCATCTTCGACACGTACTATGCGCATCCCGACTGGTGCCGCTGGCGGGCGCCGTTCTGGCACGGCAGCCGGGTGATGGACGAGCACAGCCACGAGAACTACCATCTCGGTTTTCGTTGCTGCAAGACGATCGAGGGAGAGTAGCGCAGGCCCGCGGGGTCAGTTTCGGGGGGACAAATGCGCGTGCTGAACCGGCTGCCCCTGCTCACGCATCATGAATCGTCGGGCTGCCGGCATGGCGCCCTCATCGCTCAACAGACTGGAGAGCTTCGGGTCTTCGAGAATGTCGTACAGGGATCGCGGTTCGCCGTCGATCAGGACGACCTCGCTGACAAGCCTGATTCCGTGGCTGTAGTCCGCATAGTTCGCGCGGTGAATCGTGCTCAGCGGCTGAATGGGCTTTCCCGAAGGCCGATGCCAGCCGTAGATGGCGATCTTCCCCTGATTTTCGATCAACCGATTGCTGAGCACGACATCTTTCTTGTGGCCGGAAACCAGGGCGCCGGGGGGACAGCCAAGGGCTTTGAACTGCTCCTTGATCTTCTGGTCGTGCGCAACGTAGTAGCCGGTGGACCGCATCCGGGGGCCGGCGGGAAGCGGTGCCGGCGCGCAACGGACGTCTGCCTGCTGGAAGATCGCGTCCACGATCTTCCTCGTCGGCAGGGCAAAGCCGAGCCTGGTCGCTGTCTCCTTCGCCGTGTACAGGTTCATCGGCACGTGAAGAAAATCGCGATCGGAACCGACCGAGAGATAGTCGGGCATGGCAAACACCGTTGCCGTCACGGTTTTCCCGTCGTCGAACTTCCGGGTGAGCTGAACGGGCTTCAGTTTCCTCAGGAAATCGGGAATGTTGCCCTGGGTGAGCTGGGTCTCGATGACCTGCTCTCGACCGGGCTCGTCCAGTTCCGAGACGGAGGCTGCGAACATCGATCCGGTCGGTGCGCAGTCCTGCCTTTGCGGAATCTTGGCAGCCAGATCCGCCAGCAATGTCTGCACATCGGCCGCTTCTTTGCTCTTTGCGGAGGGAGACCCGAGGCAGAACACCACGCTGCCGAAGAGCAGCAGCACCCAGACTTTCATTCCGCTTCCCTGGTAGGTCATGGGGAACGTATAACACATCGAATCCGCAGCAGTCATCTTATTCATTCGCGCGACGGCCGCAATTTCCCCTGAGGCAACGCGCGCGGCGCTGGCGGTCAGGTCTCGGGGTCGGTTCCCTTTTCCGTCACTGGCTGATTGCTGTCAAGGGGCACCTCGGGTCCAAGGAGTACCGCAATCCAGTGCGCGCTTTCATTGTTCTCGCAGGCAAACTTCAAGGTCATGGTCAACGGTATGCACAGAACCATGCCGATCGGACCGAGCAAGCTTCCCCAGAAGACCAACGAGAGAAAGACAACCAGTGTGGACAGGCCGAGTTTTTGCCCCATGAGCCTCGTTTCGATTACATTGTCGAGAATGAAGTTGACGGCCATGAATCCGGCCGTTGCCAGCACGGCGGGGCCTATCCCCAATTGGACAAGAGCAAGAAGCACTGCAGGAACGGCGGCGATTGAGGAGCCGACACTCGGCACGTAGTTGAGCAGAAAGGCCAGGAAGCCCCAGAGAACGGGAAAATCCACGCCGAGAATGAACAGCCATGCCCCGATCAGAACCCCGGTGGCCAGACTGACGAGGGTCTTGATGACCACGTAACGCTCAATATCGACGTAGAACCGTGTGAACTCGGGAAATGTTTGGCGAGGATCACCGAGAACAGCGCGGAGCTTGACGGGAAAACTAGAAGCCTCGAACAGGATAAAGGCCACGGTGAGCAGGATCAGGAGGAAGTACTTGAACACCGAGCCCAGCTTCGCGAGCAAACGGGGAGTCAGGCTCAACACTTTGTCCGGATTTACGATTTGCAGCAGGATCTGGTCCATGCCCCGGATGCCTTTGCTCGCGAAATACTCCTGCAATTCCGCGACGTGCGCCTGTATCCGCGTTTGATACGCAGGCAACTCGTTGTAGAAATTGGTGACGGCCACGGCCGCGATTGCGCCGAGAATCAGCAGGATGGCGACCATGCCGGTCACCACGAGCAGGACCGCGACGATGGAGGGAAAGCGTTTCCGCTCGAGCCAAAGTACCGGCGGCGTCCCGAGCATGGCGAGGAAGACCGCCATCAGGGAGGACTCCATGGCCGTCCGCGCCTGATAGATGCCCCCGATGACGAGAACGAGCGCTGCTGCGCTCACGAGGAATCTGATTCCCCGCCGAGAATCAACCGGTTCAATCACGGACCAGCCCCTGTTGGATCCTGAAAACCCTCGGCCGACGCGGGGAGGCCGGCCAATCGGTCACCTTCTCCGCGACAAGTCAGGAGAAGTCTACCACCGCAGTAACGGAAGCAGGGGCTGCGGACTCGGACAGCTCCCAGGACTTCAGCCGCCGCCCCATCGGCGCAAGCCGCCCGGCCGACCGTTACTTTCGTCGGGCAAGCGTGCCGAGGATGTACCCGAGCCCCGCTGCGATGGCGACGGCCTGCCACGGATTCTCATGGACATAGACGTCCGTGGCCTTGGCCGCCTCTTTGGCCTTTTCCTCCGCCGCCTGCTCAAGCTCTACCACCCAAGTTCTGGCGGCGTCGAGGGAACCCTCCACGCGGGTTCTCACGGCGTTGATCTTCTCACCCTGCTGTGCGGCGGTTGCCTTCAACAGGTCCTCGGCATCGGCGATGACGACCCTGAGGTCCGCGGCCAGCTTCTCCTTCGACGTAACACGTTTCCTCGGCATGTCCCCCTCCTGCTTCGACCAGCATTCTACCTTCTGCGGCCCCAATAATAGCCGCCGCCCCCGCCGAACAGGACGACCAACACCACAATCAGGATGATCAACTCTGTTGAACTCACGGCTCCGCTCCTTTGAAGTTGGAGACGACCAATCACCCAACTGGAATATGATCCGAATTCATCGACCCGTCGATAGGGCAAAACCATACCATGGGACCTTTTCCCTCTCCAGGTTGCGCCACATCTGGGCGTAGCCCGACCTGAGTCGCAGGGCCCTGCGGAAGGGCTCGGCCTTGACTTTGGCCGCTGCGGAACCCAAATTGATCTTGAGACGGAGAACAAACCCCCAGTAGTGAAAGGAGCGTCCCATGCCAGTCGCGAAAGTCATCGAGTTGATCTCCGAAGGCGCCACGATGGAGGAGGCCGTGTCGAAAGCGGCCGCGAAGGCCACGAAGACCCTGCGAAATGTCACCGCCGTCAACGTGAAGAACATCAAGGCGCTGGTGGAGAATGGCAAGGTCGTCAGATACCGGGTGAACACCAAGGTGACCTTCGTCCTCGAGGACTGACACCACCCAGGATCGAACTTCCGGCCCGCCATCGGGGAGACTGTCTTCAGTACCTCGGCCGCGGCGACCTGAAACATGGGTTCGTGCGCGCTCGCTGCTGGCTCAGTCCAGCAGGTCCCGGGGCACGTTGCCGCCGTTGGCGGCGATGCGCGCGAGCACGGTCTTGTGCAGCCACATGTTCATCTTCGCGGAGTCCCCCATCAGCTCCGCGGGACAGCCCAGCTCCGTGGCCAACTCCTTGCGCGCCGCGAGGCTGCTGTCGATCTCGAGGAGCTTCAGCAGGTCGACGATGGAGGTACGCCAGTTCAGCTTCTGCGGGTTCGCCGCCGCGCGTTTTTCGAGCTGCGCGACGACGTCGACGAGCGCGACGGGCGTGGGTGGAGGCGGCGCGACTGGCGCTGCAGGCGGGCCCGCGGGTGCGGCGGAGGGGGGAGGGGCGGCGGCCGCCTTGCCGAGGCCGAGCTTTTCGAGGATCTTCCCGAAGAATCCCATGGCGCGCTCCTTGGTGGCTGGTGGCACGGGGCGGCCCTGTCGGATTGACCGGGCGCGGCCTCCGTCGATATGACATAAGCTAGCGACAAACGGGGCGGTGGTCAAGCGGAGGGGGCGCACGCCGCCGCCGCGGGGCGCTCCCGATCTTCCGCGAGATCATGCTCCAGATCTACAAGGACCGGCTCGTCGGGGAGGCGCCGCGGTTCCCCCGCGAGATCGAGGACGGGATCGACGCGTACCTGGCGCTGCAGGCGGTGCCGGAGGCGATCCGCGTCGAACGCCAGAGCGGATTCACGACAGCCAACGATTGCTTCTGACGACGGCGAGAATCAACCATCCCCCCGCGTCGTAGGTCAACTCCGCCGCTCTGCGCCCCTCAGCGCCGGAAAACCAAGCGCGAACTGAAGGGCGTTCCCAGCCTCGAGCATGCGGGGCCGAGGCAGGGTTGTAATCAGCGCACCGATCCTGCCCCTGGAAACCGTCTGAAGGTGATCGAGGTTCACGGCGCACTCGCGGAGCATTCCATCGCCCGGTCCCAGCACGACTTCGGTCGGAATGTCGCGTATGACGGAAGTCACCGGTGCAACCGTGACTTCTCCGAGGAATTCAAGTGCGGAGTCGCGTGTCAGGATCAGGACCGGGCGACGTTTGTCCGGCGCGTCGAAGCGGTACCAGCGGACCTCGCCGCGTCTCATGGCTCACCCCAGACCTGCTCACCCTCCCACGCTGAAAACTCCTTCTCGCCGACCGGCTTGCCTCGATAGCCGTCGCGGTGCTTGAGTTCCAGTTCCTTCGTCTTGAGCTCTTCGAGGGCGCGTCGCAGTGCGGTTCGCGCGAACGCCGAGCGCGTTGTGCCAAGTCGTTTTGCTGCGCGGTCCACCGCAGTCACCAGGCTTTCGTCGAGAGTCATCTGAACTGTTTTCATCGTCCGCCCTCCATCGTGCATAGCTATCCTGATGGCTATGATACTCCACATGACGGATGACAGCAAAGCTGACGTGAAAGAACACCTCCGGCGATCACGCACTCGGTCGCAATCATCGCCCTCTTCCTGTTCTTCTTGACTTCCATCACGATCACCGCGCCCTCGACGCCGGAGTTGATCACGATCTGACGGATCGGCTCCTCGAGCGCGCGCTTGACGATCGAAACGCCGACCGCCTGGTCGCCTTCGAGCTTCAGATCGTCGAGATCCGACACGCAGCGCAGCAGCGCCACGCCGGTCAAGTTCAACCTGATGAGCAGTGTCTCGGTGAATCATCCGGCCGGACGCGACCCGCAACGCGGCTAATTCGAGAAGGGGGTCGTGTGGCTGCTCCGCGGTGTGCTGCCGCCTGCGAGGGACAATCAGGAAGCAGCCGACTTTCTCCATGACAGCACAGGTACATCGAGTTCGTACGTGCGCTGGGCGGCGGTCCGCCCGGACACACTCCTGGAAGGCGACGTCTCCGAGTACACGCTGCACGAAAACCTCGTGAGCAGTCTCTACCGTCCGAACAGCACCAACAGGGCGATCATCGCGCACTTCATGCGCGAGATGGTGAGAAGCGAAGTGGCGTTGGATCGTTGGAGCGGGAGGTCCTGGTAATCGTCAACGCCAACGCTCCGAGCAACTGACGTCCGCGAGACCTCACAAAACAACTGCGCAGACGGTCACCCCGGCGGGGATGTTGCTATTCAGCTTGACCCCCGCCTCGGTTCCGCATAAATTCATTTCATTCACCGCGTCGTCGCCACTCTGGCCTTGGCGCATGGCGCATCTGGACGTCGATTGCGGGAGGGGTCGTGGCATGAAAAAAATTCTGATGGTATTTGTCGCGGGGCTCGTGCTGCTCTCCGTGGCGGCTAGAGCAGGGGCGGCCGACGATCTCGCGAAGCGAATGAGCGACCTTCTCGTCACGGCGCCGGCTGCCGGGCACTGGCAGTTCAAAGTGGCCGACGTGTCGAAAATGATCGCCGAGAAGAAGGGCGACTTCATCGTCGTCGACGTGCGCCCGGAGAAGCCGGGGCAGCAACCGGGGAAGATCGCGGGTTCGATCTACATCCCTTACAGCCAGATTCTCACTGCGGAGAATCTCGCCAAACTGCCCAAGGACAAGAAGGTCATCCTCGTCTGCGTGACCGGGCAGACCCAGAATCTCCCCGTACTCGCCCTGCGGACGCTCGGTTACGACGCGTACACGATGTCCTTCGGTATGTCATCGTGGATCAAGGGCTACCTCGGCGGCAAACTGATGCAAGATGCGATCGCAGCAGCAGACTACCCGGTCGAGGCAATCAGCACGGCGCCTGCAGCCCCCGCGCCGACTCCGACCCCGACCAAAGCCCCGGCGTCGGGCGGGTACGGCAACTAGCCGCAGCTGGGCCGCCGGGCAGGCCGCCCATCTTCTTGTCTTCCTCGGGCTTGTCGGCGATCACGCACTCGGTCGTGACCATCAGGCCGGCGATCAACGCCGCGTTCTGCAGTGCTGGCCGGGTGACCTTGGTCGGGTCGATGATCCCCGTCTCGATCATGTCTATCGCAAGTCGCTCCTGCAGCTTCTCCTTGTCGCAGCCCCTTGACGGCAGGCTGACGATCGAAATCGCCGCCGTCGAGTTCGACGACGCGCACGCCGCGGCACGCGGGACAATCCTGCCCGGAAGGTACGTGGCGCTTCTGCTGACCGACACCGGCTGCGGCATGGACGCGGCGGCCCTGGAGAAGATCTTCGACCCGTTCTTCACGACCAAGCCGAAGGGCGTGGGCACCGGCCTGGGCCTGGCCACCGTGTACGGGATCGTCAAGTAGTCCGACGGGCACATCTGGGCCGACTCGGAGCCCGGCGTCGGCACGAAGGACCGGAAGTCTACCTTCTGCGACTCCATTAATAACCGCCACCGCCGCCGAACAGAATGACCAGCACCACGATCAGGATGAGCATCTCAGTCGACATGGCACCCTCCTTTTGGTTGCAGACGACCAATATTCCATTTGAAATGTATGCAGGATTCATCGATCTGTCGACGGGGTGAAAACCCCATTATCCTCTGCGGCGACCCGGGTCAGCCCTCGCCCGCAGGTCCACCCGCTCACCCTTGACTTTGGCCGTTGCGGAACGGAGAATCAACCTCCGGGGAGAGTCTTCCGAACGGCTCGAGAGAAACAGCGGGGGGCAGGAGGGAGGAATCTATGCCCGCATATGTCGTGGACAAGCCCGGCAGGAAGATCAGACTCAAGGAGATCTCCGCCGAGCCGCCGAAGGGGATGACCCGGGAGAAGGCGGAGAAGCGCTTCGTCACTCTCGGCAAGGAGCTCTTCGAACTGCAGGAGGCGATGTACGCCGCGAAGGTGACGAGCGTCCTCGTGGTCCTGCAGGGACGCGACGGCGCCGGGAAGGACGGCACAATCAAGCACGTTGTGGGTCACCTCAACCCGCGCGGCGTGGCCGTCACGCCCTTCGGGGTCCCGACGCCGGAAGAGCGCGACCACGACTTTCTCTGGCGCATCCACGGTCACACGCCGCGGCTGGGCGAGTTCGCGATCTTCAACCGCTCGCACTACGAGGACGTGCTGGTGGCGCGCGTCCACGACCTGGTGCCGCGGTCAACCTGGAAGGAGCGCTATGGCCACATCAGCGACTTCGAGGAGTTGCTGGCCGAGCACGGCGCCGTCGTCCTCAAGTACTTCCTGCACATCACGAAAGGCGAGCAGGAACAGCGTCTCCTCGAGCGCGAGAAGTCGTCCGAGACTGCGTGGAAGCTCAACCCCAACGACTGGAAGGAGCGCGACCACTGGGACGAGTACACCGCGGCCTACGAGGATGCGATCTCCAAGACGGCAGCGAAGCACGCGCCGTGGACGGTCGTGCCGGCGAACGCGAAGTGGTATCGCAATCTCGTGGTCGCCGAGTCCATCGTCAACGCGCTCAAGCACCGCCGCAGCGATTGGCAAGAGACACTCGCGGACATGGGGAAAGCGCGCAGGGCCGAGCTCAGAGCTTACCGCGCGCAGAAGACGGCCGCGAAGGGAGCCAAACGCAAGCGGCGGTGATTGCAAGCCGTGGCTTTCGCCCCCTCTGTCTTGGCCTGGCGTTCCTGCTTTTCTGGTGCGGCGGGGCGGCTGCCGCGGAGACCCTCGTGCTCAGCAGCGCGGACATCTTCCCCGGCTCGACGCCGGAGGACGGGGGCTACGAGGACCTGATCCTCAAGGCGGCTCTCGCCCGGATGGGGTTCGCCCTGGAGATCGTGCACCTGCCTTCGGAGCGCGCCCTGACAAACGCCAACGAGGGTATCGAGGACGGCAACTACTCCCGCGTCGCGGGTCTGGAGCGGCTCTACCCGAATCTCGTCAGGGTTCCCGAGGCTATCATGGAGTTCGAATTCGCCGTCTTCGCGAAGGACCCGACCCCGAAGATCGACGGCTGGCGGAGCCTCGCGGCCTACCACGTGGGGATCGTCACCGGCTGGAAGATCCTCGAGGCCAACGTAGTCGGCACGAGATCGCTGACGAAGGTCGGCACGCCGCAGGCGCTCTTCGAGATGCTCGCCTTGGACCGCGTTGACGTGGTGGTCTTCGACCGTGCTCAGGGGCTGGCCCTCCTCGCCGCCGGGAGACACCGCGAGGGGATTCGGCCCCTGGAGCCCCCCCTCGCGCGCCAGCAGATGTTCCTCTACCTCAACCGCCGTCACGCCGCCCTCGTGCCGCGGTTGGCGGAGGTCCTGCGCGAGATGAAACACGACGGGACTTTCGGAAGCCTGGTGCGTTCGGTGACCGGGAGCGCGCCCTGATGGCCGCGGCAGCGGATCGGCGGCCCCCCCAGCGCCTGGGGAAGATCCTCCTCCGGCGGGTCCTGCTCGCCGGGCTCGCGCTCACCGCGGTTCTCTCGATCCTTGCGGCGGGCCTGGACTACCGCCGGCGAGTCGCCGATCTCCAGGGCAAAATCTCGCAGCTCGAGGTCACCCACGGGAGGGTCCTCGCGGAGTCTCTCTGGAAGCTGGACCGGCAACTCGTCGAGGCCCAAGCGGATAGCATCCTCAACATCCCCTATGTCGTCCACGTTGCGATCGTCGAGAAGGGCGTCACCACTCACGAGAACGGGCGAAGGGCGGGGCGCGGCGCCATCAAGCGGGAGCTGCCCCTCTCTTATGAGCACCGCGGGACGCGAGTGCCCCTCGGAACGCTCCAGATCGAAGCCGACCCCGCCCTCGTGCGAAGCGACACAATGGCGCGGCTCGCGCTGATCCTCCTGTTCCAGCTGGCCACGGTGGGAATCACGAGCGCGATTATGCTCCTCGTGTTCAACCGCCTCGTGACCCGGCATTTCAACACAGCGTCGCGCTATTTCGAGGCGGTTGCGGCCGACGGCATGCCCCCGCCGCTGCGGCTCGGGAAAACGAACCGCCAGGATGAGCTCGACCTGCTCGCCGAGTCCTTCAACGACCTGCTCGAGCGGCTGAACGCCAGCCAGCGCAACCTGCGGGAGAGCGAAAGGAAGTATCGGGATCTGGTCGAGTTGACCCACGACCTGGTGTGGGAAGTGGACACCGAAGGACGGATCACCTTCATGAGCGCGGCGTCGCGTCGCATTTACGGACGCGAGCCGGAGGAGATGATCGGTCGCCCGTTCTACGAGTTCGTTTCGCCGGAGGAAGTCGCCCGGGACAGGGCGGAACTGGAGCGGGCGCTGGCCTCCGGGGAGGCCAGCCTGAAATTCGAGAACCGTGTGCTTCACCGGGATGGCCACGAAGTCGTTCTGCTCGCCAATGCGGTGGTGCGCCGGGACGAGGCGGGCGGCATCGTGGGCACGGTGGGCACGTCACAGGACGTCACCGAGCGCAAGCGGGCGGAAGAAGCGCTGCATGCGTCGCAGCAGATTCTCGAGAACATCCTCAACACGATCTCCGTGCGGGTGTTCTGGAAGGACAAGAATCTCGTCTACCTGGGCTGCAACGCCGCCTTCGCGCGCGATGCCGGATTTGCCGACCCGAAGGATATCGTCGGCAAAGACGATTACCAGATGGGGTGGCGCGCGCAGGCGGACCTGTATCGCCGCGACGACCGCGAGGTCATCGAGAGCGGCCGCCCCAAGCTCCTCGTCGAAGAACCCCAGACGACCCCTGGGGGGGATATCGTCACGTTTCTCACGAGCAAGGTTCCGTTGCGCAATGCCCAGGGCGAGATCGGCGGGGTGCTCGGGACGTATCTGGACATCACCGATCGGATTCGCGCCGGGAAGGAAAAGGCGGCGCTCGAAGGTCAGCTGCGGCAGTCCCAGAAGATGGAGGCGATCGGGCGGCTGGCGGGAGGGGTGGCGCACGACTTCAACAACCTGACGGCAATCGTCCTTGGTTTCGGCGCGATCCTCCTGCGCGAGCTGCTCCCGGAGGATCCCCTGCGCAGGAGCGCGGAACAGATCGTGGCGGCCGGGAGGCGCTCGGCCGCGCTGGTCAGCCAGCTTCTGGCTTTCGGCCGGAGGCAGGTGTTGCAGCCGAGGGTGCTGCATCTCAACGGACTTCTCCAGGGATCGGAAGCGATGTTCGCCCGGCTCATCGGGGAGGACGTGGAACTGATGTACAAGCTCGCGGCGGACCCGGACCTGATCAAGGCCGATCCGGGACAAGTCGAGCAGGTCATCGCCAACCTCGTGGTCAATGCCCGCGATGCGATGCCGCTGGGGGGCAGGCTGACGATCGAAACCGCCAACGCCGAGTTCAGCGAGACGTGGGTCCAGGGGGGCGTGAACGTCCTCCCCGGGAAGTACGTGGCGCTGTCCGTGACCGATTCCGGGAGCGGCATGGACCAGGCGACGCTGGCGAGGCTCTTCGAGCCGTTCTTCACGACCAAGGCGAAGGGGAAGGGCACCGGCCTGGGGCTGGCCACGACCTACGGGATCGTGAAGCAGTCTGGCGGGTACATCATGGCCGAATCGGAACCCGGGAAGGGCACGACCTTCAGGATCTACCTGCCGCAAAGAGACGAGGAGCCGGAAGCCCTGGAAGACGCAGCCGTCGAAACCGTGGCGGACGCGCCGCGGGGCAACGCCGAGCGGATTCTGCTGGTGGAGGACGAAACGCCGCTGCGGGAGCTGTGTGCGACCATGCTGGAGAGGCTTGGCTACCGCGTCAGCAGCGCCGCCGGCGGACTCGAGGCCCTGGTGCTCGTGCGGGAGCAGCGGCTCGAGCCCGACATGGTCCTCACCGACGTGATCATGCCCGGCATGGGCGGCGCCGAGTTGGCGCAGAAGCTCCGAAGCCAGCGGCCGGGTCTCGCCGTGATCTTCATGTCCGGTTACCCCGATGAAGCCATCGCCCCGCACGGCGTTCTCGAGCCGGGCCTGCCCTTCCTCCAGAAGCCCTTCTCGGAAGAGGTGCTCGCGAGGAAGGTGCGGGAGGTCCTGGCGGGCAAGACCGCGGGCGCGCATCAGCGGCGGCGCGTCCTGATGATCGACGACGACGCGGAGTTCGTCGACCTGGTCCGGCACTTCACCACAAAGCGGGGTCACGCCTTCGAGGGTGTGGACTCCTCGGCCGCGGCGCTGACGGCCATGACCGGCCAGCCCTTCGACGTGCTGCTGGTCGACATGAGCCTCCCGGGAACGGATGGCGTGCGCATCTTGCGGGAGATCCGCGGCGCGGGCCACGTTGCGCCTGCGATCCTGCATACCGGCGACGCGTCCTCTGCGGACATGGCCGTGCTGGGCCCGCTCGGCGTGGTGTCCGTCCTGGAGAAATCGGGCCGAGCCGAGCCGCTGCTCCAGGCAATCGAGGCCGCGGGCGAGCTGAACGATCGTCCTGGGCAAACAGGCCTGCGCTGACCGGAGGCCTCACTCAGGCCGAACCCGCAGCTACTCACGGGCCACGGCGGCCACGGCGGGGATCTTGGCCGGGTCCTCAAGCAGGAACTGAGGGTTGATCCGGGCGCCGTGCCAGCGGATGCCGAAGAACAGATGAGTTCCGGTGGAGCGGCCCGTTGTGCCGACCAGACCGAGCGTGTCGCCCTTGCTGACCTGTTGCTCCGCCTTCACCCCGATCTCGGAGAGGTGGAAGTACATGCTGATGTGTCCGTCGCCGTGGTCGATAAAAACAGCGTTGCCTGGGAAGAACAGATCCTCAGCCATCACCACCGTTCCGTCGGCGACTGCCAGGACCCTCGTGCCCTCCGGAGTGGAATAGTCGCCCGCAGTACTAGTCACCGCATACCGCCCCGACACCGCGCGATGGAGCGAAGATTTCAGGAGGAGGCTGTCATGAGAAAAAGGAGAACCAGGAAGCTTGTGCATGAAGGTTCGTACGCCGCCGAAGTCGAGGTTGATCTGATCGACGCCGACGAGGGATGGTCCCCCTACCTGTCGGTCGGGGATGCGTACAAGCTCGACGATGTCCGCGATGCGTTGCGGCGGGGAGATCTTGCGACCGCGGCGCGGCAGTCGAGGGTATTCACGTTGACGCCGATCGCCGTCTGAACAAACTCGGGGCGGGCCCC
>JANOHV010000193.1:0-1671 GCA_031406795.1 Candidatus Rokuibacteriota bacterium
GGATCCAGCAGCAGAGGAAGCATTTCAACCGCCGAAAAAGCCGGACTTATTGCAGGAAGCACGGCGTGGCAGAGGGCAAGCATCGCTTGAAGCAGGCATTGCGATCAGATATGAGCAACGACTTGGATAAACCGGACCAGGCGACAAGCCTGACTTTCCTGATCCGCGCGTTACGCGCGGATTTGGGGATGAGCGGCTGCTCGAAGAGGTTCGGGTCCTGTCCGGGGCGCGGACAAAAAGGCATCGAGTACTTGCGGCCGAAGGCATAAGACGGGAGGTTAACGCGAAGCCAATTTCGCGTTGACGTCCATCAAGGTCTTGCCGCGGGGTGGACCTGGTCTTTCAAATGCGTGCCACCATGTCTGAAATTGCGTCTTTACCCCAAGGGTGAAAAAGCATTCAGCGCGGTCGGCGACGCCTTGAAGGCATTCGCGCCGGGGCATAAGATTGCGGCGAGACGACTCCAGCGAGGAGGAGATCGCGTGAAATTGAAGGTGATCGTGCACGAGACTGAAGGGGGCGGTTACTGGGCTGAAGTGCCCGGCATCCCCGGCTGCGCCACGCAGGGGGACACGATCGAGGAACTCCACAAGAACCTCTGCGAGGCCGTTGAAGGTTGTCTCGCGGTTGACGTCGAGCCGCCGAAGGGGCCGGGTAAGGGCCGGATCCTGGAGATCGAGGTGTGAAGCCTGTCTCCGGCAAGGATCTGTGTCGGATCCTCGAAAAGCACGACTGGGTGCTGCGGCGCATTCATGGTAGCCATCATATCTACGGCAGGCCAGGCAGCATCGTCCGAATCTCGGTTCCCGTGCACGACAACCATGCTATTTCGCCCGATCTGGAGCACCACCTCCTAAAGTCCGCAGGATTGCGCGGGCGGGATCTCTGAGGCATCGTCGGCTCAATCATCAGCGGGAGCAAGGCTCAGGCGATCCCCTCGCGAGGTCGCATTCCGTCGTGATTCCGGGCGGGGATCAACCCCGCCCCTACGGCTTCGACGGTTGTGCCGTCGATTACGGTGCCGGTTCCGCTGTCAACGGCAGTACGGACGTTTCAGGCGGCGTTGCTTTCGGCAGCGGCGGCGCCTTGCCCTTGTACGGCTGCGAAAGGACCGCGACCGTCGCCGCGATCTCCTCGCCCGTCACCGCCTGGCGCAACTCCTCCATCCGCCGCATGACCTCCTGCCAGCGCAGCCCCTCGGCGGCGCTGACCCACTCGAGCTGCAGGCGCTCGGGGCGGATGCCGAGCCGCTCCATGCGCTTCCAGACCTTCTCGACGCGCTTTTGCGTCCAGTGGTTGGCGTCGATGTAGTGGCAGTCGCCGAAGTGGCAGCCCGAGACGAGCACCACCGGCGCGCCGAGGCGGAACGCCCGCCAGATGAAACTCTCGTCGACGCGCCCCGAGCACATCGTGCGGATCAGCCGCGCGTTCGGCGGGTACTGCAGCCGCGAGACGCCGGCGAAGTCGGCGCCGGCATACGAGCACCAGTTGCAGGCGAAGGTCACGATCTTTTCAGCGGGGTTCTCCTCGAGGATCGCGTCGATCTGCCCGGTGATCTGGCGGTCGGCGTAGTGGTTCATGTCGATCGCGCGTTCCGGCTCGGCGCGCCGGTCGTGCTCGTCTCGGGCTGCCACTTCGGCGACTGCCACTACATCGACGCCAACCACTGGA
>JANOHV010000194.1:0-4479 GCA_031406795.1 Candidatus Rokuibacteriota bacterium
GCGTCCCCTCGAGGGAGTGGATGAGGCTGCGCGCCATGATCAACATCGCGAGGCCGCAGGCCATGACGAGCGACACCGCCGCCGCCTGGCCCGTGAGGCGCTTCAGGTCACGGAGCAGCTTGCGGTCGAGGTGCGGAAGCATTTCAGGAAACTCCAAGAGGGAACTCCAATTTCCAAAAGGCCAAAGGCCAAACAAACGGCCAAATCCACAGGCCTGCAGAAGCTGACTTTGCTTGGCGTCTGGAATTTGGCATTTGGAGTTTGCCCGGCGCTACCAGCGCAGGGTCGCGGGCGCCGCGGGCGCGGGGTTGCGCTGTTCCGACTGCACGCGGCCGTCGGAGAAGCGGATGACGCGGTCGGCCATGTCGGCCATGACGGCGTTGTGGGTGATGATGACGGTGAGCGCGCCGAGCTCGCGGTTGGCGCGCTGGATGGCCTCAAGCACGACGATGCCGGTCTTCACATCAAGCGCGCCGGTGGGCTCGTCGCACAGCAGCACCTCGGGGCGCTTGGCGATGGCGCGGGCGATGGCCACGCGCTGCTGCTCGCCGCCGGAGAGTTGCGCCGGAAAGTGGTCCATGCGCGCGGCGAGCCCGACCATCGCCAGCGCGGCCTCGGGCGGGAGCGGATTGCTCGCGATCTCGGTGATGAGGCCGACGTTCTCGCGGGCGGTGAGGCTCGGGATGAGGTTGTAGAACTGGAAGATGAAGCCGACAGACTGGCGCCGGTAGAGCGTGAGCTGCTCCTCGTCGGCGTGGGTCAGGTCCATGTTGCGGTAGCGCAGCTCGCCGGCGGTCGGGATGTCGAGCCCGCCCAGCTGGTTGAGGAGGGTGGTCTTGCCGGAGCCGGAGGGGCCGAGCAGCACGACGAGTTCGCCGGCGTTAAGGTCCAGATCCACCCCGTCCAACGCGCGCACTTCGGCCGTGCCGGTGCCGTAGATCTTGGTGAGACCGCGCACATGGAAGACCTTGCCGTCGCGGGGGGCGGCGGCCGCGCGGGAACCGGAGGCGGGGGCGGGATTCACGGCGGGAGGAAAGAGCCGCCACGCTACCGGGGCGCGGGTGCCGCGCAATCAAAAGCCCGGTGATGCGCCCGGCTGTGAGGCCGGGTGATAGCAGGAAGAAGCGGAGGTGCTGGTCGATGGACCGCTGGGCCAAGGGTGGAGCGCGCTGACCTCAGCGGGCTTTGGCGGTGGTTCCCAAACCAGCGCACTGAGGTCAGTGCGCTCCACCCTCAAACTGCCTTGCCCTGCCCGGCCTTCGCGAGGGCCTCCTCGCCCAGCGGCGCGGTGGGCTTGAGAGTGAGGCTTTTGTCGAATTCCCGGGCGAAGTCGCGCTGGTACCGCCAGTTGAGGAGGGCGATGAGCGTCATTGCGATCAGCGCGCCGAGCGAGGCCAGCGCCATGTCCTTCTGTGCGTCCCACACGTCGCCCTGGGAGCCGAGGAAGTCGTTGCTGGCGTCGCTGCCGACCACGGTCGCCGTGGCCCATTCCAACAGCTCGTAGAAGGCCGATGTGCTCAGGGTGACGTCCAGCGGCAGGAAGTAGCCCCAGAAGCCGCGGACGCTGACGAGGCGCAGGAAAATCTCGCGGATGGGATAGGCGATCAGGAACCCGTAGGAGAAATGCACAAGCCGGTCGAAATTGTTACGCTCGAAACCGAGCTGGAAGTTGAGCGTGGTGCCGAAGAGGGAGTGCCACCAGGCATCGTAGGGCACCTGGGCGTAGGTCCAGTGCGCGCCGGTCTCGTGCAGGCAATAGAAGAGGAAGATCAGGGTATAGCTCACCCGGGACAGCGGCATGAGCCGGTAGGTGGCCCACAGGAAGAGAATGCCCAGCGCCACCGGGGCATTCTCCAGCGCCCAGGTGCCCGGCTGGCGCGCCCCGTAGGCGGAGACCAAAATGACCAGCCCCAGCAGGCCCGCCAAAATGCCGGCATAGCGACCGTGGGGGACGGCCAGCAGGGCGGCCACGAGGGCGTTCGCCCGCTGGCGGGCCCGCGGGAAGCGCTTGGCGGGTTTCATTCGCAGCAAGCCTGACACGCCGAAGTCCTGGTCGCCTTTGGCGCCGTCGCAGGCGTATAAACCAGCCGCGGCCTGAATGTAGCAGCGGTGGTAACACCGCTGGCCGGCCGTCTGGCGACGGCCGCTACAGATTGGGAGGTGGCTGGGTTCTGTGGTGCTGGCATCTTACCGTCACATGACAGACGCGGGCCGGAAGGGTTACGGTTCCCGCAGGAAAATCTCGCCGTGTCGCGGCCGGGTCTTTGTGCTGTCCGGCATGAATCGAACCGACCGGCTCGTGGCGATGGTGCTCTTCCTGCAAGGCCGGCGCGTCGTGCGCGCGGCGGAGATGGCGAAGCACTTCGAGGTGACGGAGCGCACGATCTACCGCGACATGGCCGCGCTGGGCAAGGCCGGCGTGCCGATCAGCGGGGAGGCGGGCGTGGGTTACTGCCTGATGAAGGGCTATCAGCTGCCGCCCGTGATGTTCACGGCCGAGGAGGCCTCGGCGTTGTTCGTCGGCGGCGAGATGGTGAAGCAGTTCACCGACGCCTCGCTGCACGGACCGATGGCCTCGGCGCTGGACAAGCTGCGGGCGGTGCTCCCGCGCGACCGGCAGGACCATGTCGAGAAACTCGTCAGCCGGACGATCGTGCGCGGGCGGATGGGGCGGACGCCCGAGGCCGGCACGCAGCGGTGGATGGTGACGGTCCAGCACGGCGTGGTGCTGCGGCGGGTGCTGCGCATGGCCTACCGCGGGTTGGAGCGCGACGAGGACACGGCGCGCGACGTGGAGCCGCTGGGCGTGGTGTTCTACGGCGGCGCCTGGTACCTGGTGGCGTGGTGCCGGCTGCGGCAGGGTCTCCGGCATTTCCGGGTGGACCGCATCCAGCGGCTGGAGCTGCTGCCCGTGACCTTTCCCCCACGGGAGGATTTTTCCCTGGCGGAGCACATGGAGCGCTCGGGGGTGGACGGCGACAGCCGGCCGGTGCGCGTGTGGTTCCATGACCGGGCCCGGGAACGGGCGCAGCGCGACAGCTACGCCACGCTCGCCGAGGAGAAGCGGCGCGACGGCGGCGCGGAGTACACGCTGTATTCCTACTCGCTCGAATGGACGGCGCAGTGGCTCCTGTCCTTCGGCGACCGCGCCGAGGCGGTGGCCCCGGCGAAGCTCCGTTCGCTCGTGCGGACCGCGGCGGAGAAAATCATGAGGCAACACGCTTAGGCCGGTTGCTCATTCCGGCGGAGGCGATACCGCTGATGTCAACTAATAGTATACTTGAGCCGCAGGCTGGCGGGGTTGATGCCACGGGCGCGAAAAAGAGGTGGATTTGGGTGGCCCGATTCACTCCTGACATAGGGTTGTCAGGGCGGGGTGGTAGGATGGGGGCATGATCAACGCCACCGCCATCGCCTTCACCGCGTATCCCGTCACTGACATGCCCCGGGCCCGCGCGTTCTACGAGGGTCTGCTCGGGTTGAAGACCGGCATGATCTTCGATCACGACGGCAAACAGTGGATCGAATACGACATCGGTGCCAGCACCCTTGGCATCTCGAATATGTCGGCCGACAAATGGAAGCCGTCCGCCGACGGACCCTCGCTGGCCCTGGAGGTGGCGGATTTCGCCGCCGCCGTGGCGGTGTTGCGCGGGGGCGGGGTCAAGTTTGCCATCGAGCCGATGGACACCGGGGTCTGCGAGATGGCGATCGTGGCCGACCCCGACGGCAACTCCCTCATCATTCACCGCCGCAAAGCCGCGCCCTGAGGGTGGTCGCCGGTTTCCAGCAGACTGTCGGACTTCTCAATAAGACCCGCGTATAGCGCAATAATCTCAATAAGATTCAAGTGTGAGAGCGAATATGCGGCTATACGCGTCTATAATTTTCTAAGTCCGACAGTCTGTTCCAGACCGGCGACAAACAGCGTCGGCGTGCCCCTCGACGAGCTCGGGGTCCAGCACCTGGCGAACGGAGAAACCGACGCCCACCCTAAAATCCAATCCCCCCATGCAAACCCGCACCATCACCCTGACCGTCGCCACGCCGAACCAGGCCGTGTTCAATTTCCTGGCCGACATCGAGCACCTCCCGCACTGGTCGGGCGGTTTCTGCGAGTGGATCGAGCTGCACCGCGAGGGCTGGTGGGCCTACACCGCCCTGGGCGAACTGGAGGTGGCAACGAAGGTGGATGACATCGCCGGGACCATCGACCTGCGCCTGGCGCACACCGCCGGGTGGAAGCTCGTCATTCCCGTGCGCGTCCGCAGCGACGGCGAAGGCGGCGCGCTGGTCCGGCTCACGTGCGCGCAGCCCGCGGGCTTGTCCGACGAGCACTACGAGCGGTTGCTCGAGTTGTTGCTGGCCGGATTGCGAGACCTCGCCGGACGGTTCCAGGCGGAGCCGGCGGAAAGCTGAAATGCAACTGGTAGGGGCCGAGCTTGCTCGGTCCTGATGTACGCCGGCAGGTGAAGGACC
>JANOHV010000201.1:0-27493 GCA_031406795.1 Candidatus Rokuibacteriota bacterium
AGGGCGTCAACCGGCCGAGGTGACCCGCTCCCTGGAGCGGTACTGCCTGGTGTACCGCGACCCCGCATTCCCCATCCTGGCTGACCCGGCGTTCCGGGCCGGGCGCACCTACGGTGTGGAGCAGATCCCCGTGGCTTTCGTCATGGAGTCGCACGGGGTGATTCTCGACCGGATCGAAGGGTACGACTTCGACGATGCCGTCGTGATCGCGCGGAGGGTCGAGCAACTTCTGCGGCGGGAGCGGGGGTTCTTCTCCCCGGTGTTGCGCGAGTCGGGCATCACCGCGGCCGAGGAGCAGGAGGCTGAGGCCCGGCTCGCCGCCGCCGTCGCTGCCCGCGCGAACCCTCCGGCGCCGCGGGCGCTCGGGGTGGGGGATCGCGCTCCGGAGGTCGAGTTCACCGACCTCGCCGGCCGCGCGGGCCGCTGGGGCTGGTCCGGCGAGTCGGCGCCCCCCATGCGCATCGTGGCCTTCTTCGGCGGGCTCACGCTCGACTCCGTCGCGGAGCTGAGCTGGCTCGACGCGCTCGCGCGTCGCGGGCGCGAGGCCGGGCTGGAGGTTCTGGCAGTGGAAGCCGGCGGCATGGAGGCGGCCGAATTGCAGGCGGCCATGCAGAAGTACCGACGCTACAATCCGGATCCCGTCTTTCCGGTGTTCCCCGACCCCGGCGGGAATCTCGCTCGGGCGTTCGGTCCCTGGGAAAAGCTGCCGCAGACCTACCTGCTGGGGGCGAACGGCACGGTCGTCTACCACGCCGAAGGCTACAGTGTCGGCGAGTCCGAAATCATGGCCGGCAAGGTCGAGCGGGCCTTTCTGCTCGCGAGACGCCCGCTCCCCCTCGTGCGTTCGGACGGTCCCGCCGCGGCGCCGGTGGCCGTCGAGGAGGAGGCCCCGAGCATCCGCAAGCGGCAGGACCTGGACGATCGCTACCGCTCGGCCATCGTGCAGGGGGATGCGGCGTTCATGGCCTGGGAGTTCGACCGCGCGCTGTCGCAGTACCAGGCGGCCCTCGGGGTGCAGCCGAAGGACTTGCACGCCCTGGTGCGCGCGGCCCAGATCTGCGAGCGCCGCGGCGAGCCCGCCCCGGCCCTCGAGTACTGGCAGCGCGTGCTCGCGGTGCGGCCGGATCACGCCGAGGCGACGAGCCGGGTCAGGGAGTTGCGGCAATCGCGCTGATGCCTGCTGTTCTGCTGGATCCGCGCGTACGCGCGGATCCAGGCCGACGTTGGCCGATTGACAGCCCTTTGCGCTTGGAGTATTACCAAATCGTCAGGGTGGTCGAGCCAAACCAAAGGAGGTCTGCATGAAGCTGTCCAAGTGCTCTGCGGTGTTGCTCCTCCCGGTGCTCATTGCCGGAGTTCTGCCGGCGTTTGCCGACGCGCCGGCGGTGAATGCGCCGCCGAAGTTCTTCGGAGAATTTTCCACGACGGTCGGCGGCTGGTCGGAGTACGCGGTGACCGAGACCGAGGGCGGCAAGAAATCGACGATGCGCAATTCCGTCGTCGGCAAGGAGGGCGACTCCTTCTGGTACGAGGTCGCCATTACCGAGGGGGGAGTTCGCAACATCATCAAGATGTCTCTCAAGGGTGACCCGAACAACCCCGAGAACATTCAGCGGCTCATCATGAAGAACGGCGACCAGCCCGCGCAGGAGATGCCGCGAGAGTTCGTCGTGATGGGCCGGCGCATGGCGACGAACATGTTTCAGACCCGCAGCGGCTCGACCGTGGTGAACCAGCCGAATCTCAATACCGAGGTGATGGGTAACGAGCAGGTGACCGTTCCGGCGGGAACGTACAGCGTGACGCGCAACCGCATTGTCGACGCCACGGGAAAAGTGCTCGCCAGGTACGATTTCAACAAGGATGTCCATCCGTTCGGCGTGGTGCGCTCGACAACCGACAATGTCTCGATGGAGTTGCTGGCTTCAGGTACCGACGCTGTTTCCCTGATCACCGAGAAGCCGGAGATGATGAAGCGGCCGCCGGGGATGCCTGATGCGAATCCGCGCGGCACTCCCCCCGGCATGGAAGCGCCCGGGAGCGTTCCGCCCCCCGCGAGCGGCGGATACGGCCAGTAGGCACCCCCTGGAATTCGGACGAAGAGACCCTCCCGGCTGACTGCCGGGAGGGTCTCTTGTTAATGCCTAGGCGGGATGCTTGCACGGCCGGTCGCCGAGAAGGGTCCAGGTGCAAGGCGGGCGAGTCCTGAGGAGTGAGGCGTGCTCGTGCACGCCGCAGCGACGAAGGGCGAAGCCCAACGCCGCAGATGGGCCCTTCTCGGCGACCGGCTACGGGAGGATCACCCGGTCGCCGGGATGCAGGTCGTGTCCCGCCCCAAATCCATTCAGACGCCGGAGTTCCTCCACCGGGGCGTCGAACTTGCGCGAGATCTGCCAGAGATTGTCGCCCCGGCGCACCTCATAGGTCCGTCCGCCGCGCGCCGCGCGCGCGGTGCCGACCCCGGCGTTGGCCGACTCGCGCAGCGCAACGGTCTGGCCGACATTCAGCACGGCGTCGGAGTTGAAATCATTCCACGCCAGCAGGTCCTGCAACGGAATGTTGAAGCGGCGGGCAATCGACCACGGGTTGTCGCCGGGGCGCACCCGGTAGGACTGCGGCAGCGTCGAGGAGACCATCACCCGCCCCGGGGCCCGTGGGATCGGGGCCTCCGCGAGACGCAATCCGGGGATGATCAATTCCTGTCCGGTCTTGAGGTCGCTGCCTTTCAGGCGGCTGGCCTCCCGGATGGCTTCCGAAGACGTCCCGAACCGCTGGGCGATCGAGAAAAGCGTGTCGCCCGGCGTGACGCGGTAGGTGCTCAGGCCCGCAGTGGTCCTTCCCGCCGGAACCTTTGCGAGACCCGCCACCAGCGCCTCCGTCTTCCCCGCCGGGATCTTCAAAGCGTACTTCCCCCCGGGGGGCACGGAGGTCTTGCGCAGCTCCGGATTGAGGTCCTGGATGGTGTCGACGCTGGTGCGACAGAGCGCGGCAACCAGGGAGAGCCGCGTCCCGCCGCCGACCTCCATGATCTCGGTCGGATCGAGCTGCTCATACTCCAGCTGGAAGCCGTAGCGTTCGGGGTCCTTCGCGATGATCAGCGCCGCGAAGTAGGCCGGCACGTAGTTGCGGGTCTCCCCCGGCAATTCGAGCGACCAGAAGTCGTTGGTCCCGGCTTTGGCTATCGCCCTCTGGACCCTGCCTCTGCCGGCGTTGTAGGCGGCGAATGCGAGGGGCCAGGAGCCGAACTCGTCGAAGAGGTCCCTGAGGTGACGCGCGGCGGCGCGCGTGGACTTCTCGGGGTCGCGGCGTTCGTCCAGCCAGTCCGTCCGGCGCAGTCCGTAGAGCTTGCCGGTCGAGGAGATAAACTGCCAGACCCCCATGGCCTTGGCGCTCGAATAGGCCTTCGGGTTGAAGCCGCTCTCGATCAGCGCGAGATAGTAGAGATCGGTCGGAATGCCGAGCTCCGCGAAGATCGGCTTCATCAGCGCCTCGAACTTGCGCGCGCGGATCAGGCCGGCCTCGAAGCCGCGGCGGCGGGTAGTCTGGAAGATCTCTACATAATCAAGCACTTTTGTGTTGAGATCCAGCGGGATGTCGTACGCCGGCTCGGCGATCTTGATGGCTGGCTCCGCGGGGACGATGACGACGTGCTTTTCGACCTCCTTCAGGAGCTTGTCGTCGTCCGGACCGACGAGCACCGGGGCGGTCTCGACGCGCTCGGGGATAGCTTCGGTGGCAGCCGCCCCAGCATCCGGCGAAGCCGCGTTCGTCGGGACGGCGACCGGCCGTGTTGCCTCGGGCTGGGACTCAACCGCCGAATTCGACGGCGCAACCGGGATGTCGGGCTGGCCCTCGGCGGCGGCTGCCGCCGTGGCGGCGGTGTCGACCCCCTCGGAACGGGCGGGCACCGCATTGGCGAAAGTCTGCGCGGGCGCCTCCTCGGCCCCCCGGGCAGGCACGCCGACCAACACCAGCGCCACCACCATACCCGCGAGCAAGAGAGAGGTGCTGCCTCTCCGTCTTTTCGCATGCTTCATGTTCGTTCCTCCTCGCTTCTGTCGGGAGCCGGGTCCTGCCGTCGGCCCTGCTCCCGTGCGTCGTCTGGTACAGGAAGATGAGGTCGAGGTGATACGGGATGAAGTTGTGGTCCTGGAATATCTGTCATGCTAACCTTCGTTGTCGGTGATGGCAAGCGTTTTTTCATTCTCCGGCTGAGGTGATTATAATGACTGGCGGAAGGTCGGCGGACCTGGTCGGGGCCCACATCAGCACGGCCGGCGGCGTATCGCTGGCGTTCGAGCGTGGCGTCGATACCGGCTGCACGGTGATGCAGATCTTCACGAAGAACGCGACCCGGTGGAAGAGCGCCCCGCTCGCCCCCGAGGAGGTGGCCCGCTTTCGCTCGGAACAGGTCAGGACGGGGATCGCGCCGGTGGTCTCCCACGGCTCCTACCTGATCAATCTCGCCTCACCGGACCCGACGCTTCTGGAACGCTCGCGCCAGGCGTTCCTCGATGAACTTCGCCGGGCCGGCGCGCTGGGCCTGGCCTGCGTCATCATCCACCCCGGGGCGCACATGGGCGCCGGGGTCGAGGCCGGGCTGGCACGCGTCGCGGAGTCGCTCGACTGGATCGAGGAGCGGGTCGAGGACGGGGCGCCCAAGGTCTGCCTCGAGAATACCGCCGGCGCGGGGACGGTCCTGGCGGGGGACTTCGCGCACCTCGGCGCCATCTTCGGGCAGGTTCGAAACCGCGGCCGCCTCGGCGTCTGCCTCGACACCTGTCACGCCTCTGCAGCCGGGTACGATCTCGCGACGCCGGCCGCGTACCGCCGTTCGCTGTCGGAACTCGAGGCGGCGGTCGGGCCCGGCCGGGTCCTGGCGATCCATCTCAACGACGCCAAGGGCGAGCGGGGCAGCCGCCTCGACCGTCACGAACAGCTCGGGCAAGGCCGGATCGGCCTGGAGTGCTTTCGCCTCTTCATGAACGACCCGCGTTTCGCCAGGGTCCCGAAGATCATCGAAACCCCGAAGGAGCAGAACGGGCGTCAGATGGATCCGGTCAACCTCGAACTGCTCCGCAGACTTGTCGGCCGGAAGCGGGTCCCGCCCGCACTGGTTTCCCGCTAGGTTCCTTCCGCCGCCGGGCGTTTCCTGCTGCGCGGGTGAGCGCTTTCGTAGACGCGGGTCAGCTGCTCGGTGTCCAGCCGCGTGTAGCGCGTCGTCGTCGAGAGGCTGCGGTGTCCGAGCATCTCCTGGATGGCGCGCAGATCGGCCCCTCCCGCCAGCAGGTGCGTGGCGAAACTGTGGCGCAACGCGTGCGGCGAGATCCGCCTCGGCCACCCCTGCCGCAAGGCGCGGGCGCCGAGCAGACGGTGGACGCTGCGCGAGGTCAGACGGCCGCCGTCGCGCACATTGAGGAAGATGGCCGCCTCCTCGCCGGCGTTGCCGCGACGCTCCCGCGCGAGGTAAGCCTGCACCGCCTCGACGGCCTTGCGGCCGACCGGCACGATCCGCTCCTTGCGCCCCTTGCCGCGCACCCGCACCGAGCCCCCCGGCAGATCGAGGTCCTCGAGGTTGAGCCCGCTCAACTCGCTGACGCGCAGGCCGCTCGAATAGAGAAGTTCGAGCAGGGCGCGATCGCGCAGCGGGCTGCGCGGCGGGCCGCCCGGGGTTTCGAGCAGCCGCGCGGCCTCGTCGACCGTGAGCACCGGCGGCAGCGACTTCGACTTCGCGGGCGCGCGGATCGGCCGCGCCGGGTTGCCCTGCAGCAGACCCTCCCGATTGAGGAAGCGGAAGAAGCTGCGCAGCGCGGCGAGCTTGCGGCCGAGCGAGGAGGTCTTGAGCCCCTGGGTGCTCAGCGCGCCAAGGAAGCCGCGGACGGTGCGCAGGGTGATCAGCGCCGGGTCGATCGTGGGAGGCGGTCTTCGGGCGGCCTCCGGGGCGGCCGGTTCCACACCGGCGCAGAACCGGGCGAACTGACCCAGGTCGGCGGTGTACGCCCTGATGGTCGCGGGAGAGAAGTTCTTCTCGACGCGCAGCCAGCTCAGGAAGGCGGCGACCGGGTCGGCGGCGGCGCCGGCCGCCGCCGCGCTGTCACTTGAGGATCCGTTCAATGTCGGCGAGGACTTTCGCGTTGTCCGGCATCCCCTCGATGACCAGCCGGATCACCCCCCGGGTGTCGATGAAGAACGCGATCCGCCCCGTTCCATACAGGGCCTGGATCTTGCCGCCCGGGTCGCTCACGAGCGGGAAGCTCAGCTTGAGGGATTCGGCGAAACGCTGGTGGGTCGCGACGTCGTCGGGGCTCACACCCAGGACCTGGGTGTTGAGGCGTTCGAAGGCTTGGATGTCCGCCTGGAACGCCGTCATCTCGGCCGTTCAGCCGCTGGTGAAGTCCTTGAAGTAGAACGCCAGCAGGACGTTCTTCTTCCCCCGGAAGTCCGCGAGCGCGATCTTTCCGGTCGAGGAGTCGGCCTCGAAGAGCGGGGCTGCCGCGCTGACCTGCGCGGCCCGGGTGGGCAGCGCGGCGGCGCAGCCGACGATGAAGACTGCGGTGATCAGGAGTGCTGTCGGATAGATCATGGATTACCTCCCTGCGCTGTTGGGGCGCACCCCAGTTTGTAGTGCCGGCGAGCGGGCAAGTCAAGACGCGCGCGGCGGGTGGCACTCGGGGGACGAGCTCTGCGGTCGGGCTCTGGTAGAATCGCCCGCGGCTGTCCGGATCAGCAGGGGAGGGGAGATGACTGCATTGAAACTCGTCGTCCTGGATTGCGACGGCGTCATGTTCGACTCGCGCGAGGCCAATCGGGCGTACTACGGTCACTTGCGCGAACGCTTCGGCCGCCCGCCGCTGACCGAGGACGAGGTGGCGTTCGTCCACGCGCACCCGGCGCCGGAATCGGTGCCGTTTCTGTTCCGGGCGTGGCCGCAGGATGTCGACGGTGTCAACGACTACCGCCACACGCTCGACTACACGCCGTTCCTGCGGCAGATGGCAATCGAGCCGGACCTGCGGGAGTTCCTCGAGACGGTGCGCCCGCCGCTGTTGACGGCGATCAGCACGAACCGCACGTCGACGATGGCGGCGGTGCTCGACACCTTCGACCTGCGCCGCCATTTCGACCTGGTGGTGACGGCGCTCGACGTGGAGCGTCCGAAGCCGCACCCCGAGGCGTTGCTTCGGATCATCTCCCGTTTCGGCGTGCTCCCTGAAGAGGGTGTCTTCGTCGGCGATACGCAGGTCGATGTCGATCACGCCGCGGCGGTCGGGATGCCGCTGATCGCGTTTCGCAGCCCAGAGCTGAAGGCCGCGTACCACGTCGCGAGCTTCGGCGAGGTGCTGAAGCTGCCGCCGTTCGCCGCGGTCCGCGGTCAGGCCGGGTAGGTGCCGCTGATGTAGGCTTCGATCCGCCCGAGGCGCTCCTCCTGGTCCGCGAGCAGGGCCTTCACGAGGTCGCCGATGGAGACCATCCCGACCAGCAGTCCCTCGTCGACCACCGGCAGGTGCCGCAGGAAGCGTTCGGTCATCAGCGCCAGGCACTCGCCGACGGTCGTCGTGGTGGTCACGGTCACCGGCGGCGTCCCCATGATCTCCGCGACGGTAGTCTCGTGGGAGTTCTTGCCGATCAGGATCACTTTGCGGGCGTAGTCACGTTCGCTGACGACCCCGACCACCCGCCCGCCCTCCATGACGATCAGGGCGCCGATGTTCCGTCTGGCCATCTCGCTGAGCGCGTCGTACACCGAACTCTTGGGCTCGATCGTGGAGACCTCGCGGGAGGCCTTTTGCTGGAGCACGACTCGGATCGGGGTTACCCCCTTACCGGATTTCGGGAGGATCTCCGCGATATTGTCGAAATGCCCATTCTGCTTCCCTGCCTGTCCCATGATCCACCTCCCCGCTTCCCTGGTTTCCCGACCCGATCTTTAAGGTAAAGATAACTCAAGGGGAAAAATGGGCAAGTGAAAAATTCACATGCCACCGGCACAGCATGTCGAAATATTCATCTTCACCCCGGATTGCGCTGCAAGCCGAAAGAGACCGGTTGAATCGGGGATCATCATACCATGCAGTCACAAACATGCATGGTAATCTCCTTGACGGCGCCACCTGCCGACATTACCATACAGACATGGATCCGCATGGTAAGAATGTTCCCGCCCTTTTTCCCTTGCAGGTACGTACTGCCTATGCCCAGGTTCTGGAAAGGCTCCTGGACCTGGAAACGGGGGATCGGTTCGCCGCCCTGTCGTCCTTCAGCCTCCTGATAAAGGAGATCGGCGCGCGGAAGTATGCCTACGCCCAGGGGCGGACTTCTGACGGCGTCAACCGGCAGATCTACCTCGGTCCCTTTGACCAGCACATGCAGGGGGTGATGGAGCGCTTCAGCCGGTCAAAGAAGGAGACCGCCTCCCAGCGGGAAGACATCGACGCCACTGCCATGATGCTGCGCGGCACCGAACTGCCCCGGCTTGACCCCGTGGAATGGCGGGTTCTCGCAGCCCTGGTAGCCGACGGGATCTTCCGCGTGGGTGGCGTGCTGGTGGGTACCGTCGCCTACCGCTGCATCGCCGGGCTGCTGGGAGTGAAACTGCCGTCGGCTTCGGCCATCACCGCCGATCTCGACATTGCGGGCCAAACCCTGCCCATAGCCGTTGTCCCCGAGGTGGTCCGCCCCGAAACCGCCCTCGGACGTCTGGAGATGGGATTCTCTCCGATGGCCGAGGCCGATCCCGCCTTGCACGGTTCGCGCTTCCAATCTCGCCGTGGGGAGTTCAAGGTCGAGTTTCTCACCCCGCTCGTCGGCCGGGACTACAGCAAGCGTGTGATGCTGCGGCAATTCGCTGTCCCCGCCATCCCCTTGCGGTTCCTCGACTACCTGATTGAAGGCCCGCAACCAGCACTGGCACTGGGCAGAAAAGCGTTGCTCGTGCGCGTACCGGCACCGGCTCGATTTGCTGTACACAAACTGATCGTCTCTCAGGAGCGCCGGGGCGTCCCCCTGAAGACGCAGAAGGACTTGGAACAATCGTACGATCTCCAAAGGGCACTCGCTGCTCTCGATCCCGAGGGGCTGGAAGAAGCGTTCAAGGATGCCCGGAACCGAGGCCCGGGCTGGGCGCGGCGGGTGGATGCCGGCATGCGGGCGATGACCAGAATCTTCGGTTCGCCATAACAGAAGAACCGTCAGATTCCAGAGAGACCCTGACTGCGGCATGCGCGATTGGTGCGTCCTGCCGGGTCTTGGCGGTAGTAGGCGCTGAGAACGCGATAGAGCTCGGAGCTGTGCTTCTGCAGCGCCAGGGGGCGGTCGAAGAACTCCTCGGTCGCCACCGCGAAGAACTCGGCCTCGCTTGTCGCCCCGTAGGCGTCGAGGAAGGTCTTGTGCCCTTTCTCGGCGAGGCGGTGGTCGCGGAACCAGTGCAACATGGGATGGTAGTGTACGTCCCGATCGCAGGCATCACAACAACGCCGGGATGCGGGCGATGGGCAGGGTCTTCGGCCTACCACAACAGGAGTATCAGATTTATTGCGAAGACGGATCTGGAATATATCTCCAACACGCCACTGCCCATGCCGAAATATGTGTCTTCACCTTTGGGGTAAAGACGCAGTGGCGTCCTGGATGTCGGCCCCGGGAAGAGTAATGAAACCCGACTCACGCGCCGCGCTCCGGATGCGCTCGTCGAGCGACAGGAGAGCGACCCCGGGGACCGCGGCGCGTGCCGCAATCGCCGTCGCAAGGTGGATCGCGTCAAGGGACCGTATGGGCTCCTTCGGAAAGGGGTGGCGTGCCCGCTCGACTATCTCTTCGTCGACGTGGAACACGATCCAATGCTCCGCCAGTTGTCGTAGCGTGGCCCTGCGATCGGCAGCGACGGCCTCGGTCAGCAGACCGAGCGTCGTCGCCCGGATGATGACACGATCGCATTCGATCAAGGTGAGATCGGAGGTGAAGATGAGCTCTGCGCCGGCGAGCGCATCCCGGGAATCCGCTGAGCCATTCTCGCCAAGCAACCAGGCGAGGATGGCGCTCGATTCCGCGTAAAGGATCAACGCGGGCCCCGCTCCTCATCAAGCAGCTTGAGTACTTCGCCCTTCGGCATGAAGGGGACGTACCGTGGATACAAGTCCGGGCGGTTTTCCGAACCCTGCCGCACCCGTCCCTGACGGACAAGTATCATTAAGCCGGGATAGGGAGATTCCAACGTGGACGGACCCGGCTCACGAAGCGTGGCGACGACGGCACCTCGGTCGGTGACGAGAATCTCCTCGCCCTGTCGTACAAGACGTAGGTACTCACTCAGTCGGTTCTTGAGTTCCCGGACGCCAACAACTTTCATAACACCAATGTAGCTACGCGAGGCTACATAGTCAATACTTGTTGTCGTTGTGGAGGGCCCCGGCAGCAATCATGACTGCTCGTAGGCCTTCAAGAAATCATCCCTGCTGATACCGGCCGGGGTGCAGATCGTTCGCAGAGTGGAACTTCTTAACGTGAGATGGTTGGGCAAGGTCAGGGGAGTCCGACTTCAATCGGCGTTGGCACGAACCAGAGAGATATGCGACCCCTCCCTCACGGGATTGAACCTAAGTGCCGCCAGCGCCCTCAATACCCTTGCCTTCGGGGCATCGACCGGGAACTTGGTCATCAAACCGCTACCTGGGTCTCCGCGACGAAAGCTTCGAGAACCGGCATGTCGGCATCAAAGGCGTCGGCCCCAAACGATTCGATGTGGAAGCGTATGGCCGATTCCACGTCCGAAACCGCCGTCTCATAGGTATCGCCTTCGCCCACAACGACGCCCTTCATGCCGATGGGATAGGCGACATAGCCATCCGCATGCTTTTCGACGATGATCTTGAACTGGTGGGTCATTTCTAATCCCCCTTCAGGACAAACTGTAGCAGCGTGATCAGTCTCTTTCCACCAGCTCACAGCACCATGCAGAAGTTCTTGTCCGTCGCCCTGCCCCGGTTGTGGAAGCCGCGCGTGAAACGCTTGCTCTGCGGTCGCCGCACCGCGTTGACGGTTTGCCACGCGATGATCATCGCCATCACCGTAGTCTTGCCGGCGCCGGTGGCTAGTTTCAGTGCCAGCCGCATCAGCTGCGGGTTGGCATCGTGGAGAGTTCAGGATGGGGTGATCGAAGAACGGATTTGCCATCCTCACGGAATCCTTTGCTTCATCGCGCGACTCCCCATCCGATGGGTAACCACAACAGAATGGAATTTCAGCATTTTCTGCTGATAGCGGAGTGAAAGTCAATTGCAGGCGGGGACCGAAAGGCACGGAGTATCCGGGCTCACGTCCAGTGGGTCGTCTTGTTGAACTCTCCTCAGGGAAGCCGGCAGATTCTCTGAGTGCGAATTGTTATCGGAACGCTCCGCGCCGGAACGGTTTAGTGTTTGGTGCGGGCGCGATTTTTCGTCCTGGCAAGGCGCGCGACGAAGCGCATGCCGAGACGTACGAGTTGTACGTCGCAGGCAGGCGCGAGGAGCGCAACGCCGCCAGGGCGGCAAAGCGCCCCGCGCAGAATGGTTTGGTGTTTGGTGCGGGCGCGATTTGTCGTCCTGGCAAGGCGTCCGAGGAATCCCCCGCGGAGGCGTACGAGTTGTACGCCGCACAAGGGGGTGACGAGGCAACGCCGCCAGGGCGGCAAAGCGCCCCGCGCCTACAGCCGGACCAGGTGCGTGGAGCAGGAGATGCAGGGGTCGTAGGAGCGCACCAGCATCTCCAGCCCGAGCGTGACCTCCGCGTCGCTCTTGTGCAGGATGCCGGGCACGAAGGCGCGCATGTCCTGCTCGATGCTCGCGAGATTCTGGTTCGTCGGGATCACGCAGTCGGCATCCGTGATGATTCCCGCCGCGTCGATCCGGTAGCGGTGGAAGAGGATCCCGCGCGGCGCCTCGATCGCGCCGACGCCCTCGCCGGCGTGCACCGGGATCCGGTTGGACTCGTTGATGCCGACGACCAGCGCCTCGCCGGCGTCGATCCCATGCTCGAGCAGGCCGCCGACCAGCCCGATCGCCTCCTCGAGGCAGTGCGCCGCCTCGACCGTCTGCGCCACGGTGTTCAAGAAGGGGTTGTGGCAGGGGGCCTTGAGCCCGAGCACCCGCGCCGCCTCCTTGCCGCGCGGCAGCAACTTGTCGTGGTTCAGGTTAAAGCGCGCCAGCGCGCCGACCGTGTAGGACTCGCGCGAGAGGTGCGTGTGCTTGGCGCTCGAGTGCGGCACGACCTTCTCGTTGGTCGCGCGCCGGTACTCCTTCTTCGCGAGGCGCACGCCGTCGGTCGAGCCGATGTCCCCCGAGAGCAGCGGGTAGGTGCCGTCGTCGGTGGTCAGCGCGACGTACTCGGTCGGGCGCTCGAAATCCGGGAAGCTCAGCGAGGCGATCAGCGCCACCGTCGCCTCCATGTCGGGGCGCAGCGCGATCAGCGACTCGTGCATCTGCTCGAGATCGCGCTCGGAGGGGATCTTCGTGAAACCGCCGATGATCGCCGAGATCGGGTGGACGTGGCGCCCGACCAGCACGTCGGAGAGCTGGTTGACGGTCTTCTTCATCCGCAGCGCGCGGCGGACGACCTTCTCGTGGGAGGCGACCAGCGGCAGGAAACTCTTCGCGCCGACGAGATCGGGCAACGCGAGCAGGTAGATGTGCAGCACGTGCGAGTCGATGAATTCCAGATCCAGCAGCAGGCGGCGCAGCGCGATCGTCTGCGCCGACGGGATGACGCCGAGCGCCTCCTCGGCGCCCTGGATCGAGGTCAGCGAGTGCGCGCAGGCGCAGATGCCGCAGATGCGGCTGGTGATGTGCTGCGCCTCGAAGATCGAGCGGCCGCGCAGCAGCGCCTCGAAGAAGCGCGGGGACTCCACGATGTCGAAGCGGCAGGCCGCGAGCACGCCGTCCTTGACCTCGACCACGATGTTCCCGTGGCCCTCGACGCGCGTGAGGTACTCGACCTTCACGCCGAGGTTCCGGGGCGGGGTTGATTCGCCGCTCGCGTTCATGACCGGCCCTCCTCCCGGCAGCGGTTGTACATCTCCATCTTCTTGACGACGTGCTCCAGGCTGATGCCGTGCGCAGTGAGCACCTTGAGCATCCCCTTCTCGTTCGGGTTGCTGACCAGGCCCCGGCAGCCGTAACAGATGTTGCCGTTGTTGACGCACCAGGAGTTGCAGCCGGCGCGGGTCACCGGGCCGAGGCAGGTCACCCCCCGGTCGTAGAGGCAGACGTTCTCGTTGCGCTTGCACTCGGTGCAGACCGCCTGGTCGGGCACCGTGTACGGGATCCCCGAGAGGATGCACTTGAGCACGGTGAGAAACTCGGGGAGGTAGAGCGGACAGCCGTGGATCGAGTATTCCACCGGCACCACCTGGTGCAGCGCGCGGGTCGCCGTCGTCGGGAAGAGGCGCCGGTCCTCGCCGTAGACGATGCGGCCGACCTCCGTCAGGTCGAGCGCGTTCTTCATGCCGTTGACGCCGCCGGTCGTCGCGCACGACCCGAGGGCGACGAGGGTCTTCGTGCGGGCGCGGATCGCCTTGAGCCGCGTGGCCGCGTGCTCGTCGGTGACGCTGCCCTCGACGAAGGCGACATCGAGAGCGCCGTCCCACTTCTCGGAGATCGCCTCGCGGAACTCGACGATGTCGACCAGGTTCACGATCTCCAGCAGCAGTTCGCCGGCGTTGACCACCTGCAGCTGGCACCCTTCGCAGCACGACAGATCGAAAAACGCCGTCTTCGGTCGTCTCATGCGATTCCTTCCTCCACCATGGAGCGCGTCCGTGAGAGAGCGGTGGCGGGGCGGTGCCGGGCGGCCGCTAGCTGCGCCCTCGACCGGAGCCTGTCCGCCCCTGCGCTCGAAGCGTGCAACTCGCCCTGCGGGCTCAAACAGCACGCTTCGCCCCTGCGGGGACGCTCCGGTGCGGACGCTCCGGGTCCCTCGGGCTCCGCCATGCGACCACCCAGCACCGCCCCGTCACCGCTCCTTCCAAAGACGGTGATAGCGGAGGGGTGACGCGGAGGGGAGGTCTCCATCGGCGGAACGAAGTGAGCACGATGGAGGTCCGCAGCGGCAGGACCCCGAAGCCTGGACGGGATACGGGTGCTGTTCAAAAGGCCTCCGGCATCCATCTGACGTCGGCGTAGTTGAACACCGGACCATCCTGGCAGCAGTAGAAATTGTGAATCTGGCAGCGCCCGCACTTGCCCATCCCGCACTTCATATGCCGCTCCAGCGACAGCAGGATCTGCTGCTCCGGGATGTTCTTGGCCAGCAGTTCGCGGATCACGAACTTGTACATGACCGGCGGGCCGACGACCACCGCGAACGTGCGGTCGGCCTCCATGTCGACGCCGGGGATCAGCGTCGTGATGCGGCCGATCTGGCCGGTCCACTCCGGGGCGGCCCGGTCGACGGTGCACTCGTAGTGCACGTCCATGCGCCGGCGCCAGCCGTCGATCTCGTCGGCGAACAGGATGTCCTCCGGGGTGCGGCAGCCGAGCAGGATGTGCGTCTTGCCGAAGTCGCGCCGGTTGTCGAGCACGTAGCGGATCAGGGATCGCAGCGGCGCGATGCCCAGCCCCCCCGCGATGATCACCAGGTCGTTGCCCTCGAGGATGCGGATCGGGAAGCCGTGGCCGTAGGGGCCGCGCACGCCGATTTCGTCGCCCGCCTCCAGCCGGTGCAGCGCGCGCGTGACCTTGCCGACGGCGCGCACGCAGATTTCGAAGGAGGAGCGCACGGTCGGCGAGGAAGCGATCGAGATCGGGATTTCGCCGACCCCGAAAAGCGAGATCATGATGAACTGCCCGGGCTCGTAGTCGAGGGTGCGGCCGCCGCCGAGGGCGATCTCGAAGAGTTTCTCGTGCTCGGTCATCTGGCGCGTGCGCAGGATGCGCGCCGGGCGCGTCTGCCAGTTCGACTCGGGGAGGTGCACGCGATTCATGGCCGCTCGCCCTCCTGGCCCCAGGCGAGGGTGTTGAGGGTCTCTTTGAGCTTGATCCCCGCCATGCAGGTGCGGCTGCAGCGCCCGCAGCCGGTGCAGAAGAAGCGGTGGTACTTCTCGACCGGGTAGGCGAGCTTGCGATAGTAGCGGTGGCGCTGGCGCGAGCCGCGGCTCTTGCGGAAGTTCTCGCCGCCGGCGACCAGCGCGAACGGCTCGCTCTGGCAGGACTCCCAGGAGCGGATGCGCCGGCCCGTGGCCAGATCGATGCGGAACTCGTCGCGCACGTCGAAACAGTAGCAGGTCGGGCAGACCATCGTGCAGTTGCCGCAGGCCAGGCAGCGGGCTTCCAGGTCCTGCCAGACGGGGTGTTCGAGCGCCCGCGCGAAGAGCGCCGGCAGCTTGCGCGGGTCGACGGCGACCTCGTTGCGGAAGATGCCGCGTTTCTTCTCGCGCAGCGCCCGCAGGGCCTCGAGGTGGCCGGGCGTCGCCGGGGAGAAGTACTTCACGGCGTCGACGATGTCGTCGCCGGCCTGCGTGTTCACGTGCACGACGAAGTGGTCCCCGAGGTCGGTCAGGAACAGGTCGTACCCGCCGTTGGGCAGGCTCGCCCCCACGAGCGCGCAGTTGGCGAACTCGTCGCAGTAGCGGTTGCACTCCAGGCCGATCACCGTGATCCGGCGCTTGCGCAGCAGGTAGTTGTAGTCGCGCGGCCGCTCGGAGAAGACCATGTTCAGGCACTGGATGCCGGCGATGTCGCAGGTGTGAACGCCGAAGAGGGTCAGCGGTTCGTCGTTGCCGACGGTCTCGATGTGCATCCCGCGGCGCACGTCGAAGTTCAGCAGCGTCTCGCGCGCCGGGAGGAAGTACTTCTTCGGCGGCAGGATGGTCGGCACGTACTCCAGCGCGATCTCCCGCGCGGCGTGCACGTGCGCGAAGGCGAAGGTTCCGCTGCCCTTGGCCACCGGCGCCGCCAGCGGCTGGAGCTTGGCCAGACGGGTGATCAGGCCGTCGAGGTCGTCTTTCCTCAGGACGTGATACTGGAGCATCTCCTGCACGCTGCCCTCCCTGCATTCGGCCGCCCCGGGTGTTTAACCGCCGAATTCAGTCTGTATTTACCGTCATCCGCGCTGAAACTTACCGCGGCGTCCCGGAAAGATCAACGGAGCGGAGCGGTCAGGTTTAGGCGGGTTTCGACCCGACCGCGAGCGCCTCGTGCACGATCCTGGCGAGCTGGTCGATTCGGTAGGGCTTCTTGACGTAGGGGCCGGCCCCCAGCGCCAGCGCCTCCCGCACGCGGTGCGTTTCGGAGAAGCCGCTCGTGATGATCACCCGCAGCTGCGGGCGCAGCGCCCGGACGAGGCGGTACGTGTCCAGCCCGTCCAGGCCCGGGTCCATGATCATGTCCAGGATCATCAGGTCGGCCGCGCCGGTTTTCAGGTACTCGACCGCGGCCTCCCCGCTCTGCACCGCGTGGACGCAGTAGCCGAGGCGCTCGAGCATGCGCGCGAGCAGCGTCGTCTGCTCGGGCAGGTCGTCGACGACCAGTATCGACTCGCCGTGGCCGCCGGGGTACCCCCCGCCCGGGGCCGGCTCGCGCGCGGCGGACTCCCGTCGGCTCGCGGGGAAATAGAGCACCATCGAACTGCCCTTGCCGAGCTGACTCTCGACGAGGATGTAGCCCTGGTGGTCCTTCACCGTGCCCCAGACGACGGCAATGCCCAGCCCCGTGCCGCTGCGCCCCATGACTTTCTTGGTGTAGAACGGTTCGAAGATCCGCTCGCGGTCCTCCGGGGAAATCCCGGCGCCGGTGTCGGCGACCGTGAGGGTGACGTATTCCCCGGGTTTCACGTGGTCGTAGCCGCGCAGCGGCAGGTCCAGGTACCGGTTTTCGGTCGTCAGGGAAACCGCCCCCGGGGGGGTGATCGCCTCGAACGAGTTGAGCACGAGGTTCATGACCGACTTGTACAGCGGGAGCGCCCCCCCCTCGATGTTCAGCAGGTCCGGGTCGAAGGCCGTCGTGACCGCGATGCCGGGAAAGCTCAGGTTGAGCTGGGCGAATTCCGGGCTCCGCAGGTACTCGGCGACGATGTCGTTCAGATTCACCACGTCGGTCACCAGGACGCCCCGGCGGGAGAGGGTCAGCAGGTCCTGGACGACGGTCGCCGCTTTTTCGCCGGACTTCTTGATCTCCAGCAGCGAGGTCCTGAGGACGCCCTCCTCGGCGCAGTCGAGCAGCAGCAGGTCCGGGTACATCACGATGCCGCACAGGATGTTGTTCAGGTCGTGCGCCACGCCGCCCGCCAGGATGCCGAGCGACTCCATCCGCCGCGCCCGCGCCAGCTGGTTCTCGATCGCCCGCTTTTCACGCTCCGCGACGATCTTCTCCGTGACGTCGAACAGCACGGCGTGGAAGCCGCACCACCGGTTCTGCTCGTCGTGCAACTGGGAGAACGAAATGTCCAGGTGGCGGGTCGCGCCGTCCCTGGCGGTGATCGGGAAATCGTAGACGGTACCGATCGCTTCCTCGCTGGTCGTCCGCCCGGCGCGGACGACCAGCTTTCGGAAGTCGCGGCTTCCGGTGAACTCCGCGATTCGTCGCCGCTCCAACTCGTCGCGGCTGTAGCCGGAAATCCGGCACAACGAGTCGTTGAAGAAGGTCAGCGCGCCGCCCCGGTCGACCTCGACGTAGGCTTCATTCATCTTTTCGAGGATGGAGCGGTACTTCCCCTCGCTCTTGCGCAGCAGGATTTCCGTGGCGGAGAGCTGCTCGGAGACGCGGGAGAAGGGGTACCAGTGCAGCGGGACCAGGACCAGCGGAATGGCGCCTGAGATGAAGACCCCCATCCATGACAGCCGATGAAAGGCCAGCATGATGACGACGGCGAAACCCAGCGAAATAAGTCCCATGGCGAGGGTGGCCACCATCGTGCTCTTGATCGCGCCAAGCCCGATGATCCGGCGGAAGATGTCGGAATGACGCCTGGTGGTTCCCGGTGCATGTTGCATGGTTTCGAGTATGCCCGCTCTCGGACGCCGCGACAATCGATCTTTCCGGCCCGAGCCCGAGCCTGATCGCGAAGCTCCGGCTGGAATTGACACGATGCCTCAAGGTCGGGAGAATACGCCACCGCTACGCCACCCGGGCACGGTTGGACAATCAGGATTTCAAGAGGGGGCACGGCTGCTTGGACAGGAACGAAGCGATGAACCCGGCACCCGCCGCCGCCGCGAAGCGCCACCTGGCCCGCCTGGCCCGGGAGCTGAGCCTGCGTCCGGACCAGGTGGCGGCGACGGCCGCCTTGCTCGACGAGGGAGCGACGGTGCCGTTCATCGCCCGCTACCGCAAGGAGGCCACCGGCACGCTCGATGAAGTCGCCGTGGAGGCGATCCGCGAGGGACTCGAGCGGCTGCGCGAACTCGACAAGCGCCGCGAGGCGATCCGGGCCTCGCTCGAGGAGCGCGGGCTGCTGAGCGATGAGTTGCGCGCGCAGATCGACGCCGCGGAGACCCTCGGGTTGCTCGAGGACATCTATCTGCCGCATCGCCCCAAGCGGCGCACGCGGGCCACTATCGCGCGGGAGCGGGGGCTCGAACCGCTGGCGGACCTGCTGTTCGCCCAGGGATCGATCGACCCCGCCCGTGAGGCCGCGGCCTTCATCGACGCCGAAAAGGGCGTGACTTCGGCCGCGGAGGCCCTCGCCGGCGCCCGCGACATCATTGCCGAGCGCATCAGCGAGGACCCGGCGGCCCGGGCGCGGATGCGCGAGCTTTACGCCCGCGGCGGCGTGCTGCGGGCCCGGGTGACGGCCGGCAAGGAGGAGGAGGGCGCCAAGTTTCGCGACTACTTCGCGTGGCAGGAGCCGGCCCCGAGCGCGCCGTCGCACCGCATTCTCGCGATCCGGCGCGGCGAAAAAGCGGGTTTTCTGACGCTGCGGATCGTCGCCCCCGAGGAGGAGGCGCTCGCGCTGCTGCACGGACTCTTCGTGAAGGGGGAGGGCGCCGCGGCGCAGCAGGTGCGGCTCGCCGCCGAGGACGGCTACAAGCGGCTGCTCTCGCTGGCGATGGAGACCGAAAGCCGCCTGGCCCTCAAGGAGCGCGCGGACCGCGAGGCGATCCGGGTTTTCGCCGCGAACCTGCGCGAGCTGCTGCTGGCCGCGCCGCTGGGCGGCCGGGCCGTGCTGGCGATCGACCCGGGTTTTCGCACCGGCTGCAAGGTCGTCTGCCTCGACCGCCAGGGCAAGCTGCTGGAGACCGGCGTCGTCTACCCGCACTTCGAGACGGCGCGCGCCGCGGAGGAGGCGGCCGCGAAGATCCGCGGCTGGTGCGAACGCCACAACGTCGAGGCGATCGCGATCGGCAACGGCACGGCCGGGCGCGAGACCGAAGCGTTCGTGCGCGGGCTCGGGCTGCCCGCCGCCGTGCCGGTGGTGATGGTCAACGAAAGCGGCGCCTCGATCTATTCCGCCTCCGAGATCGCCCGCGAGGAGTTCCCCGATCAGGACCTCACGGTGCGCGGCGCGGTCTCGATCGGCCGGCGCCTGATGGACCCGCTCGCCGAGCTGGTCAAGATCGACCCCAAGTCCATCGGCGTCGGGCAGTACCAGCACGACGTCGAACAGCACGCGCTCAAGCAGACGCTGGACACCGTGGTCGCCAGTTGCGTGAACCAGGTCGGCGTGGAACTCAACACCGCGAGCGCGCGGCTGCTCTCCTTCGTCTCCGGTCTCGGCCCGTCGCTCGCCCGGAGCATCGTGGCCCATCGGGACGCGCACGGCCCGTTCACCGCGCGCGCCGACCTGCTGGGCGTGCCGCGTCTCGGGCCCAAGGCCTTCGAGCAGGCGGCGGGGTTCCTGCGGCTGCGCGAGGGGGCGAACCCGCTGGATGCCAGCGCCGTGCACCCCGAGAGCTACCCGGTGGTGGAGCGGATGGCGGCAGACCTCGGGTGCGCGGTGGCCGATCTGCTGCGCGACGACGGGCTGCGCAAGCGGATAACCCCGGCCCGGTACGTCGACGAACGGGTCGGCCTGCCGACGCTCACCGATATCCTCGCCGAGCTGGAGCGCCCCGGCCGCGACCCGCGCGAGCGGTTCGAGGTCTTCTCCTTCACGGAGGGCATCGACAAGATCGAGGACCTGGCCCCGGGCATGAAACTTCCCGGGATCGTCACCAACGTCACGGCGTTCGGCGCCTTCGTGGACATCGGCGTGCACCAGGACGGGCTGGTCCACGTCAGCCAGCTGGCGAACCGGTTCGTGAAGGATCCGGCGCAGGTGGTCAAAGTGCAGCAGCGGGTGCAGGTGACGGTGCTGCAGGTCGACCTGCAGCGCAGGCGCATATCGCTGTCGATGCGCTGAGGCGCCGCGCCGCAGGCTTGCGTTTTCCGACCGGTCGGCGTTTACTAGGCCGAACCGGCGCACCGGGATTCAGGCCGTGGAAGAACCTTTTTCAGCAGCCTGCCGGTGGCAACAGGAGAGGGCGATCATGACGACGACGGCATCCGAAGCCACGATCATGGTGGTCGACGATGTCCCGGCCAACGTGCGGCTGCTGGTGGGGATCCTGCGGGGACAGGGGTACCGGGTGCGGGAGTTTCCCGGCGGCCCGGAGGCCCTCGCGGGGGCGGCCGAGCAGCCCCCCGACCTGATCCTGCTCGACATCATGATGCCGGATCTGAACGGTTATGCGGTCTGCGAGCGCCTGAAGGCCGACGAAACGCTCGCCAAGATCCCCGTCATCTTCCTGAGCTCCCTGAGCGACGCGGCGGACAAGGTTCAGGCTTTCCGCGCCGGGGGCGTCGACTACATCACCAAGCCCTTTCAGATCGACGAAGTGCTGGCGCGGGTCGCGACTCACCTCGAGATCCGGCGGCTGCAGGTTGAACTGGAAGCGAGGAACCGGACCCTGCTCGAGAGCAACGAGCGGCTGCGGGAGCTCGAAGCGCTCCGCGACAACCTGGTGCACATGATCGTGCACGACCTGCGGAATCCGCTGACGGCGATCTCGTCGTTCGCCATCCTGCTCGAACGCTCCGAGAAGAACACCCTTTCCGACAAAGGCCGGGATTACGTCGGGCTCATCATCAAATCCACCGATCTGCTGGTCGAGATGAGCAGCGCGGTGCTCGACGTCAGCAAGATGGAATCCGGACAGATGCAGCTGAACATCGCGCCGTGCGATCTCGGCACGATCGCCCGCGAGGTGGTCTCCCGGCTCGAAGCGCTGCGGGGCGAGCGACAGATCGCGCTCGCCCTGCCCGGGCAGCCGGCTGCCGTCAGGGGCGACGCGCAGTTGCTGACGCGGCTGGTGCAGAATCTGGTTGGGAACGCGCTCAAGTTCGTGCCCGCCGCCACCGGGAAGGTCGATATCACGCTGACGGTGCGCGAGGGCTGGGTCCGCTGCAGCGTCCGTGACAACGGCTTCGGCATCCTGCCCGAACACCGGGGAAAGGTCTTCGACAAATTCTGGCAGGGGACGGCCCGGCAGCAGGGGATCGTGTACTCCAGCGGCCTGGGACTGACCTTCTGCAAGATGGTCGTGGAGGCCCACGGCGGCAAGATCGGCGTCGAGAGCGAGGTCGGCGTGGGAAGCGATTTCTGGTTCGAACTGCCGCAGGACGGCCCGCCGCAGCCGGCGGGACCGAGCGCCGGGAACGATGGAAAACCCGCCTGAGAACGCCCTGAACACGGCCGGCCCGCCACGGCAGACCGTCCTGATCATCGACGACGACCGCGGGTATTCCGGCGTGGTCGCCGAGATCCTGGGGATGCAGGGCCTGGCCGCGCTGACCGCCCATTCGGGCGAGGAGGGCCTGGCAACCGCCCGGCTTGTCCGGCCGGATCTGATCCTGCTCGACGTGCAGATGCCGGGGATCGACGGGTACGAGACCTGCCGCCGCCTGAAAGCCGAGGGTGCCACCCGCGAGATCCCGGTGCTGTTCATGAGCGGTCAGGCGGAGATCGAGGACAAGATCCAGGGATTCAACGCCGGGGGCCTGGATTATATCCCGAAGCCGTTCCAGAGCCGGGAGTTGCTGGCGCGGGTCAAGACCCAGCTGAGGATTCAGGAGCAGGCCCGGCTGCTGCAGGAGCAGACGCTCGAATTGAGCCGGGCGCACGATCAGCTGGAGCAACGGGTCGAGGAGCGCACTGCCGCGCTGCAGGAGAGCCAGTCGGAACTGACGGCCAGGATCCAGGAGTTGAGCACGCTCAACGCGATTGCGCACATCATCGCGAACACGGCCGACCCGGGCGAGATGCTGCAGCGGGTGCTCGAAACGACGCTCTCGCTGGGTTTTCTCGAGTTCAAGAAGATCGGGGTCATCTTCCTGAGAGACGAGAAGGACCCCGCAATACTGAACCGGGCGGCGTACATCGGCATCTCGCCGACGCTCGTGGACTCGGAGCAACAGATCGGCCTCGGCCATTGTCTGTGCGGCAGATGCGCCGAAACCGGCAGGGTCATCGTGACCACCGGGTGCAGCGGCGTGGAGCACACGGTCCAATACCCGGGCATGGTCAGCCATGGCCACGTGGTGATCCCCATCAAGAGCCACGAAGACGTCCTCGGCGTGATGACCATGTACCTGGAGCCCGGCGTGCACCCGGGCGAATCGGAAGTGCGCCTGCTCGAGGCCATCGCCAGCCAGGTCGGGCTGGCCTTGGAAAACCGCAGGCTCTTCCGGGGGGTCGCCGCGGGCAAGAAGGAGTGGGAAGAGACGTTCGACGCGATCACCGACCTAGTCACCATCAACGCGTTCGACCACACGGTGCTGCGCCTGAACAGCGCGGCCGCCCGGGCTTTCGGGGGCTATCGGGCGAGCATCGGGCGGAAATTCTACGAATTGCCGAACGACGAAGGATTTGCGCGGCGCGCCGGGGCAGTTGGCGATATCAGCGCCATGCCCGGAACGGCGACCTTCCAGGGACGGCAGTACGATACGAGCGTCTACCCGCTCGACGATCAGGGCGTGCGCCGGGGCTCCGTGTTCGTCGCAAAGGACGTGACCGAACGAAATCTGGCGGAAAAATCGTTGTTGGAACAAAGAACCTTCACCGACAATCTGATCCAAAGTACCAGCGTCGCCATGTTCGTCATCGATACCCGGCACGAGGTCATCGTCTGGAACAAGGCCTGCGAAGAACTGACGGGCTTTCCCGCGGCGGCGATGATCGGCACCACCGGGCAGTGGCGGCCGTTTTATCCGCAGCAGCGCCCGGCTCTTGCCGACATCGTCCTCGACCAGGGCAAAGTCCCTTTCGCCGGGCTCTATGCCAAGGTCTCCAAGTCCGTGCTGACGCCCGAAGGGCTCCAAGGCGAGGGGTGGTACGGCAACCTCAACGGCAGGGACCGCTATATCGTCTTTGATGCGGCACCCATCCGCGGGAGCGATGGTGCGGTCATCGCCGCGATCGAAACCATCCAGGACATCACCGGCCGCAAGCACGCGGAAGAGGAGTTGGTTGAACGCGAGGCGCGCTACAGCGGCCAATTGACTGCGCTCAATGCTGCGTCCAACACGCTGCTGCTCGCCGCGAACACCCGGCAGGTCTATCAGGAGATCTGCGACATCGCGATCGCCGTTTTCGACCTCAGGATGTGCTGGCTCGGCCTGGTCGAAGCAGACTCGTTCGAGATCAGGCCGGCCGCGCATGCCGGCTTCGAGGACGGCTTTCTGACGGGCATCCGGGTGACGTGGGACGATTCGCCTTTCGGCCAGGGGCCGACCGGGATCGCGATCCGGAGCCACGCCCCCGTCCAGGCGAGCCTTGTCGACCCTCTCGTCGGTCCGTGGCGTGAGGAAGCCGAGAAACGCGGGTATGCCGCGGTTCTCTCGGTGCCGCTGATCTCCGGTCGCGACCGGTGCATCGGGGTCTTGAATTTCTATGGCGGCCAGGATGACCATTTCACCGAGGACCGGGTGAAGCTCTGCCAGATCTTCGCCAACCAGGCGGCCGGCGCCATCGAAAATGCCCGGCTCATCGAGGGGCTCGAGGAGAGTGTTCTCGAAAGAACCCGGAAACTGAAGGACGCCAACCGGGAACTGCGCCACCTGAACCAGGAGCTTGAACTGCGCCGGCAGGAAGCCGAGGCCGCGAACCGGACGAAGTCCGACTTTCTGGCGAACATGTCCCACGAGTTGCGCACCCCGTTGAACGCGATCATCGGCTTCTCCGACCTGATGGCGCGGGGCATGGCCGGGCCGTTGGCGGGGGACCAGAAGGAGTACGTCGGCGATATCCTGAGCAGCGGGCAGCACCTGCTGAGCCTGATCAACGACATCCTCGATCTCTCCAAGGTCGAGGCCGGGCAGATGGAGTTCGAGCCCGCCGAGTTCGACCTGTCGGATCTCGTCGTCGGCAGCCTTTCCCTGTTCCGCGAAAAGGCGCTCAAACACGGAATCCGGCTCGAGGCGCAATCGGCGGCGGGCTCGATCCGGGTGTACGGGGATGAGCGGAAGATCAAGCAGGTCGTCTTCAATCTGCTGTCGAACGCGATGAAGTTCACCCCGGACGGGGGGGCGGTCAGCATCCGGACCGCGGAGCTCCGGGGCGCCGGCGACGATCATGTCGAAATGGCGGTTTCCGACACCGGCATCGGCATGACGCCCGAGGAGCAGCAGCAACTCTTCCAGCCTTTCAAGCAGCTGGGCCACCACCTGACGAAGCGGCACGAGGGCACCGGGCTCGGGTTGGCGCTCTGCAAGAAGTTCGTGGAGTTGCACAAAGGCAGCATCACCGTGCAGAGCGCGCCCGGGCAGGGGAGCACGTTCACCCTCAGAGTGCCCCTGCGTCCGCCGGGGGCCGAATTCGGCTCCGGCGGGAATCAGCCGGGGGCGGATCCCGCAGCCGTCCCCGCGTGAGCGACCGATGAGAATCCTGATCGTCGACGACAACGCCACCAACAGAAGGGTCTGCCGCGCCATACTCGCGGGGGAGGGCTGCCAGGTCGAGGAGGCGGCGAACGGGGCGGAAGGCCTGGAGGCGGCCCGCCGGGGATTGCCGGCGCTGATCCTGATGGACGTCCAGATGCCGGTGATGGACGGTCTGGAGGCGCTGAAGCATCTTCAGGCCGACCCCGCCACCCGCGGGATTCCGGTGGTGGCCCTGACCGCCTACGCGATGGTCGGGGACCGGGAGCGGCTGCTGAGGGCCGGATTCGTGGAGTACGTCTCAAAGCCGTTGGACATCGACACGTTTCTGGGGGTGGTGCGGCGGCTGCTTGCCGGCGGGGCGGGGGAACGCCTGGGGGGGGAGAGCGGTCATGTCTGATGCGGTCATCCTGGTGGTCGACGACGATCCGAAAAACGCGAGGATCGTCGGGGCATATCTCAAGGCCGGCGGCTACACCGTGGAATTCGCGGCCGATGGTGAGGAAGCGCTGGAGAGTGTGCGGGATTTTCTCCCTGAACTGATCCTGATGGACGTTTTCATGCCGGCGATGAGCGGGCTCGAACTCAGCGAGGCGTTGAAGAGCGATGCCCGAACGCGCGGCATCCCGATCCTGGCGATGAGTGCCTATCACGAGTACGCTGCCGGTGCGCCGCGCCGGGATCTGGCAGCCGACGATTTCATTAAAAAACCGGTCCGGATGGAGCAGTTGCTCGAGAAGGTGGCGCTCCTGCTCAAATCGCGGCAACAGGGTTGAAGCCGTCGGGCGTTTCGCATCGCCGCACCCCGCGGGGTGGCCGCGTTCACGGTAGCAGTTTCTGGACGCTCCTCAGGATCGAGGACAGGGGAGCACGTTCACGGTCAGACTGCCTCCGGGGACAAATGTTAAGACTCCCGGGGACAGAATATAATTCAGTCCCTTTTGTGTCCGGTACGCCGCTCAACGTCTTCGCAGGGGCGCCAGACGCCGCACCACTTCGAGGAAGATATCGATGTCGAGCGGTTTGGAGATGTAACCCGAAAACCCCTCTGCCAGAAATCGCTCCCGGTCGCCTTTCATAGCATAGGAAGTCAGTGCCACGACGGGGATGCCCCGGGTGGCCGGGTCGGCCTTGAGGCGTTTCAGGGTCTCCACCCCGTCCATCACGGGCATCTGCAGATCGAGCAGAATCAGTTCCGGCAGCTCCATCCGAACCGACTGCAGTCCTTCTATTCCGTTGTCGGCTTCCCGGGTCTGGTAGCCGATCTGTTCAAGAATGGCGCGACAAAGCCTGCGATTCGTGTCGTTGTCGTCGACGATCAAGATCATCGTCAGCTGCCCTTCTCGTAGCGGACCGGAATTCTGAAGGTGAAGGTGCTCCCCCGCCCCGGCGAGCTCTCCACCCGGATGTGACCGCCGTGCATCTCCACGAAGCTCTTGCACAGCGTCAGACCGAGTCCGGTCCCCTCGTGTTCCTTGGTCAGGTGGTGGCTCAGCTGGCCGAAAGGCTGAAAAAGCCGCTTCTGGTCTGCGGACGAAATGCCGATACCGGTGTCGGAGACAGAGATCTCCGCGTAATCCCGGTTATCCTCGCGCACCGTTCTCGCACGGACGATGACGGAGCCCCCATCCGGGGTGAACTTCACCGCGTTCGAGATGAGGTTGTACAACACCTGCCGGATCTTCCGCTCGTCCCCGAAAATGGGCTCGCTCGCGCCATCGATCTCCGCCCGGAGATCGAGCCGGTGTTTCAGGGCCTTTTCACGGAACAAGACCAGGCTGCGGTCGATGAGTTCCGCCGGGTCGTACTCGGCCGGGTCGATATCCATCTTGCCGGCCTCGACCTTGGAGAGATCGAGGATGTCGTTGATCAGGCTCAACAGGTGCTTGCCGCTGGCGAGGATGTCGCCCAGGTACTCTTTCGGCGCGTCCGCCAGCGGCCCCGCCATGCCGCGGACCATGAGATCGGAGAAGCCGATGATCGCGTTCAAGGGGGTTCTCAGCTCGTGGGACATGTTGGCGAGGAAATCGGACTTCGTCCGGCTGGCGGACTCGGCCTCGAGCCGGCGCTGATCCAGCTCCTTGTTGAGGTGTTGGAGCTCGACATTGGCGGATTCAACCTCGAACGTCCGCGCGAAGATCTTTTCTTCAAGCCCGGCGATGAGCAGGACATTCTCAACGGCGATCGCGGACTGATTCGCGAAGATCCGGCAGAGCCGCTCTTTGTCCGGGGTGAAATAATCGGGGTCGTCGCTGTAGAAAGTCAACACCCCGACGCATTCGCCGTGCGTCTGGATCAACGGTACCGCCATGACTGCGACGTAGCCGCGCTTTTTGGCTGCCTCCCGCCACGGCGCGAAGGAAGGATCGCCGCTATTCGCCTTGACGGTAGTCTTGGTTCTGACGGCCATTCCCGTCGGGCCCATCCCGAGTGGGGAATCGTCCCGCCGGACCTGGATTGCCCTGAGGTAGCCGTCGTCGCGGCCGGCGTGAGCCACCGGCCGGACGGCGCAATCTTTCTCTTCGACGGCGCCGAACCAGACCAGCTTCAGATCGAACACGGAGAAGATGATGTTGCAGATCTCCTGATAGATGCCGTCGAGGCTCGTGATGAGCATCAGGGTGTTGGATGCCGTGTTCAGCGCCGCGAGATCACGGTCGTACCGCTCGAGCGTT
>JANOHV010000002.1:0-1995 GCA_031406795.1 Candidatus Rokuibacteriota bacterium
CGTTCGGCGGTGCCGAGAGCCGCTCCGACCTGTGCCGGCTTGCCGCCGACGATCACGACCCGCGCGTCGGGGAAGGAGGCAAGGATGCGCGGCACCCCGTCGAGGAGCAGGTCGATCCCCTGGTTCTTCTCGAAGGTCCCCGTGTAGAGGATCACCGGCCCGGCAATCCCGAGCCGCGCGCGAAGCGCCGCGACCTCCGCCTCGTCGGCTTTTTCCTCGCCCGCGACCGGCTGGTTCTCGATCAGCAGCACGCGCGCCCGCGGGTCGGCGGCCTTCGCCTGGTCGACGAGGTGCGGGCAGATCGCGATCACCGCGTCGCTGTGGCGCATGACCCAGCGCTCGAAGGCGCGCGCGAAGCCGATCAGCAGCCCCGAGGTGGTGAACCGGTAGTTCTCGAGCTGCTCCGGCAGGCTCGAGTGCATGTCGTAGATGTGCTTCTTCCCGAAGAGCACGCGCAGCAGCGCGCCGATGCCCCCCGCCTCCTCGTGCGTGTGCACCGCGTCGTAGCGGCCCGCCAGATAGCGCCAGAGGCTCGCCCAGCAGATCAGGAAATCGAGCGGGAACTTCACCCCCGAGGGCCCGATCGGGATGTGGCGCAGGCCCGGCCAGCGCCAGACCCGGAAGATGCGCAGGTCGGGGATGTCGACGTCTTCGCCCAGGGGGTACGTCACGAGGTCCACCTGGTGGCCGAGATCCGCGAGCGCCTTGATCCGCATGCGGACCGAAAAGGGGGTCCCCCGCGGCTGGAAGAAGGGCTGGGGGGCGATCATCAGGATCTTCACGGGCGCACTCCGTCCACGGCCTGTGGGTCGGGGAAACGCTTTGCGGGCTGCATCCTGCGAATTGTAGCAGATGCGGGAACTTGGCACTGCCCGGGTTCCAGGGTATATTCGCCGGCAGAGTCGCGGCTGACTCGCCACCACGCTACGGGTTACGGAAAGCGGCGCCGGGAATGATACAACGGGTCGGCAGCAGGGGTTTGGCCCGCGCCGGGTTTGCCCTGCTGTTGGTGATCTTCGTCGGCCTGCGCATCTTCGATCTCACCGCCGACCCGCCCGCCGACCTGGACGGCAGCGGCGGCATCTATTTCGACGAGGGGATGCTCGCCCAGGGCGCCCGCAACAAGGTGCTCTTCGGGAGCTTCTTTCAGGACGACTGGAACGATCTGTACATCACCCCGCTGCTCTCGCTGCTGAAACTCGCGGTGCTCTCGGTGACCGGGGTCGGGCTGCTGCAGGTCCGGGTCATCGCGGTGGCGTTCGGCCTCGGGTCGCTGCTGCTCTTTTACCTGGTGCTGAGGCGCGGGGCCGGGCGCGAAACGGCGCTGCTCGGCGTCACGCTGCTCGGCTGCAGCCACATCTACGGAATGTTCAACCGCATTGGGCTCACCGAGACGCCGGTGTGCTTCTTCATGCTGCTCGCCGCGTGGCTCTGGCAGGAGGGCGTGCTGCGGCGACGCGCCCCCTGGTTCTTCTTCGGCGCCGGCGCGGTCGCCTTCGTCGCCTACACCGTCAAGGCCTTCCCCTATTTCATCCCGGCCCTCGCCCTGGCCAGCGTGCTCGCCTGGTGGCTGCTCCCCGCCGAAGAGCGCTCGCTGCGGCGTCCCGGGGCGCTGCGGGAGCCCGTGCGGGCCGCCGCGGCGTTCGTCGCCGGGGTCGTTCTGCCGCTCGCCGTCTGGTATTTCGCCTTCTACCGCCGGTTTGCCGCCTCGATCGAACAGGCGTCGGCCTTCTACCGCGCCCAGCAGATCCCCCGCTCGGCGGAAGCGCTGCTGAAGGACCTCGTCGGCTCCCCCTTCTTCCGCTACTTCACCGAGACTCCGGTGCTGCTCGCCTTCTCGGTGCTCTTCATCGGGCTCGGCATCCTGCTCTGGTTCCACCGCCGCGAACGACTGCTCCCCCTGGACCTGTTCTTTTCCTGCTGGTTTGTCGCCCACTTCGCCATGTTCGCCATCCTGCAGTACCGGCCGGTGCGGTACTACCTGCCCATCGTGCC
>JANOHV010000005.1:0-71604 GCA_031406795.1 Candidatus Rokuibacteriota bacterium
GATCACGTCGTGCTTGACCTTCTTCTCGATCTCGAGGATCCGCGCGACGTCGATGCGGGCCTTCTTCCGGCAGACGACGGGGACCTTCTTCGGGATCCAGCCGCGGCGGGCCATCGCCTCGGCGGCGGCCAGTTCAACCTCCAGCCAGGCCGCATAGCGGTTTCCGGTCTCCCAGATCGCGGCCATTTGCGGGCGGGAGTAGCGTGCAATCATGTCTGTTTCTCCTTGGCAGGTTATCCCTCGTGAATGTTGGCTCCACTTTACCGATATTTCCAGCGATTGTGTAGGGGCGGGGTTGATCCCCGCCGGCGATGGACATCGCGTGTGGGACGCCTGGATCGCTCGTTGCTTCGGGCGGGGATCAACCCCGCCCCTACGGGCGAATGCTGACGGTGACGGGAGCGTCGGGGCCGGCGACGTGCAGTGCGATCCGCCCGTCCAGGCGAAACCGCCGCAGAACGCCGCGGGCCGCGCCGAGCGCCAGGTCCGGCGTGTTGTTCGTCTCGGAGAGATGCGCCAGGACCAGCGCTTCGAGCCCGGTGTCGTGACGGAGAATGTCCTCGAGGAGCTTCGCCCCCTGCTCGTTCGAGAGGTGCCCCCCCTGCCCCTTGATCCACTGTTTCACCGGCCACGGGTAGGGGCCGCTCGCGAGCATCGCGGGATCGTGATTGAACTCCAGGACGAGCAGCCGGCAGCCGGCGAGATGGTGGTCCATCAGCGCGATCGGGTGGCCGAGGTCGGTCGCATACCCGGCCTTCACCCCCTCGTGGAGGAACACATAGGCCACCGGATCGGCCACCCCCTCCCGGTGGTTGCCGTGGCGGCCCCCCTGGCTCGTATGCGGCGTCGAGAATGGCCGGACCTCGACGTCGCCGAGCGTGAAGCTATGTCCCGGCTTGACGTGCCTGACGCTCGGCATCTCGCCGAGGTGCCGCCGTTCCGCCTCGTGCGTCCCCCGGGTGAGGTAGACGGGTGTCCCGTGGCGCCGCGCGAGGATGCCCGCGCCCCGGACGTGGTCGGCGTGCTCGTGCGTGATCAGGATCCCGGTGAGCTCGCGGGCATCGGCGCCGACCGCCGCGATGCGCCGCTCCAGTTCTGAACCGCTCAGGCCGGCATCGACCAGGATGCGGGTGCCGCCGGCTTCAACAAGAGCGCAATTGCCAGCGCTGCCGCTGGCGAGCACATGGATCTTCATGACGCGGGCGCTTCGCCCGCAAGCTTGTGCAGAGTTGTGCCTGAGAGCGGCGAGATAGTTCCTTGAAGACAGACAGCGGGTACCGTCCCGGAGAAATTCTTGAACGCGCCCCCCCCGGCCGGGCGGACCCCGCTCAAGGAAACTCGACGCCCGGGAGCGGCGCCGGGGCGCGCGCCGCGAACCGCTCGAGCATCTCCTTCACGACGCCCTCGATCCCGGCGAGAATGGTCGCGTCGCTCGTCTCGTCGAACTGCTGGTAGATATTCAGCACGGAACCGTCAGGGTCCACGCTGACAATCGTCGGGAGAAACTCGATCTGCAGCGCCTGGGGAAGCGGGTTCTTCTCGTCATAGAGCACCGGGAAGTTCACCTTGATCTTGTTCTTCTGCTCGAACTCGCCGATGAAGCGCCGGACGGTGTCGGCCCCGTGCCCGTACTCGCCGTCGGTGTTCACGCTGACAATCTTCACCCCCTGCGGGCCATAGCGCTCCTGCACCGTGACGAGCGCCCGGAACTTCTCGATGCAGGACTGGCAGTACATCGACCAGAACACGAGGAGGATCTTGCTGCGCTGGGCCAGCATCCCCCGCAGGTCGACGTCCCGCCCCAGGATCCCGCGGGCCTTGATCGGCGGGATCGGGGCGCCGACCCGCAGGCCGCCGCGGCTCGGGAGCGCGGCGCCGAAGCCGCTGGTGGACACGCGCTCCGGGGTTTCGGAGGCGGCAGCCGCCTCCGCCGCCGGGAGGTGCAGGGACTGGCGCACGAGATCTTCAAGTCCCGCGAGGATCTCGGCATCCTTGTGTTTGCCGAAGGACTGGTAGAAGTTGCCGACCCGGCCGACCTCGTCCACCGTGACGATCGTCGGCAGCACTTCGACGTTCATCGCCTGGGCCACCCAGTTGCGCTCGTCGTAGAGGATCGGGAAGTTGATCCGGACCCCGCGCCGGCGCTCGTAGTCGGCGATGAACTCGCGCACCAGTTTCGGACCGCGGCGGTACTCGCCGTCGGTGTTGATCGAGATCACCATCAGCCCCTGGGAGGCGTAGCGGCTCTGGAGGGTCGTCATGGCGTCGAATTTGTCGACGCAGGACTTGCAGTACATCGACCAGAAAGCCAGCAGGGGCCGCTTGCCCGCCCGCAGGACGGCGTCGAGGTCGATTTCGGCGCCGTAGATATCCACCGCCTGGAACCGCGGAACCACGTCGCCGCGGCGCAGCTGCCCGGTCGGGAGGATGTACGACCCCGCGCTCGGCGCCGGCGCGTCCCCTCCGCGACAGGGCACCGCGGGGGCGAGGAGCAGCAGCAGCGCCAGCACTGGAACAGCCTCAACCCGCATGCCCGGTCCCCCGTCGGGAGTTTCCCGTCACTGTCATGAGCATACTCCAACCGCCCGCGCGCCACAATCGCGACGCCGGGAACCGCTCATCAGCCGGTCGACCCGAAGCCGCCCGCGCCGCGGGCGGTCCCCGGAAGTTCGCTCACGAGTTCGAGTGTGGCGCGCTCGACGCGGGCGACCACCAGCTGAGCGAGCCGCTCGCCCCGCCGGATCGTCACCGGCTCCGAACCGTGGTTGATGACGACGAGTTTCACGGTGCCGCGGTAGTCGGCGTCGATCGTCCCCGGGGTGTTCAGCAGCGTGATTCCCGAGCGGACGGCCAGGCCGCTGCGGGGGCGCACCTGCCCTTCGTACCCCGGCGGGATCGCCAGCGCGACGCCGGTCGAGACGAGCGACCGCTCCCCCGGCGCGAGTTGCAGATCCTCCCCGATCGCCGCGAGCAGATCCATCCCGGCGGCGTGATCACTCTGGTAGCGCGGCAGCTCGAGCCCGCGGCCCTCCGGGTCGACGCGGACAAGGACACGCACACTCCCGCCGTTGCCGCTCACGCCAGTTCCTGCGCCACCTTCTCGATGCTGGCGGCCGGCCCAACCGCGGACCAGGCCGAGCGCGCGGGGTCGAAGAGCCTCCCCGCGAGCCGGCACAGGTGCGCCGGCGCAACCTCGTCGATCCGCTCGAGGGTCTCCTCGATGGTGAACTGGCGCCCGAAGTAGATCTCCTGTTTGGCGAGTTTCATCATCCGGTGGCTCCCCGACTCGAGGCCGAGGACGAGATTGCCCTTGAGGTGATCGCGCGCGCGCGTCACTTCCTTCGCGCCGGGAGCCCGCGCGGCGATGCGCTCGAGTTCGCGGCGGATGATCCGCGCCACGCGCGGCGCCTGGTCGGGCCGCGTGCCGACGCTGACCGAGAACAGGCCGGCGTCGCGATAGGCCGAGTGAGAAGAGAAGATCGAATAGGCCAGGCCGCGCTTCTCCCGCACCTCCTGGAAGAGCCGCGAGCTCATGCTGCCGCCGATGATCGTGTTGAGGACGTACAGGGCGTAACGATCGGCGTGATCCTGCTCGAGTCCGGCGCAGGCGTAATTGAGGTAGATCTGCTCCAGGTCGCGGGCGCGGCTGTAGAACCCGGGCTTGACCCGCGGCGTCGTCTGGCTCGCCGGACGGTGCACGCGCTTTGGAAAAGGGAAATAGCGGCGCCAGAGGCGTTCGAGATGCTCGTGGGTGACTCCGCCGGCGGCCGCGAACACCAGGTTGCCCGAGCGGTAGTTGTCCGCGAAAAACTTCAGCAGCCGGGCACGCGGCACCTTGCCGACGCTGCCGGGGCTGCCGAGGATCGGCCGCCCGAGGGTGCTGCCGCCCCAGAGACCCTGCACCAGCAGTTCGTAGGCGCAGTCCTCGGGGTTGTCCTCGGCGCAGCGGATCTCCTCGAGGATGACCCGGCGCTCGCGCTCCACCTCGTTGGCGGGGAACGTCGAGTGCAGCAGGATGTCGGAGAGGATCTCCATCCCCCGCTCGAGGTGATCGACGAGCAGGTTCAAATAAAAGGCGGTGTACTCGCGGCTGGTGAAAGCGTCGAGGTGACCGCCGATGGCGTCGATCTCCTTCGCCAGGGCGGCCGCCGTCCGCTTTTTCGTTCCCTTGAAGAGCAGGTGCTCGATGAAGTGCGCCCCGCCCTCCAGACCGGCCCGCTCGACGCTCGAGCCGCTGCCGACCCAGACGCCGAGCGAGACGGTCGGGCGCCCCGCGAGCTCTTCGGTGACGACGCGGACCCCGCTCGGCAGCAGGGTCCGGCCGAACACCTGGGGACCCGCGGAAACCTTCCGGGTCACCGGACGCACCATCTAGACGCCTGCGGGGGCGTCCCCGCCCCGGCCGCGCATCGCTTCCTTCTTGCTGAGCTTGACCTTGCCGTCGCGGTCGATGTCGATGACCTTGACCATCATCTCGTCGCCTTCCTTCACCTCGTCGTGGATGTTGTTGACGCGGTGCTCGGCCAGCTGGGAGACGTGGCAGAGGCCCTCGGTCCCGGCGAAGATCTCGACGAAGGCGCCGAAGTCCATGACGCGCTTGACCCGGCCCTTGTAGATCTTGCCGACCTCGGCCGAAGCGGTGAGCTCCTTGATGATCGCCATCGCGCGCTTGGCCGAGTTCTCGTCCACCGATGCGATGTTGATCGTGCCGTCGTCCTGGACTTCGATCTTGCAGCCGGTCTGCTCGATGATCGAGCGGATCGTCTTGCCGCCCGAGCCGATGACGTCGCGGATCTTGTCGATCTTGATCTTCATGGTCAGGATGCGCGGCGCGTAGGCCGAGATGTCCCCGCGCGGCGCGGTCAGAGCCTCGCTCATCTTGCCGAGGATGTGCATCCGCCCCTCGCGGGCCTGGGCCAGCGCGCGGGCCATGACTTCGCGGGTCAGCCCCTTGACCTTGAGATCCATCTGCAGCGCGGTGATCCCGGCCGCGGTGCCGGCGACTTTGAAGTCCATGTCGCCGCAGTGATCCTCGACCCCCTGGATGTCCGACAGGATGTGGAAACCGCCGCCCTCGGCGACGAGCCCCATCGCGATCCCAGCCACCGGGGCCTTGATCGGGACGCCGGCGTCCATCAGCGAGAGGGTGGCGCCGCAGACCGTGGCCATCGAGGAGGAGCCGTTAGACTCGAGGATGTCGGAGACGACCCGGATCGTGTAGGGGAACTTGTCCTTCTCCGGCAGCATGACGCGGATCGCCCGCTCGGCGAGCGCGCCGTGGCCGGTCTCGCGGCGGGTGGTGCCGCGCAGCATTCTCGCCTCGCCGGTGCAGAACGGCGGGAAGTTGTAGTGCAGCATGAAGCGCTTGCGCGAGACCAGGCCGAGGTCGTCGATGATCTGCTCGTCCTCGGAGGTGCCGAGCGTCGTGACGGCCAGCGCCTGGGTCTCGCCGCGGGTAAAGAGCGCCGAGCCGTGGGTGCGCTGCAGCACGCCGACCTCGCCGGTGATTGCGCGGATCTCGTCGAGCTTGCGGCCGTCGACGCGGCGGCCCTCCTCGGCGATCATCCGGCGGGCTTCGCGCTTCTCCATGTCGCCGAAGATCGCGATGATCTCATTCTTGCGGTCGATCCCGGGGCTCGCGAACTCGGCGAACTCGCCGAATGCCAGCGTGCGGACCGCCTTGACCGCATCCTCCTTCTCGAACTTGCCGCTCACGAGCATCGCCTCGCGCATCTGCTCGAGGTACTCGGTCTCGAGAACCCGCTTGAGTTCCGCATCCATCACGCCCGCCACGAAGGGCATCTTCTCGGGGGGCGCGCCGGCGGCGTCGCGCAGCTTGAGCTGCAGTTCGACGAGCTTCTTGATCTCCTCCTGCCCGAGCAGCAGCGCCTGGACGATGGTCTCCTCGCTCACCTCGAGGCTGCCGGCCTCGACCATCAGGATCGCGTCCACGGTCCCGGCGACCACCATGTTCAGCGTGCCGGTGGCAATCTGCTCGCTGGTCGGGTTGACGACGAACTGCCCGTCGACCTGGCCGATGCGCACGGCGCCGACCGGACCCTCGAACGGGACGCGCGAGATCGTCAGCGACGCGGATGCGCCGTTGAGCGCCAGGATGTCGGTCTCGTTGATCTGGTCCGCGGAGTAGACATTGCAGATGATCTGCACGTCGTTGCGGAAGCCCTTCGGAAAGAGCGGACGCAGCGGGCGGTCGATCAGGCGGCAGCCGAGGATCTCGCGGTCGCCGGGGCGGCCCTCGCGGCGGAAGAAGCCGCCCGGGATCTTCCCGGCGGCGAACTGCTTCTCCTGGTACTGAACGGTGAGCGGAAAGAAATCGACGCCCTCGCGGGGGGAGTCGGCGGCGACAGCGGTGGCGAGCACCGCGCAGCCTTCGTAGGTCACGAAAACGGCCCCGTCGGCCTGCTTGGCCATGCGGCCGGTCTCGAGGGTCAGGGTCCGCCCCCCGAAGTCCATGGAAACACGTGTGACGCTCATAGTTCTGATCCTTTTCTGTTCTGCGAGCGCGGCGCCGCTACTTGCGGATGCCGAGCCGCTCGATGATTTCGCGGTAACGCTTGATCTCGGTGCGCTTCAGGTAGTTGAGCAGACGGCGGCGCTGGCCGACCATCTTCAGCAGACCGCGGCGCGAGTGGTGGTCCTTCGCGTGGGTCTTGAAGTGCTCCTGGAGGTACTTGATGCGCTCGCTGAGCAGCGCGACCTGGACCTCGGGGGAGCCGGTGTCGCTCTCGTGGAGCCTGAAATTGCTGATGACGCCGGTCTTTTCTTCCTTTTCCATGACCACTGCCGTGTTCCTCCTCGTTCGCTTGATTTCTTCTCTCTTGATTTGGTGCGAAATTCTACACGATCAGCCCCGTGGAGTAAATCGCAATCTCCTACAAACGTGGCTTGACCGCTGCCCCCCTGCTCTTCGTGAGCGAAATCAGGCTTTTCCCGGTGAGTTTCGATGCCTGCTGTTCTGCTGGATCCGCGCGTGCGCGCGAATCTGGTGGGCGACCGCGGTGCGGCGGGCGCAGACGAACGCCGGGGCGGGGCCCCTTTCGGGAACCCCGCCCCGGCGCCGTTACCGACTCGGTGCGAAGCGCGGGCGAACCAGGCTCTCTAGCGCAGCGTGCCTCCCAGGGGAATCGTCCCCTCGAAGCCGAACTGCGTCTGCCAGAAGCCTTCGCTGCTCTTGAAGATGTACCAGTTGCCGCCGGGCGGGTAGTAGCAGCCGATGTCGTCCCGCCCGTCGCCGTCGAAGTCGCCGACCACCGGCTCGGTCCCGGCGAAGCCGAACTTGGTCTGCCAGAAGCCGTTCGTGCTCTCGAAGACGTACCAGTCGCCGCCGGGCGGGTAGTAGCAGCCGATGTCGTCGCGCCCGTCGCCGTCGAAGTCGCCGACCACCGGGATCGTGCCGGCGAAACCGAACTGCGTCTGCCAGAAGCCTTCCGAGCTCTTGAAGACGTACCAGTTGCCGCCGGCCGGGTAATAGCAGCCGATGTCGTCGCGCCCGTCGCCGTCGAAGTCACCGACCACCGGGATCGTCCCCGGGAAGCCGAACTGCGTCTGCCACAGCCCGAGCAGACTCATGTCGATGCTCCAGCTGCCGCTGTCGGGGTGGTAGACGCCGATGTCGCTCCGGCCGTCGCCGTCGAAGTCCCCCGTGACCGGAATCGTCCCCGCATAACCGAACTGCGCCTTCCAGAGACCCTCGGCGCTCTTGATAATGTTCCAGCTGCCGTTGCCGGCGCGGTAATGGCCGATGTCGCTCGCGCCGTCGCCGTCGAAGTCGCCGGTGACGGGAATCGCCCCGGTGATGCCGAGTTGCTTCTCCCAGAAGCCTGCCGTGCTGTTGAATCCGTACCAGTTGCCGCCGGCCGGATAGTAGCACCCGATGTCCGAACGACCGTCACCGTCGAAATCGTTCCTCCTGATCGGGTGGCTGGCCACGCAGTCCCGGTCCTCCTGGATGGTCACGATGGCACTGGCCGGAGCCCCGAGTGCGTAGGCCGGGCTCTCGCCGAGCGTCACGACCACCGACTCGCTGCTTTCGCACACGCCGTTGTCCAGAGGCGTCACGGTGATCGTCCCGGTCGCCGATCCGGCGGGAATCGTCACGCTGACATCGAGCGGCACGTAGTCGCCGCCCGGGTTGGCCGTGCTGATCACGGTGAAGTCAACCAGAAGCGCCGCGCCCGTGTCTCCGGTGCGTGTCACCGTGAAGACTCCCGGCGTCGTCCCGCCCTCGGTGATCGTCGGAACCGTGGCGGCGATCGTCACTACCGGCACTGCCGGCGGGAGCGCCACATCATCGCTCTGGATCGTCACGCTCGCGCTTGCCGCCGCATCCACGAGGTAGGCGCCGCTCGCGCTGAGCGTCACCACGACATTCTCGTCCGGCTCAACCGCCGCGTCGTCAATCGGCGTCACGGTCACCAGCGCCGCCAGCGAGCCGGCCGGGATCACGACGCTGCCGGGCAGAGCCGCAAAGTCGCTGCCGGCCGTCGCCGTGCCGCCAACGGTGTAGCTCACCGTCAGCGCCCCGGTGGTGACCCCGGTACGCGTCAGCGTGAACTGTCCCGCCGTCGTTCCGGCTTCCGTCGCCGTCGGGTCCGTCGCCGCAATCGCCACGGTCGGCGGAACCAGATCGTCACTCTGAATCGTCACCGTCGCGCTCGCCGCCGCCCCTACGGTATACGTGGCGCTCGCGCCGAGCGTCGCGATCACGGTCTCGCTCGTCTCGATCGCCGCATCATCGATCGGGGTGACCGTCACGGCGACCGTCGCGGCACCCGCCGCGATCACCACGCTTCCGGGCAGCGCCAGGTAATCGCTCCCCGCCGCCGCCGTGCCGCCGACCGTGTAGCTCACGCTCAACGCCGCAGTCGTGGCCCCGGTGCGCGTCACCGTGTACTGCCCGGTCGTCATGCCGGCTTCCGTCGCCGTCGCATCCGTCGCGGCGATCGTCACCGCCGGCAGGTCGTCGCTCTGAATCGTCACCGTCGCGCTCGCGGCGGCTCCCACGTTGTACGCGGCATTCGCGCTCAAGGTCACGATCACGGTTTCGTCGGCCTCGACCGTCGCATCGTTGATCGGGGTAACGGTCAGCATCGCCGTCAATGAACCCGCCGGGATCACAACGCTCCCGGAGAGAGCGGTGTAGTCATTCCCGGCCGCCGCCGTTCCCGCGACGGTGTATCGCGCCGTCAATGCAGCGGTCGTTGCGCCGGTGCGGGTCAGCGTGAACAGCCCCGTCGTGGTTCCGGCCTCCGTTGCCGTCGAATCCGTCGCCGCGATGGTCACCACGGGCAGCGCCGACAATTCATCGCTTTGAATCGTTACGGTGGCGCTCGCCGCAGTCCCCACGGCGTACGCCGCACCGGCGCTGAGCGTCGCCACGACCGTCTCATCGATTTCCGCCAACGCATCGTCGATCGGCGTTACCGTCACCAGCGCCGTCAACGAGCCTGCGGGAATCACCGCGCTCCCGGAGAGGGCGGCGTAATCGCTCCCCGCCGTCGCGGTGCCGCCGATGGTGTAGCTCACCGTCAGCGCCGCGGTCGTGAGCCCGGTGCGCGTCAGCGTGTACTGCCCCGTCGTCGTCCCCAGCTCCGTGGCCGTGGGGTCCGTCGCCGCAATCGTCACCGTCGGCAGAACCACGTCGTCGCTCTGAATCGTCACGGTCGCGCTCGCCGCCGCTCCCACCGTGTAGGTGGCACCCGCGCCAAGCGTCACGACGACCGTCTCGTCGGGCTCAACCGCCGTATCGTTGATCGGAGTAACCGTAACGGTGGCCGTCAGGGCGCCCGCCGGAATCACCACACTCCCGAGGAGCGCCGTGTAATCGCTCCCCGCCGTCGCCGTTCCTCCGGCCAGGTAACTCACCGTCAGCGCCGCAGTGGTCGCACCGGCGCGCGTCAGCGTAAACTGCCCGGTCGTCGTGCCGGCTTCAGTCGCCGTCGGATCGGTCGCTGCGATCGTCACCGTCGGCAGAACCACATCCTCGCTCTGGATCGTCACCGATGCGCTCGCCGCGGCGCCCAAGGTATAGGCCGCGTTTGCGCTCAATGTCACTACCACGGTCTCATCGGACTCGACCGCCGCGTCATTTATCGGTGTGACGGTAATCAGCGCCGTCAACGAACCCGCCGGAATCACCGCGCTGCCGGAGAGAGCCGTGTAATCGCTTCCTGCCGTCGCCGTTCCCCCGACCGTGTAGCCAACTGTCAGCGCCGCAGTCGTCGCTCCGGTGCGCGTCAGCGTATACTGCCCCGTCGTCGGCCCGACTTCCGTGGCCGTCGCATCCGTCGCCGCAAGCGTCACGGTCGGCAAAGCTACCGCTCCGGGATCAGCCGCATTCCCCGGATAAGTCAGTGCGGCGATCTCGGCCTGATTGGTGATGCCATCGCCGTCCGAATCGAGCAGATTGATGGCCGTGAAGCTGTGGCCCGCTGAGGCGTATGCGGCCCCGTAGGGGTTGCGTGCCGAGGTGGACACGTTCGCAGTGGTATGGCAGATCAGGCAACCATCCAGCTTCGACCCCACCGCCGCCGGATAGGCCGTTCTAAATGCCGTCCGATATCCCGATGACGCCGCCGCCGTGCCGGCCAACGCCAGCACCCCGACCAACGCCGCGGACAACAACGTTTTCCAACCCCTGCTCTTCACGCCCATTTCCCCCTCCTCCACTTTGTCGAGACCAAAACTGAAGGTTCGGCCTTCTCGGTCAGGCCGCTTCATCCCGCCTAGATTCGCCAAAGCCAGCCGCACTCCACCACTGACTCCGCTCCAATTGCATCTCATGGCCATATCCCTCCTGAAATTCTAATGTAAAGGTAGTCAGACCTGTGCCTCAGGGCTGTGACGAATGTCACCTTTCAGGCGCAGGGCAAGGGGAAACGCGAGGCGAATCAAGAGCGCTAAGACATTGATACTGCAGTTTAATTCAATATTCGCCAATTGCTCTTCGGCGCGACGGGCTCATGCTCCCGGATGAGGGGCGCGAATCCTGACCAGAATCGCTTCGAACTGGCGGATGACCGTGGCAGGCGATCGTCTTGCGACGGGGCGGGGAGGGTCCAGACCTCGAATCCGTGCCAAAGTGCGCTGGCCGGGACGGCAATGGCGGGAGGCTACGGCTCCTTGAAAACCCTCAGGAATTTGAGCGGCGCTCCCGGCGCAAGCAGCCTGGCCACCGCCAACAGCCGTCCCGCAGCGTCGACGAGCTTGACAGTCGCCCCAGGCGCAAGATCCGAGCCACCGCTGACCGGACGCAGGGTGGGTGCCCGGCCATCCATTACACCGCGAGCCTCGCGCTCGGCGAGCATCACGCCCGGGAGGTTGGCCAGCGCGTCGGCCAACCGGATGAGCGGAGGAGCCGCTCCGGGCGGCAGTGCGGCCAGGTCCGCGATGGTCAGTGCTTTCTCGAGCCGGAAGGGTCCGATTGCGGTCCGGGAGAGCGCGGCCAGATGCGCGGCGCTGCCGCAGCGCACCCCCAGGTCGCGGATCAGCGTGCGCACGTACGTCCCGGAACCGACACGTGCGACGAATTCCGCCTCCGGCGGACGCCAGGCCACCAGGCGCATCTCGCTGACCTCGATGCGGCGGGAGGCCCGCTCCGTCTGCTCGCCGGCGCGGGCCAGATCGTAGAGCCGCCGGCCGCCGACCTGCACGGCGGAGTACATCGGCGGTTCCTGCAGCGACTCGCCGAGGAACGCCGCCATCTCCGCCTCGACCTGCCTCGCGCTCAGCTGCCCCCACGGCGCCGTCCGGATCGACGCGCCCGCCGCGTCCTGGGTGTCGGTCTCGGAACCGAAACGCGCCACACCGACGTACTCCTTCGCGAGATCGGCGAGATAGGGCACGAGCTTCGCCGCCTCGCCAAGCAGCACCAGCAGCAGCCCGGAGGCAGCAGGGTCGAGGGTGCCCGCATGTCCGGCCTTGACCCACCCGAGCTGGCGCCGCAGCTCCTGAAGCGCCTGGTTCGAGCTCGGTCCGACCTCCTTGGCGAACAGGAGCACCCCATGCAGATCGTCGCGTTCAGGCCTCTTCGCCATCGGGCGCCTCCGCGCCGCCCAGACCGTGCTCGCGCAACTTGGAATAGAGGAGTTTGCGGGAAATGCCCAGGGCGCGCGCCGCCTGGCTCTTGTTGCCCCCGTGCCGGGCCATCGCCGCCGCGACCACCGCTTTCTCGACTTCCGCGAGCGGCAGGTCCCGCCCGGAGAGATCGGCGAACGGCCCCGCGGACCCGGCTGCCGGACGCACCTGCGGCGGCAGGCTCGCAGCCTCCAGCAGCGGCCCGCGTCCCACAACGACCCCGCGTTCGATCGCGTTCTCCAACTCGCGCACGTTTCCCGGCCAGTCGTGCGCGCCCAGCAGTTCCAGGGCCGCCCCGGAAATCCCGTCGAAGGTCTTGCTCTCCCGGCGGGCGAACCGCTCGAGGAAGAACGCCGCCAGCAGCGGGATGTCCTCTCGCCGCTCGCGCAGCGGCGGCATCGTGACCTCGACGACGTTGATGCGGTAGTAGAGGTCCTCGCGGAACCTTCCGGACCTGATCTCTTCCCCGAGGTTCCGGTTGGTCGCCGCCACCAGCCGGAAGTCCGTCGCGACGCGCCGCGTCCCGCCGAGACGCTGCACCTCCTTCTCCTGCAGGACGCGCAGCAGCCGCACCTGCAGTTCCGGGGAGCACTCGCCGATCTCGTCGAGGAAGACGGTGCCGCCATCGGCCAGTTCGAACTGCCCCGGCTTCGCCCCCGCCGCTCCGGTGAAGGCGCCCTTCTCGTACCCGAACAATTCGCTCTCGAGCAGCTGCGCGGGCAGCGCGCCGCAGTTGAGGCTCACGAAAGGACCCGCCCGCCGGGGGCTCGCCTGGTGAATGGCACGCGCCGCCAGCTCCTTGCCCGTGCCACTCTCCCCCTGGACGAGAACCGCGGCCTGGGAATCGCCGACGACCGCGAGAAAAGCCCGCAACTCCTCCATGCGCCGGGAGCGCCCGATGAGCTCGGAGGCCCCGGCCTCCCCCAGCCGCTCGCGCAGCGTGCGATTCTCCTCCTCGAGCGAGCGTTTCTCCAGCGCGCTGCGCACCAGCGCGCGCCACTGCTCCAGGTCGGCGGGCTTGGTCAGGAAGTGGTAGGCGCCCTCCCGAAGCGCCTGTACCGCCGTGTCGACGCTCCCGAAAGCGGTGAGCATGACGACCGGAACCTCGGGACGCGCCGCCCGGATCGCGCGGAACAGACCGAGCCCTTCGACGTCGGGGAGAACGAGGTCCAGGACCACGAGTCCGAGCCGCGGCTCGCCCTTCGCGAGCGCCCGCGCCCGCTCGCCGGTGGTCGCGGTGACAACCGGGATACCATCCTCGCGCAGCAGCGCGCTGTACATCTGCAAGGCACTCTGCTCGTCGTCGACGAGGAGAACCTTCCACGGGCAACCGGGCTTCGTCTCAGTCATCGCAGTCCTCCCTCACCGCTGCTCCCCCGCAAGCCGGGCGACTGTACCAGAAACGCCGCGGTCACCCTGCGGACTCGATCCCCGGCAGCCAGACCCGAAACACCGCTCCCCCACCCGGACGGTTTGCCGCGGTGATGCGCCCGTCGTGTTTCTCCACCACCCCCCTGGCAATCGAGAGGCCGAGCCCGGTCCCCCCGCGCTTGGTCGTCCGAAATGGCTCGAAGATCACCGGGAGCAGCCGGGGCTCGATCCCCGGGCCGTCGTCCGCAATCGCGATCGTCACCCCCCGGTCGGCGTGGCGGACGGCGCTCACGGCGATGCGTCCGCCTTCGCCGCCAGCCTCGGCCGCGTTGCGCACGAGATTCTCGAAGACCTGCCGCAACTGAAAAACGTCCCCCCGCACCCAGAGCCCCTGCGCCGGCGCGCTCAGTTCGAGGCCCGCGCCGGCAGGTTCGACCCCGTTCCGGCCCTCGCCGAACTCGCGCAGACTCAGCGCGAGATCGATCGGCACCAGGTGCGGCCGCTGCTCGCCGCAGGCGAACAGCACGTCGCGGATGAAGCGCTCGCCGCGGGCGACCTCGGTTTCGACCACCCCGAGCACCGTCTCGCCGGGCTGCCCGCCGAACTGGCGGCGCAGGACCGCGGTGGCGCCGCGGATGACATTGAGCGGGTTGCGCAGTTCATGAGAGACCACCGCCGCCATCCGCCCGAGCGCCGCCAGCCGCTCCTGCAGCCCGACACGTTCGCGCAGGCGCGCCTGCTCGACCGCCAGGGCCGTCTGGCCGGCGATCGCGGCGCAGAAGGCGAGGTCCTCCGAGGACCAGATCTCGCCGCTCGACTTCGCACCGAGGAGGCATCCCCCGAGCAGCCCGTCGTGCCCCACGACCGGGATCGCCAGCTCGAACGCGCCCGCGGCGGCCAGGCGCCTCGGTCCCGTCAGACCCGCGAGCAGCTGCCCGGCGGCCTCGGCGTCGACTCCCGCCGTCCCCGTCCCCGCCGCCGTGAGAAACGCCCCGTCCGCGTGGCGCAGGACCAGCCCGCTCTCCGGGTGCGCGTGCAGCCACCCCCGCTCCCAGGCGGCCTGCCAGAGATCGCTCTCGCTCTCGAGGCCGCACAAGACTTCGGCGAAGGCCTCGCCCCGCGCGCGCATCTGGGCGCGCGAGCGGAAGAAGGTCTGGTCGAGACGCTCCTGCAAGGACGACTTGAGGGGCCCGACTGCCAGGGCAACAGCGAGCGCCGGCAGCATCGGCAGCAGCACGGAGCCGGCGAAGACGGCGTCCTGAAACCAGACCTGGAGCCCGAGCACCAGCGCGAAGTAGACCACCGTCAGCAGGAACGTCAGCGTCGAGTAGAGCATCCCGGCCCGAAAGAGGACCTGAACGTCGAGGAGACGGTGGCGGGCGATCGTCACGGCGATGACGCCGACGTAAGCGGCCGAGGCGATGTTGCCGAGCGGCAGGAACGCGATCCCCCACAGCGGCAGGAAATTGGTCAGGCTCGCGATGCCGAGCAGCAGGTTGGCCGCGAGCAGGTACTGGGCCTGCGTGCGCCGGCCGTGATCGCGCGTCGTCCGCACCTCGCGCGCCAGCAGCGTCGTGGAGATCGCGAGATAGGCGAGAAAGTAGCTGACAAAGAGCGGGTAGAGCGCCCCCGGGGTGCCGTACCAGCCGAACCAGAGCCGTCTCCAGCCGGCAAGGTAGCCCGGCCCGACGCTGACGACGATCAGCAGGCCCGCCCAGGCCCCGAACCCGATCAGCAGCGGGTGCGAGCGGCGCCGGCCGAGGAAGATGAAGAAGAAGAGCAGCGCCAGGAAGGGCATGACGATGATCGGCGGCTGCAGCAGCCGGTCCACCCGGCCGGCGATCTGACCGTCCCGGAGCGTGAAGAGCAGGAAGACATCGAGGTTCCACAGGGCGACCGCGATGTTGAAGGCCGCGAAACTGCGCTGGAGCGCCGCGTTGCCCCGGCGGCTCCAGACGAAGATGCCGAGGGCGAGCGTGAACACGAAGCCGGCCAGCGGCAGAAGCGCGGGCCACCCGACCGACCAGCCGCTCGCTCCGGTCATCGGGGGCGGATTTCAGTCGAGAAAGTCCGCGAGGTGCCGGCTGCGGGCCAGCCGCTGGAGCTTCTTCTTCGCCTTTTTTTCGATCTGGCGGATCCGCTCGCGCGAGAGCCCGAGTTTCGTGCCGACCTCCTCGAGCGTCATCGTCTCCCCGGTCACGATGCCGAAGCGCAGTTCGAGCACCTCGCGCTCGCGCGGCGCCAGATCGCCGAGCAGGCCGGCGATTTCGGTGCGCAGCGAGCTCTCGAGCAGGTCGTGGTCCACGGCGGGAGCGTCCTCGTCGGCCATCAGATCCATGTAGGCCGTCTCGGAGTCCTCGGTAATCGGGCTGTCGAGGGAGACGGGGCGGCGGGCCACGCGCTGGATCTCCTCGACTTCGCGCAGTTTGACGCCGAGCGCGTCGGCCAGCTCCTTGGAGGTTGGCTCGCGATCGTGCATCTTCGTGAGCTCCTCGGTCTTGGTGCGGATCTTGTACAGCAGCCCGGCCTGCTTGAGCGGCAGGCGCGTCGGGCCGCTCTGCTCGGCGAGCATCTGCATGATCCCCTGGCGAATCCACCAGACGGCGTAGGAGATGAACTTGACGTTGCGCGCGGGGTCGAAGCGTCGCGCCGCCTGCAGCAGACCGATGTTGCCCTCGTTGATCAGATCCAGCAGCGAGGGGCCGGCGCCCGAGAAACGGTTGGCGACCTTCACGACGAAGCGCAGATTCGCCTCGACCAGGCCCTGGATGGCTTTCTGGTCCCCTTTGAGGGCGAGCTTGCCGAGGCGGATCTCCTCCTCGCGGGGGATCATCGGGATCTTGGAGATCTCGCGCAGGTACGTCCCGAGCGACGAAGGGCTGTCAACCGCCATCGCGTCCTCCCCCGGCGCGCTCATGGGGGCGCCGCAACGTGGCGCGCGGGCCGACGCGCACCAGCGCGGTGCGCGAACGCTGCAGCTCGACCTCGCGCTTCATCTCGCGGCGCACGAACTCCAGCGCCTCGGCCAGCTCAGCCTGCATGCGCTCGAGCTTGCGCCGCATCTCGATCACGACCTCGACGCCGGCCAGGTTGACCCCCAGGTCGCGCGTCAGGTGCAGGATCCGCCGGACGGTGTCCACATCGGCCTCCGAGTACAGGCGGGTACCGCCGCGGGTGCGCCGGGGCCGCACATACCCCTCGCGCTCGTAGAGGCGCAGGGTCTGGGGGTGAACGCCGAGCAGTTCGGCGACCACACTGATCATGTACAGCGGGGTCTCCCGGTCCGCCCCTTGAGCGCGCGCACCGGCCAGGTCGGCGACCTCCGCGGGCGCGGCGACCTTGGGGCGTCGTCCGCGCGGGCTCACGCCGGAGCCCTCCCCGACCCGACGAGCGCTTTCTCGAACTCGAGCATGGCACGATGCACCCGCGGGTCCTCTCCCGAGGGCAGCGTCACCGTGACGGTGACGTGAAGGTCGCCGCGCGCCCCGCCGGCGGGCGAAGGCACGCCCTTGCCGCGCAGCGTGAAGACCTGACCACCCTGCGTCCCCGGGGGCAGCCGCAGCGTCGCGCGCCCTTCGGCCGTGGGGACCGGAACCGGGCCGCCGAGAACCGCCTGGGGGAGTGTCACGGGAACCGAGACGTACAGATTCTGGCCCCTGCGCTCGAGCAGCGGGTGGGACTGAACCTTGAGCGTCACCACCAGGTCCCCGGGCTCCCCGCCGCGCCGGCCGGGCTGTCCGGCGCCGGCGACGACGATCCGGCTGCCGGAGGAACTGCCGGAGGCAACCCGCACCGTGCGCTTTTCGGCGACCGGCAGATGGCCCCGCCCGCGGCAGTTCCGGCACGGCTGCAGGCCCGACTCGCCCTCTCCGTCACAGGTCGGGCAGAGCTTGCGGACCGTCCACGGCCCGTGGGGAACCTCGACCACCCCGCGCCCCCCGCAGAAATGACAGGTTTCGATCGGCGACCCCGGCGCCCAACGTCGGCCGTGGCATTCCGGACACGCGCCTTCGCGGCGGTAGCGACACTCGCGCACCGCGCCGCGAAGCGCCTCCTCGAAGCTCAAGTCGAGCACCTGGTGGATATCTTCACCACGCTGCGGCGCCATGGCCGGTTCGGTTGCCGCGGCCGCGGACTCGGGAAACAGTTCGCGGATGACCTGCTCCCAGCGCCCGCCGACGCCGGCCGCCCCGCCGCCCGGAGCGCGGGCGCCGCCCGCGGGAAGCGGACGGCGGCCCCGGCGATCGTAGTCCTCGCGCAGTGCCCGCTGGGAAAGCACCCGCCAGGCCTCCTGCAGGATGGCGTAGCGCGGCGCCGCATCACGGTCGCCCGGATTCACGTCCGGGTGCTCCCGGCGGGCCAGCTTGAGCCAGGCACGCTTGATCTCCCGCGCACCGGCCTTCGGGTCGACGCCGAGAATGAGATAATAATCCTGCTCCCTGTCCATCAGCGTCCGCCCGGCCCGGCCGCGGTAAGGCCGGGGCGCGCCGCGCGCGGTTGACCCGCACGTGTACCGAACTCCGCCGACTTCCCGAGAAACACGCCACGATCGTGCACGAGGCCCTCCCGCATGGCGGAAACCACCCCCCGCCGTCATAACTCGTCGTGCATTATTCCACCTTGAGTCCCCGCGGATCAAGTCTTCTTTGTGCCTGGTCTTGCTTTTCGGGTGTCGTGGCTCATACCGGACCGCGCTGCTCGCTGCAAGCGTTGCTTGACCGCTGCCCCCCTGCTCTTCGTGAGCGAAATCTGGCTTTCCCCGGTGAGTTGAGATGCCTGCTGTTCCGAGCCGGTTTCTACTTGACAGTCCGACTAGGAATACCTATGGTCTTTTTCATCCATTCACCAGGGAACGAGGAGGGGGGCTCAATGAAGCTCGGCGTATTCGTCAGTGACTACTCGTCCACCGTGGACACGCTCGGCCGGCTGAAGTCGGACAAGCTCGGCGTATTCCTCGTGCAGAACGGCGTCTACCACGCCGTGATCCCCGAGAAGGGGAAGGGCTCGTGCCTTCTGGACGCGGCCCCGCGGGTCTACGTGCTGCGCGAGGACCTGGAAACCCGAGGCTTCGCCGCCGACGCGGTCGACGCGCGGGCCAAGATCGTCGGCTACGGCGACATCGTCGACCTGGTCTTCAACGACTACCCCAAGATCGCCTGGCTCTAGGAAAGGAGGGAGCACACCCATGGCTAAACTGACGATCGGCTGTTTCTCCTCCCTCGTGGGCTCGATGTCGCTGGACTTCGCCGTCAAGTTCGCGGAGGCCGCCATCGAGAAGGGGCACGAGGTCGACTTCTGGATGTCCGGCAACGCCGTGATGCTCTCGAAGAAGGGGCAGAAGTCCTTCAAGGACTACTCGCACCTCGACAAGAGGATTCGCGCCGCGATGGACAAGGGGATGAACATGTGCGCCTGCGAGGCCTGCGCCGAGGCGCGCGGCTTCCACAAGGAGGACACCATCGACCACCCCAAGTTCATCCGCAAGAGCATGGACTGGTACCTGGCGAGTTGCCACACGGCGGACCGGGTCCTCCACATCGGAGGTGAGTGATCATGGCAAAGACGACGAACCTGGCGTTCCTCGTGCAACGCGCCGGCTACAAGTGTGAGAACCCGAAGCTCGCGCTGACCCACGCCATCGCGAGCCAGTCGGTCGAAATCTACCTCGAGGACGGCGACACGGTCGTCCCGGTCGTCGCCTTCGTCGGCGAGGGCGTGCTCAACTGCAAGAACAGCCAGAAGGCGATGGAGGTCTACGGGATCACCAGCACCGAAAACCACCTCCAGAACGCGCTGCTGTGCGATCTCAAGGTGCTGGTCTGCAAGGAGGACCTCGACCGCTACGGCCTGACGGAGGCGGACATGCCGGACGCCGCCGCGATGGGGGCCGACACCTCGATTCACGTGGTGCCCTGGGAGCAGATCCACAACGCGCTCAAGGGCGCGGACCACCTGCTCTTCTTCTAGACCACGCTCACGAACAACCTACTTTCAAGGAGGAACGGCAACGATGAAAGGCAAGGAGACTGAGACGCTCGACGTGCTGGGCCGGGTTTGCCCCTATCCGCTCGTGCTCACGAAGAAGAAGATGGAGAAGCTGGCCAGCGGCCAGATTCTGAAGGTGAAGTGCGACGCCCCCGCCTCGGCCGAAGACTCGATCCCGAAGTTCTGCGAGAAGCAGGGCTACACCTGTCAGGTCGAAAAGATCGGCGACGGCGCCTGGGACATCTACATCCAGAAGGCGTAGGGGCGCAGACGCGCTCCCGGCTGTGCACGCCCGCCGGTGCGACTTGAACGAGTCGCGCATTCCGGCGGGCGTTTCCTTATAATCTTCACCATGAAATCACTCCGAAACAACAGCCTCTTCTGCTTGCGAGCTTCGCCCGCGGTGTGATCTCGGTCGTGATCCCCGTCCGCAACGGCGCCCGCGCGCTGGACGCCTGTCTGCACGCCGCTTGCGCCGCAGCGCTGCCGGACCACGAGGTCGTCGTGGTCGACGATGGTTCGATCGACGAGAGCGCGTCGATCGCCGCACGACACCCCTGCCGCCTCGTGCGGCTCGAACCCGGGCGCGGGGCGGGCGCGGCGCGCAACGCCGGCGCCGCCGCGTCGGACGGCGACACCCTGTTCTTCACCGACGCCGACTGCGTCATCGGGCCGCCGGCCCTGGCGCGCGCCGCAACCGTTCTCGACGCCGCCGGGCCGCGGGCGGTGGTGGGCGGCACGTACGAAACGCAACCCTCCGACGCGGGCTTTTTCCCGTCCTTCCAGGCAGTCTTCGTCAACTACCACGAAACCCGTCGCCCCGACGACCCGGACTACGTCGCGACGCACGCGATGGTGATCCGCGCCGCCGACTTCCGCGCGAGCGGCGGCTTCGACGAGCACTTCCTGCCGATACTCGAGGACGTCGAGTTCTGCCACCGGGTGCGCCGCGCCGGCTACCGGCTGCGCATGGATCCGCTGCTGCTGGTTCGTCACCACTTCGGTTTCGGGCTCTTCGGGAGCCTGCGCAACGCGGCACGCAAGGCGCGCTACTGGGTGCGCTACTCGCTGCGCAACCACGACCTTTTCGCCGACTCCGGCACCGCCTCTCTCGGGTTGAAAGCCGCCGGCGCTCTGGCCGGACTCTGCTGGGCCGGCGTCGCAGCCGCCGCCATCTTGCACCACCCCGCCCCGCTGCTGCCGTTGCCGCTGCTCGTGCTTGTCGCCATCGCCGCCAACCGCGGACTCGTGCGCGCCTTCCACGCCGCCGGCGGCGCCTGGTTCGCTACGGCGGCCGCCGGCTATCTCGTGCTGATCTACCCCGGCGCGATCGCGGTCGGCGCGGCGCAGGGACTGCTGGACTTCATCCGGAAAGAGCGGGCCTGATGCGACACTCGCCGCTGCGTCACCTCGGCGCGCTGTTCTGGAAGCGCCGGCCGCTCCACCTGACCTTCTTCGTCACCCGGCGCTGCGATGGGCGCTGCGACTTTTGTTTCTCGCGCGGGCGGTCGACGGCGACCGGCCCCGAACTCTCGGTCGCCGAAGTCGCACGACTGGCCCCCACGGTCGGACCGCTGCTCTGGCTCGCCTACTCCGGCGGGGAGCCGACGCTGCGCGAGGACCTGCCCGAGATTACCGGCATCTTCGCCAGGCACTGCCGGCCGGTCATCGTGCTGCTCTCCACGAACGGCCTCGACCCGAGGCGCACCGCCGCGGCAGCCGCGGGGCTGCTCGACGCTGCGCCCCGGAGCACGATCGTCGTGAAGCTCTCGCTGGACGGTCCGCCGGAGCTTCACGATCGTCTGCGCGGCGTGCCCGGCGCGCACGCCCGCGTTCTCGAAAGTCTTCGACTGCTGCGGCAGCTGGCGGCACGGGAGCGGCGCCTGGAGATCGGGATCAACACCGTCCTCAATGCCTCGAACCAGGAGGCAGCCGGAGAACTCTTCACCGAGGTCTCGCGCCTGGCTGGCGTCGACACCCACACGCTCAGCCTGGTGCGCGGCACGATCCCCGACCCCGCGCTCGGCACGGTCGATCCGGCGCGCTACCTCCTGGCCGCGGAAACACTTGCCCGCCAGCTGCGCGAAGGGTCCCAGCCCCGGTACCGCTTCCTCGGCGCGCGGCTCAAGGCGGCCCAGGACATCCTTCAGCGGCGACTTATCGCCGAAACCCTCAAGCGGCGGGGGCGCGTCATCCCGTGCCACGCCGGACGTCTCAACCTGGTACTCGACGAGCAGGGCGGACTTTACCCTTGCGAGGATTTCTCCCTGCGACTGGGCAATGTCCGCGACAACGATCTCGACGTCCGGGCCACGGCGCGCTCGTCGCCGGCCCGCGCGGTTCTCGCGGGAATCGGCCGCGGCGAATGCTGGTGCACGCACGAGTGTTACCTGATGACCAACATCCTCTTCAGCCTGCGGCAGTACCCCGCGCTGCTGGCGGAGTACTTGCGCCTGCCGTCCCGGTAAGCCCGGGCCTGCAGCGGGACGCGGAAGGCTCCGGCGTCGAACGAAGCCCTGCCCGACCTGCCATCCGGACTCCCGGTACTCAACTTTCACTATTGAAGATGTCAAGTATCAATCCCGGCTTTCGTCCGATTGCGAAAAGAAAATCAAAAACGCGGAATATTCGTGAATATGTGCACAACACTAGTAAACCGATTGACTTTAATTTCCAGTAGCTTAATCTTGACTCAATGACTCAGTTGCGGCAATCAATGAAACGAGCAACCGCATACCGTTTGGGAGGTGATGGGTAGCGATCGACCAGAGGTGGGTCGGAGCGTTGGCCGGAGGCGGTCAGTGATTTCCCGAGAGTTGGCGGAAAACCGCCGGCATAAACCAGCAGCAGAGGAGGAGTGGAAAGATGAAGAAGCTGATCAAGGTAGCGGGCATGGCAGCGGTTGTCGCCGCTGTCGTGGCCATCGGCACTCAGATGTTCAGCCCGGCGCCGGTTGTTTCCAAGGGCGCGGTGTACGGCGGGAAGCTGTATGTCGCCGGCCATGGCGGCCACATCGCCGTCGCCGAAGTCCAGATCGACCCGACCGCGGAGAAGCCCATCTCGATCACCAACCTCGACCGCATCGAGATCGGCACCCCGAAGAGCCACCCGTTCCACGATGTCCGCATCGACCCGTCGAACCGCGACCTGCTCTTCTACAGCACCTACAAGCTCGACGCCGAGGAAGGCCCCAACAAGGGCAAACTGCACTTCGGCTCGGTTGACCTCAAGGGCGAGAAGACGATCAAGGACGTCGCCCTGGCCGTCGATGCGCGCGCGACCGCGGATGGCGGCTTCACCGGCGCCAACTACTGCGCCTCGGGTCAGAGCAAGGATTTCTACTTCCCGGTCACGATGGCCATGGAAGGCTACATCGACGTCATCGACAAAAGGACGATGGAGCAGAAGCACCGCGTCTTCGTCGACTCGCTCGTCGGCAAGACCGGCTACCAGTTCATGCACGGCAACACCTCGCCGGACATGAAGACCTTCCTGCTCGTGGTCAACAAGGCCAGCGGCACCCCCAAGGAAGGCTGGGCCACCACCGGCGAGCTGGCGCTGTTCCTGCTCGACGTGCCCGCCCTCGAAAAGGGTGAGCTGAAGGTTCTGCAGCAGGCGACGCTCGCCGGCGGCAACCCGAAGAGCACGATCACCTTCCGCCAGTATTTCACGCCGGACGGCAAGTACGTCCTGCAGTCGGCGAACGACCTGTTTTACGTGATCGACGCGAAGACGCTGGCGATGGTGGCGAAGGAAAACCGCCAGGACGGCATGAACCACGACGCCTTCCCGACCCCGGACAGCAAGTACGCGATCCTCACGCTGCGCAAGAAGGGCCAGTGGGAGGGCTGCAACGAGCCGATCCAGGACGGCGTGATCCAGCTCTACGACATCGAGAACAAGAAGCTGCTTGGCGGCGGCGAGTCGGTCTGCTACGCCTGCCACAAGGGCGAGAAGATCACCAAGGACGCGATCCTCTGCGGCCTGGACGGGAACTGGAACAAGAACTAGCCTGAAACGAACCGGCGATTGCGCCGGGAGTGTCGACGGGGAGCGGGAACCATCCCGCTCCCCGTTTTCTTTTCCCTACTTCCGCTCGGGGCGGGTAATCGCGAGGTACGCGGCGACATCGGCGACCTCGGCCTCGGTCAGGAGTCCCGGCTTCATTTCCGACATCCGCTGCGCCGTCGCCAGCCAGTCGGCGGCGGACTTGAACTTCCCGAGCGGCAGGTCGGTGGCGTGGCAGGAGGAGCACTTCGCTTCGAACGTGTTTTTGGTCAGCAGGTACGCGACGATCTGGGCCCGCTCTTCCCTGTTCACCTCGGCCCCGGTGTCGTGCATCCGCTCGACGGTCTTCTCCCACCCCGCCCTGTCGAAAGTCTTCGACAACGGCCGCTCCAAGCCGTGACAGACGCCGCAGGCCCGCTCAAAGAGTGCCTTCGCGGAGGTCATGCTCTCGATGGGGCTCGAATCCGCAGCCCGTGCGTCAACCGGCGAACCCACTCCAACGAGCGCGAACACTGCTGCCGCGGCAACCGCCCGAAATAGAACGCGCTTCATGACTTACCCTCCTTTTTGCTGTGATTTCGAAGTGACCGAAACGATTCCGCCACGATGGACAACCCGATTTGGCCGCGCCAGCCACCCGAGCCGCAACGCCGCCAGGGGGATCGTCGCCCCCTGAACGACCCGGGCTTACGGGAGGATTCGTCCGCGGTCCATGGTGACGACGCGGTCGGCGTCCTTCGTGATCTCACGTTCGTGTGTCACCATCGCGATCGTCACGCCGCGACGGTGCAACTCGCGAAAGAGGCCCATCACCTCCTGCTCGGTCTCGACGTCCAGGTCCCCGGTCGGCTCGTCGGCGAGAATCAGCTGCGGGTCGAGGATGAACGCCCGTGCGATCGCCACCCGGCGTTGCTGCCCGCCGGAGAGCTGGCCCGGGTAGGCGTCGATCTTGTCGGCGAGCCCGACGAGCCCCAGCAGCCGCCGGCCCTCTTCCTCGACACCCGGCGGCGGCGCCGGCGAGAAGGCCGCCGGCAACAGCACGTTTTCCAGCGCCGTCAGCGTCGGCACGAGGCTTGCGAATTGGAAGATGAAGCCGATCGAGCGGTTTCGCACCGCGGCGAGACGGGCCTCGTCGAGACGGGCGACATCCTCTCCGGCGAGCAGGATTTCGCCGTGAGTCGGCCGCGTCAGCCCGCCGATCAACGAGAGCAGCGTCGTCTTCCCCGAGCCGGAGTGCCCGAGGATCGCCAGAAACTCGCCGCGGCGGATCTCCAGCGAGAGCCCCTCGATTGCCGCGACGTGCCCGTCGGCCGCCGGATAGCGCTTCTCCAGCTCGCGGACGCGCACGAGCAAATCCGCGGGGAGGGGCGGGCAGGGCCCGGGAATCCCCGGGGGGCATACCGAAGGCGACTCGCCGGTGTCCTTGATGGCGTCGAGCGGGTCGATCCGGCTGACCCGCAGCACGGGCTGCAGGGCCCCGAGCACCGCGACGCCGACCGCCGCGCCGAGCCCGCCGGCGCCGATCGCCAGCAGCACCAGAGGCGAGAAGTACACCGGGAAACGCGTCACCTCGTCCACGGCGCGCACCGCCGGCACGCTCAAGGCCGCGCCCGCTGCGATGCCGACCAGTCCGCCGATCAACCCCGTCGCGACGGCCTCGGCGAGAAAGAGCCGGATCACGTGGCCGCGGGTCGCCCCGAGCGAGCGCAGAATGCCCACCTCTCGCGTGCGCTCGTTCGCGACCGCGGAGAAGACCGAGGCCACGACCAGCAGCGCGAGGATCGAGCCCACGGCGACGGTGAGCAGGAAGATCTGCAGCGTCACCCGGAAGAAGCGCGTCAGCCGGCTGCCGATCTCGCCGCGGGTGATCGCCTTGACGTCGAGGTTTTCGCGCTCGATCGTCTTGGCGACGGTGTCCGGGTCGAAGCCGCGGCGCAACGCGACAAAAGCGACGGAGACCTCGTCGGGGGAGACCACGTAAGGCGTGAGCTTCTTCTCGATGGCCTCGCGCACGTCCACCTCGCGCAGAAAGACCGTGTTGTCGAGCGGCGTGCCCGTCACGTCGAGAGTGGCGGCGACGTTGAATTTCATCCCCAACAGCCAGGTCTCCCGGCTCATCTCGATGGAGCTGATGCCCTCCACCTTGCCGCCGAGCACCACCTCGTCCTTGCCGAGTTTGCGCTTGAGCCGCTGTTCGATCCAGGGGGTGATGACGAAGTCGGTCTCCGGGTCGAAGGCGACGATCCGGGCCGAGGAGATGCTGCAGCAGACCCCCGCCAGCGTGGCGAGGTAGGTGTGCGCAGTGACCTTCTCGATGGCCGGCATCTCACGCAGCCGCGCCAGCATGTCGCGTTTGATGTGGAGGCTGAGCCGGTCGGTCGCGAAGAGGAACTCCTCCGGATTGGTGACCGCGCCGGGGGGCGCGACCATGATGTCGCCGCCCATCCGCCGCAGGGTGAGCTGAATGCCCTGTCCGAGCCGAAGCAGGGAGGCGAGCGAGAAGATGACGAGCGTCGCGAGCAGCGCGATGGAGAGCAGCAGCGAAAGCGTCCGGAATGGCCGGCGGCGCAAGTTGCGCACGGCGATGGCGCCGAGCCCGCGCACGTGCGCCATCAGCGCGCCCTCTCGCAGATCATCATGCGGGGAACTTTCACACACGGGCCGCGGACCGTCAAGCGGGGACAGATTTTCGCTCGATCTTGCGCCGTCTTCCGGCATTCCCGAGCAGGCTGCGGGGTCCTGACGCTGCGGACCTCCCCTCCGCGCCACCCCTCCGCCAGGTGCGTGCCATCTCCCCTGGCCTCTGCGTATCGAAAGGCTGTAGACTCTCCGTTGCGTGCCAATTGCAAACTGGCCGTTTCGGCCGACAACCGGGGAGGGCGACCGTGCGAAAGATCGGAACGACAATCGTGCTGGCAATCGTTCTGGCCTCGTTCATCAGCGGGGCGAAGGCCGGGGCGGCGGAGAAGGACATCGAGAAAATACCCTCCTGCCAGTACTGCGGCATGGATCGCACGAAGTTCGCCGCGACGCGCATGCTCGTCGAGTACGCCAACGGCACGACCATCGGCGTCTGCAGCATCCACTGCGCGGCCGTGGAACTGGCGCAGAGCTTCGGCAAGGAGATCAACGCACTGAAGGTCGCGGACTACCGCAATGGCCGGCTGATCGACGCCGAGAAAGCGCTGTGGGTGGTCGGTGCCGGCCTGCCGGGGGTGATGGCCGCGAAAAGCCGCGTCGCCTTCGCCGACCGGGCACAGGCCGAGGCCTTCCGCAAGGACAAGGGCGGCGAGATCGCCGACTTCAACGCGGCCATCACCTCGACCTACTGCGACATGTGGCCTGACACGCAGGCAATCCGCTCGCGGCGAACGAAGCACTGAGCGGCGTTGCCGGTGGCCGGCTAGCGGATGCCGCCCTGCTCGGACACGACCTTGACGGCGGAGACGAAATACCCCGTCTCCCCGAAGCAGGTCGTCGGGACGCCGACATGCTGCTCGTAGCTGACGGCGACCTTGGCCCCGATCGAATCGTTGATCTGCCGGGCGACCGCTTCGCTGGGCACGGTGAAGGGAAACTTCTCCGCGACGGTCCCGGGCATGGAGACAAGCGCCATCTCGCCCTCCCAGGTCTTGCACAGCCACCCCTTCTTCGACAGCTTCTGGACGTAGCCCGCGCGCTCGCCGGAGGAGAAACTCCAGTGGAGCACGATCCAGGTGTAGGCGGCGGCGGCCAGCGCCGGCAGGAACAGGACGATCACCAACCACTTCAGCATCTTCACCCCGGCGATTCCCATGCGGTCCCTCCTCGTGCGGCATTGAGCCGCCGTCGCCCGACGCGAGCCGGGCGACGACGCGGCCCACCTATTTCTTCATCATCGGCGAGCGCTCCCAGGATACCCAGGAACCGTCGTGAACCGCAACGTTCGGGTAGCCGAGGTACCTGAGCGCGAACCAGGCCCCGGCGGCCTGCTGTCCCGTGTTGCAGGTGACGATGATCCGCTTGTCTTTCGTGATCCCGCGGGATTCCAGCAGCCAGACGAGCGCCTGCGGATCCTTGAAGAAGCCCTCGACGGTCCACAACCCCTGCACCGAGAGGTTCACGGTCCTGTCGATGTGCCCGGTCTGCACCGTGAGGGGGTGCTTCTGCAATCCCTGGTACTGGCCGACCGGGCGCACATCCAGCACGATCGTCCCCGGGTCCTGCAGCGCCGCGGCCGTCTGGCGGTTGTTCACGATGACCGCGTTGTCGACGGCGGGGGTGAAAACGCGCGGCAGGGCCGGCGGCGGATCCCCGGCCACGAGGGGCAGCTTCGCCTCCTTCGTCCAGGCGTCAACCCCGCCATTGAGGACCGCCACATTGCCGTGGCCGAGCCGCTGCAGGGCGAAGGCCAGGAAGGGCGCCTCGAGCCCGCCTGCATCGTAGACCACCACGCGCAGGCTGGTGTCGATCCCGCGGCTGCCCAGCAGGACGGCAAGTTCCTCGGGCGCCTTCATGGTCATCGCCCGGGGCGTCGCATCGGGCGGGTGGCGCAGTTCGCCCTGGACATTGAAGGCCACCGCCCCCTCGATATGGCCCTTCTTGTAGGCGGCACCCGTGCGCGCATCGACTACGACCAGGGGCTCTTTCTTCTGCAGCAGCTCGTGCAGGGCCTCGGCCGAAACAAGCATCGCGGCATTCACCTGCACGACCGGGTTCTTGAAGGTGTCCTCGGCGCGCCTGGTCGGGATCTTGTCGTCGGCCACGACAACCGCCTTGTTCGCGCCCTTCTCGTAGTCGAGCAGGTCGCTCTCGGCGAGGAAGACCGAGCGTTCGCCGTGACAGTGGTTGCAGGAGACGTTCCGCCACGTCAACTTCTGGATGTTGTGCGGCGAGGCGCGCTTCCAGGTCGGAACGTTGTCGAAGGTCTTGAAGCCGTCCTTCCCGTAGAAGTCGAAGACGTCCTTGTCGGAGGGTTCGTGCCGCACGAGGATCCACTTCTCGGTGAGCCCCGTCCCCGGGTAGTTCAAGCCGATCTTGAAAGATTCGGTCTCCATCTGGTTCACGAAGTAGACGACACCCTGGTCGTCCTTGCCGGTGTGGCAGCTGTAGCAGTTCACGTAGTCCTGGGAGTGGCAGACCTGGCACTGCACCTTGCCGGCGTGGTCCTGGTGCTGTTGCGTCTTCCCGAGGTCCTTCTCGTGGCACCCCGTGCACTTGGGCAGCTGCGGCAACTGGTAGCGCGAGGTCAGCCCCTCGCCGGAGGCGTGCATCTCCCCCGCCGGGTGACAGGCCATGCAGTCCATTGCCAGCTTCGCCAGGTGCGCGTCCCCGATGCCGCGGCTGCCGAAATACTCGTCCCCCACGCGGCTGCCATGGCAGGCGGTGCACTGGTTCACCATGTCGGGCTTCTTGTTGAAGACGTGACCGTTCACCAGCCCGCTCTTGGAGAACTTGGGCCGGCTCACGTGGCACTGGCCGCAGCTGGAGTGGCAGGGGGTGCAGTGGTTCTTGCGCCCCTGGTCGACCACCGCATCCCAGTTGTGGGGATCGTCGCCGGCGCGGGCCCGCATGACCTTCGTGAAGGTGGAGAGGGTCGCGTGCAGGGACGTCGCCCCCGTCTTCACCTCGTTCTCGTGGCATTCCGCACAGACGATCTTCTCGCTCTTGCCGAAGGGCGGAACCTCGGTGGGGTCCTTGACGACGCCCTTGTGGGACTCCAGGCGCTCGACGGCGACGGGGTTGCCCCCGTGGCACTCCGCGCAGGCCTTCTCACCGTGCTCCGTGGCGAAGAACTTCTGCGATATGAAGACCTTTTCCCATAGCTCCAACGGAGCTACCGATCCCCCTCAGCCCTTCCCCGCCTGGAGTGCGGAGACCGGCGGTGTCGGTACCTTGGCGGCCTCCGCCTTGAGCTTCTCGGCGTCGGTGTGGCAGGCGACACAGCTGGAGGCCGGCTTTGCTGCCGCAGCAGCGGCACACGTATCGGACGACAGCACGGCGGCGGCGGCCACGATGCTGACACCGAGCATTCGCCAAACACGCCATTGGTGCGAACGAGAACCTCCCTGACAATGCGTCATGCGTCCCTCCCTCTCGGTCTCCTGGCCAATCGCCCGGCGAGCCCGGCACCGGCTGCCGAATCGAACTCCGTTGAGGTCTCCAGTGCTTACCCTACCGAACCGCTCCCCGTCAATAGATAAAAGATTGAACAACCCGATATTCTAGGCGATTCAAGGCTGTCCAGCCGTTCGCCACAAAGATTATTTCTGCTCCCGGCGGAGGCCGAAGGAAACAGACCGTCCGGAATCGGCGCCGACCGCATGCTCCGGGAATTATCCGACACCGCTTCTTAATCCTTATTCGTTGACAAACATTCACATTTTAGGTAACTAACCAACCCAATACTGGCAGTCGGCGTCGGGCATCTACGACATCCGGTCTGCCTGGAACAGGCAATTCACACCGTGCACTGGGGGGCGTTTGGGCATGAGTCGAAACAGTCGTTCTCTCGTTGTGGTTCTTCTCGTGTTGGTGTTCCTGAGCGTGCAAGGTCTGGCCGGGGTCGCTTCAGCGGCTGACAGCGGCGGCTATGGCTCCCCGTCGCCGGCCGCCACGCCAGCGCCAAGCTCGGGGGGTTACGGCTCGCCCGCGCCGGCGCCCGCGGCCTCGTCCGGCGGCTACGGCTCCCCGACCCCGGCACCCGTACCGGCAGCCTCATCCGGCGGCTACGGCTCCCCCGCGCCTGCGGCAGTCGCCGCTCCGGCGGCCAGTTCCGGCGGGTACGGTTCCACCGCCCCCGCAGCATCCGCCCCCGCGGCTTCCACTGGCGGCTACGGGTCTCCGGAACCGGCGGCGAAGTCCGCCCCCGCAGCGGTCGTCGAAAAGTCCAGGGCCGCAACGACGGTCGCGAAGCCGGGCGCCCCGGCAGCCCCGGCGACCACCAAGCCCGCGGCCGCGCCCGCGGCGCAGTCCGCCGTTCAAACCGCCACGCCGCCGGCCCCCGCCGCATCGGCCGGCTACGGCAGTCCCGCGGCGCCGGCCACGCCCGCAGCCCCGGCTCCCGTCGCCGCGCCGGTCGCGGCAGCCGCCCCGCAGCAGGGGAGCGGGCTGCCGCCGGTCAACTTCGGGTTTCTGATCACGGCGCTGCTCTGCGGCGGGCTGATGGGGTGGGCGCTTCAGCGCGGTCGTTTCTGCATGAACACCGCGTTCCGCGACACGATCTTCATCAAGGAGTTCGTCACCTTCCGGGCCTTCCTGCTCGCGCTGCTCGTCAGCATCATCGGCGCAAATCTGCTGAGCGACGGCGGCGTCATCGCGCTGAAGGCCCAGCCGTTCTGGCCGATCGCCCACATCCTCGGCGGGCTGCTCTTCGGCATGGGGATGGTGCTCGCCGGCGGCTGCGGCAGCGGCATCTGGTACCGGGTCGGCGAGGGGCAGATCGCCTCCTACATCGCGGTCGGCGGCTTCTTCAGCGGCATCGCGATCATGCAGGACGGTCTGTTGAAGCCCTTCTACGAATGGTCGAAGTCAGTCATGCTCATCGGCAGCGAAGGCCCCTACAAACTCTCGCAGATCTTCGGGGGCAGCACCGGCGGCAAGTGGGCTTTCATCGCCGTCGTCGCGGTCGCGATCTTCATCGCCATCTGGCCGGAGAAGCCTTTCGCGATCAAGAAGGGCAAGGGCTACTACTGGTCGGTGACGGGCGTGTTCATCGGCCTGATCTCCGTGCTCTCCCTCTGGGCCTCCGCGAAGTTCGGCGACCTGCACGACTCCGCGCGCGGCCTCTCGTTCACGACGCCGACCCGCGAACTGTTCTTCACGCTCTTCACCGGTGAGTCGCGCTCGAGCTTCTTCCAGAACTACGCGCTCGGCGGCCTCAAGATCACCTGGGGCGTGATCTTCATCATCGCGGTGCCGATCGGGGCCTACCTCTCGGCGCGCGGCCTCAAGGAGTTCTCCTGGAAGACCCCCCGCGACCCGAAGGAGATCCTCGCCGTGATGCTCGGCAGCGTGATGATGGGCTTCGGCAGCTCGCTCGCGCTCGGCTGCAACGTCGGGCAGGCAATCACCGGCCTCTCGACGCTGTCGGTGGGCAGCCTCTTCGCGACCCTCGCCATCATCGGCGGCAACTGGATCATGGTCTACTTCAAGTTCATCAAGCCGATGCAGGACATGGAGTAGCGGCGAGAACCGAGACACGCGGCCGGCCCGGGGCGCCCGCAGCGGCGAGCGCTCCGGGCCGCGTTGTTTCACGGACCTGCTACCATCCCGCCCCATGGCAGCGAAATCGCCCGGCGCGCCCGGCCCGCCGGAAGCCCCCGCCCCGCAGACCGGTGCTTCCCCCGTGCTCGTTCTCGGGGCCGGCCTCGCCGGGCTCGCCGCGGCGCACACGCTCGCCGCCGCCGGCCGCGAGACGCTTGTCCTCGAGGCCGGACCGGTCGTCGGCGGACTCTCCCGAACCGAGACGTTCGGTGAATTCCGCTTCGATCTGGGGGGCCACCGGTTCTTCACCCACGACGCCGAGGTCGCCGACCTCGTCGCGCGGCTGCTGGGCGAGGAACTTATCGACGTGCCGCGTTCGAGCAAGATCCTGCTGCGGGGCCGCTACGTCGACTACCCGCTGCGGCCGCTCAACGCGCTCGCCGCCCTCGGGCCGGCCACCGCCCTGAGCGTGCTCGCGGACTGGGCCGCGGAGCAGGTCCGCGGGCTCGCCATCGAGCGGCCGGACGTTTCGCTGGAGGACTGGGTCGTGCGGCGCTTCGGCCGGACGCTGTTCAACATCTACTTCAAGGAGTACAGCGAGAAGGTCTGGGGTCTGCCCTGCGAGCGCATCAGCGTCGGTTGGGTGGCGCGGCGGATCGAGGGACTCTCGCTCGGCAGGGCCGTGCGCGACGCCTTCACGCGCGAACATCGCAGCACCGTCGCGAGCCTCGTCGACCGCTTCGCCTACCCGCGGCTGGGCATCGGCCGCGTCGGCGAGCGCTTCGCCGAGGGACTCGCACCGCGCGGGCGGGTCCAGTGCGGCGCGCGGGTCACGCGGGTGCGGCACGAGGGAGGCCGCGTCCGCGAAGTGTTCGCCGCGACCGCCGACGGCGAATACGCCTTCGCCGCCGATGCCGTCATCTCGACGATGCCGCTGCCGGCGCTCGCGCGGCTGCTCGACCCCGCGCCGGCGCCCGAGGTGCTGCGGGCGGCGGCGGCGCTCGGATTCCGGGATCTGCTGCTGGTCGCCGTCGCCGTCGACCGCCCCTTCGTCACCGATCAGACCTGGATCTACCTCCCGGACCGGGCGATCCCGTTCGGCCGCATCCACGAGCCGAAGAACTGGTCGCGCGCAATGGCCCCGCCGGAGCGCTCCCTCGTCGTGGCCGAGTACTTCTGTTTTCGCGACGACGAGACCTGGGCGTCGCCGGACGAGCGCCTCGCGCAGCTGACGGTCAGCGGTCTCGAGCGGCTCGGCTACCTCCAGCGCGGAGAGGTCAGCGGCACGCGCATCGTGCGGGTGCCCGCCGCCTACCCGCTGTTCGAGGTCGGCTACGAACGCCAGGCCGCCGCGGTACGCGACGGGCTGGCGCGCGCCGACAACCTCTTCGTCGCCGGACGCAGCGGCTGCTTCGCTTACCAGAACATGGATCACGCGATCCGCTCCGGCATCGACTCCGCGCGACGGCTGCTGGCCGCGGATTCGACGCTATGAGGTGCGCGCTGGCGATCCCGGCCTGGTCGCCGTCCGAAATCTTTTCGAGCCGCACCGCCGCCTCCCAGATCAACTACTGGCAGCCGCTCGGGACGCTCTACGTCGCCGCCAGCCTGCGCGAGTCCGGCCACGAGGTGCGCTTCTTCAACGGCGCATTCCGCAGCCACGGGGAGATCCTCCGCGAGCTCGCGACCTTCTCACCCCGCGTCGTCGGCCTCTACGCGACCGCCTTCGGCTGGCACAAGGCTCGCCAGACGGCGTCCGCGGTTCGGCGTGTCCTGCCGGACGCCTTCATCGTCGTCGGCGGGCCCTACCCCGCCTTCGCCGGGGCGCAGTGTCTGCGCGAGGCGCCCGACATCGACGCCGTGGTCACGGGTGAGGGCGAGGACACGATGGTCGAGCTTGCCGGGCGTCTCGGGTCGGGCGCCGCGCTCGACGGGCTGGCGGGGATCGCGTTTCGCCGCGGCGACGAGGTCGTCGAAAACCCGCGGCGGCCGCTGATCATCGACCTCGACCGCCTCCCTTTCCCGGCGCGCGACCTGCTCGGCGACCGCGAGGTCTACATCCCGCCCCCGGCCACGTACCGCCGTACCCCGGTGGCGGTGATGATCACCTCGCGCGGCTGCAATCGCCGCTGCATCTTCTGCTTTCAGCTCGACCGCGAGCGCCGGCACGGCATCCGCTGCCGCAGCGTCGACAACGTGCTGGCCGAAATCCGCCACCTGGCGGCCAGCGGCTATCGCGAAATCAAGTTCCTGGACGACACGCTCGCCGCCGACCGCGGGCGTGCGCTGGAAATCGCGCGGCGCATCAAGGCCGAGCGGCTCGACATCGTCTGGTTCGCTTCGGCCTGCGTCCACCAGGTCGACCGCGAGCTGCTCGAGGCCTTCCGCGACGCCGGCTGCTGGGCGATCCTCTTCGGCGCCGAGAGCGGCGTGCAGCGCAACCTGGACGCGCTTCGCAAGGGGATCACCCTCGAACAGACGCGGCGCGCGGTGCGGGCGGCCAAGGCTGCCGGTCTCGCCGTGCACACGCCGTTTCTCTTCGGCATCCCCGGGCAGACGTGGGAGGAGGGGCTGGAGACGATCCGCTTCGCCTGCGAGCTGGACCCGGACATCGCCAGCTTCCACGCGCTGACGCCCTTTCCAGGATCGGAGCTCTGGGAGCGTCGCCTCGAGTTGGGAACCGTGGCCGAGGATCTCGCGACCTACACCTACCAGGGCGCCGCCTTCGTGCCGCACACGATGACACGCGACGAGATCCAGCGCCTGCGCCAGCGGGCCTACCGCACCTTCTATTCGCGCCCGCGCTATCTTCTGCGGCGCACGCTCGGCATCCGTTCGCTCCACGAGGTCTCGGCGGCCTGGCGCGGGGCACGCAGCCTGATCGGGCTCTGGACGAAGCGCAGGGCGTTCGCGAGGGACGAGCCCGGGCCGTGGGGGAGCGGCGGCGACTAGCGGGGCTCCCGATCCGCGGGGAGCGGCGGCGCCGCCGGGTGACCTCCGTCCGGGACTTCGGGAAGATACTTCTCGAGGCACTCGGGACTTGAAGCGCCCGCGCCGCTCACGGTGAAGTCAAAGGCGGCGCCAGCCAGACCAGGACATGCGTCCGGTACCGGAAGACCGCATCCCGGGCGAAGACGGCGTCCGGCAGGCGCAGCGCGAGCGTCGCGGGGAGGGACGCGCCGGGGTCGCCGGTTATCAGGAGTCGGGCGACCCCCGCCGACGGCGCATCGCCGCGATACCAGGACGGCAGCGGTTGCTCCCAGGTGAACCGGAAGGAGGAGGTCTCCAGCTCCGCCTGCGGCGGGGTCGGGGGGGGCGGCGAACGCACGATGATCTTCGCCCCGGTGTGGTAGTCCAGCAGCGGGACCGCGACTTCGGGGTTGATCACCACCCCGGGCGCCGGCAACACCGTCACCTCCGCCTCGACGACCCCGTGCTCGTCGAGGAAGCGTCCGGCCGCTTGAAGGTTCGCGGTGTTGACCCACATCAGGAACGGCCGATAGACCGCGAAGACCATGACGAGCGAGAAGCCCGCCGCGGCCAGCACGGCGAAGCGGCGCGCGCGGCCGGGCAGCCCTTCGAGCCCGCGGGCCGCCAGCAGCGCGATCATCGGGAAGACGGGGAGCAGATAGCGGGTGCGCCGGGCGCCGAGTACGAGAAGCACGAAGGGCAGAGCCGCCGCCACCAGCACCGCACGGTCGCGCCCCCGCCACCCTTGCCAGAGGGCGGCGAACGCGGCGGCGGCGAGCACCGGGTGGGTCTGGAAGAGAAAGGTCGAGGGATAGCTTTCCACCCAGCGGCGCAGGCCTTCCCACTGGAAACCGGCCAGAAGCGCCACCTGCCGCTGGACCAGGTCCGGTTTCAGCAGCGCGAAGAACGCCGGGGCGAGCGCGCCCGCCACGAGGGCGGCGCTGCCCCGCGCGACCGCCGCCCACCGGCCCCGCCGTGCCTCGAGCAGCAGGATCAGCCCGCAGGACCCGAAGAGCAGAACCCAGGTCGAGTACTTGGCGAGGAGCGCGGCGGCGAGCGCGAGCGCGGCGGCGGCAACCCGCCAGGCGCCGGGGCGTTCGAGCGTCTCGAGCAGCCCCCAGAACGCCACTGTCACCGCGGCCATGGCCGGCACGTCCGCCATGAGCAGGGGCACCTGCACGAGCAGGCAGGGAATGGCGAGGAGCAGCAGCGCGCCGCGGGCGCCGGTGCGGGCGCCCCAGAGCAGGCTGCCGACGCGCGCCGTGGCGAACGCGGTCAGCGCGAAGAGGCCGGCGCTGAAGACCTGCTGGGGGAGCCGCTGCTCCCCGAACACCCTGAAGATCAGACCGTAGAGAAAGGCCGGCAGCGGCAGGTCGGTCCAGGCCGGCAGCGCGCCGCCCCAGTCGCGAAGAAACGCCGACGCGCCGAACAGCTCGAGGTGCTTGGCCTGGGTGAAGTAGCGCGAGGCGTCGATCACCACCTCGGGTTGGCCCGCCAGCGCAACGCCGACACAGAACGCGGCCGCCACCGCAGCGGGAAGGCCCCAGCGGCGGGGCAGCGCGACGCGTGACAGGAACCAGGCGGCGCCGACCGCCGCAAGATGCAGCACCCAGAGACCGACGAGGTCCCGGCCCGCGAGAACCCAGGCCCACGAAGTGAGGCTGTTGTCGTCCAGGTGGCGCAACGCGGCGAGCAGCGGAAAGAGACCCGCCGCCGCCACGACGAGCGGCACCAAGGGCCCGTCATCCTCCGGTGTGCCGCCAGCCTGCGGCGAAGATCGATTCACGACCGCGGCAGACTACCACAGGCGCGGAGCAACGCCGCAAGTCGTCCCGCTTCACCCAGATCCGCGCGTGCGCGCGGATTGGGGCCTCAGCGGACGCTACAGAATGAGGATCTTGTCCGACTCCGAGACCATGATGGCGTTCTCGAACTGACCTGCCTGCGCGACAGCCTCAGGCAGAGCAGCCGGCCGGCCGCCGTAGCACGCCGCGCTGTGATCACAGTAGCTCATCCTCACGCCGGCGAGCGCGCTGAGCGAGGAAAACTGGTGATCGGCCAGCAGTTTCGCCCCTTCGTCGGTGGCGAATATCGCGACGGTGTGCCCGTGGGTGAGAGCCGCCTGCGTGATGCCGCGGATCTGCGCGAGGTGCCGGTCGGTGGTCACCATGATCCCGAGTTTCATCGCTCGCCTGCGCCTGCTACCAGCAGATGACCCGGTCGGCGGCGGCGATCTCGTCGACGATCCGGCCGTAGTCCGTCTCGCACCGCAGGTCGGTCACCGTCACCAGGTGCTCCTTCGCGTTCTCGGCCAGCAGCGCGGCGCCGGAGTCGCCCAGCTCGCCCGTCAACAGAAAGAGGACCCTCACCATCGACTCCCTGGCACCGCTAGTACGGCAGGATGACGTCACACGCGACAATCTGCCGGGCAAGTTCCGCGTTCGAAAGCAACTCGAGGTCGGCGTTGTCGACGCAGTTTGTCGCGACCCGCACCCCGATCTCCTTGAGAACATCGAGGTACCCCCGGAGCTCAGGCGTGTCAACGATGCTGCGATCAAGAACGAAGACCTCAACCCGCTCGACCCCGAGTGTCAGGCCGGCCGCGACGCGCAATGCCTCCCCCTGGCGCTCCCGAACCAGCACCGCAACGGATTTCGCCATCGCGCCCCCCCCGGCCGACAGTATCGCCGATTTCACGGGTTCACGCGAGCGAGACCCCGCAGTTAGATGCTGATCGAGAAGGGAACGTATCCGTCGAGCAGCAACTCCCCGAGATAGGAACTGGACTGGATCTGTACGCCTTCGACGAGGTCCTCGAGCTTCACGCCGGGCATGAACGCGTGGCAGACGTAGAACTTGATGCCGATTTCGAGGGCCATGTCGATCAGGTCGCCGACGTTGGTGGTGGCACCCTCGAGCTCCATCGAGATCGTCGAGGCCACGCCTTTCTTCGCCAGCTGGACTCCCTCTCCCAGCAGAAAGACGACGATATCCGTCTCATCGTCGAAGGCCTTCATGTTCGAGGAGATCTTCAGGATGCCAATGGCTTCCAGGGGACTCGAAATGGCGTGGGAGACGGTGAACAGAAATTTCTTTGCCATGGCTTCTCTCCTCAATTTGTTTGGCTTGACAAAACCCGATCGTATTTTGATTCCCGGCCCGCCGTTCCGTTTCAGGAATTCGCGAAGCCAGAGTTGACTTCTCCGCTCGCATGCGCTACCAAGGCACCACAATGAGAAGCAATTCGACGGCGCTGCGTCTGACCAGGAATGCGATCCCGCTCGCGGGTCTGCTGGTAATGCTGAGCGCCCTGGCCGCCCAGGCGGCGGTCGTCGCCGAGGGCATCTACACCATCAAGACCCCCGAGCGCCGCGTGATCAACTTCCGCATGGTCCTCACCCCCACCGGGGCGCGGATCACCCCGAACCGGGGCGAGACGATGATCTTTTCCTACGAAAAGAAATCGGCGCTGATCGTCGATGACGCCAGCCGCAGCTACTTCCTGCTCCCCCTCGAACTGGTCCCGCCGCTGCTCGCCTCGGGCCTCGGTTACGACCCCCGCGGGCTCGGCGCCACGGCCTCAGGGGCGACGAAGATGCTCCTCGGCACCTCCTGCGCGGAGGTGATCGTCAGCGGCAAGGCGCCGCGTCTCACGCTGCGCTCCTGGCGCGTCACCGATCCCGCCTGGAGCCGCGACTACGCGCGGCTCGAGAGCGCGCTCGGCCTGCCCTGGGCGGTGGCCGCGCCCCCGCTGGTGCTCGTCGGCCTGCCGCTCGCCGGCTCGTTGGAGATCGAAGGGCCGCAACCCTACCGCGCCTCGTGGGAGATCACGAAGATTTCGCAGGAAAAGAGCCTGAGCGAGGGCTTTGCCATCCCGCCCGGCTATCGCATGGATGTGGAGCGACTTCTTTCCGTCCAGACCAGGCAGCCCTGAGGCTTCGGCGCCCGATGCCGGCCGTTTCCCCCGCAGTCCTCCCCGGCCCGCCCAAATCCGCGCGTAACGCGCGGATCAGGAGCGTCAGGCTTGTCACCTGGTCCGGATTTATCCGAGTCGTTGCTCATTTCTGATCGCAATGCCTGCTTCAAGCGATGCTTGACCTCTGCCACGCCGTGCTTCATGCACGAAATCCGGCTTTTTCAGTGGTTGAAATGCCTCCTCTGCTGCTGGATCCGCGCGTACGCGCGGATCTGGGGCCCGGACAACGCCTTGAAAAACCGCACCCGGGCTGGTACTGTGTCCGGACTCGTGCCTCTTCGGCAGCCCCCCTCCTGCTGAGCCGGCCGGAGGCCGGACCTGCCGGGCGCACCCCCGCCGCGTGCGACCAGTGAACGACAACCCGAACGGAGGAGCACCATGTACGAAACAGCCGACATCCGCAAGAACCTGAAGGTCGTCATCGACGGTGCGCCCTGGGTCGTCATCGACTTCCAGCACGTCAAGCCCGGCAAAGGCAACGCGTTCACCCGGACCCGGTTGAAGAACATGATCACCGGCAACGTGCTGGACCGGACGTACAAGACGGGCGAGCGGCTCGAGCCGGCCGCGCTCGAGGAGCACGACATGCAGTTCCTCTACAAGGAGGGGGACCGCTTCCACTTCATGAACAACGCGAGCTACGAACAGGTCGAGCTCGACGAGGGTCACGTCGGGGACGCAGCCAATTGGATCACCGAGAACCTTTCGGTCAAGATCCTCTATTTCCGCGACCAGCCGATCGGCGTCACTCCGCCGAACTTCGTCGAACTCGAGGTGATCGAGTCCGACCCCGGCCTCAAGGGCGACACGGCAACCGGCGCGACGAAACCGGCAAAGCTCTCCACCGGCGCCACGATCTTCGTGCCGCTGTTCGTCAAACAGGGCGACTGGCTGCAGATCGACACCCGCACGGCGGAGTACCTCCGGCGCGTCACGCGTTAGGGCACCGGTTGGCTACGAGGCCATTTTTCGCCCCAGCGGCGTTGCCCGGCCGCTTCGCTTGTGCGGCGTGCACCAGCACGCCTCCGCGCGAGCGTTCCGGGCTGCCTTGCTGGAACGAAAAATGACGCTCGTATCCAACCTGCGCCGTCATCCGTTTCTTTCATGAAAATCGATCGATATGGAGCTTTGCCGCTTGCGGAGCGGCTGCGGTTGCGCGACCTGGTGGTGCGGCGGCTGCGCTCCTGGTTTCATGAACGCGGCTACGTCGAGGTCGAGACCGCCCAGCGGGTGGTCTGCCCGGGCATCGACGCCCACATCGACGCCCTCCCCGCGGGCGACGGCCGGTATCTGGCAACCTCGCCCGAACTCGAGATGAAAAAGCTCCTGGCCGCCGGCTGCCGTCGGATCGTACAGGTGGCCCGGGCGTTCCGCGCCGGCGAACGCGGCGAACGGCACAACGCCGAGTTCACGCTCCTGGAGTGGTACGCCGCGGGCGAAGACTACCGCGACCTGATGACGAACACCGAGGCGCTTGTCGCGCAGGCCGCCGATGTGCTCGAGAGCGAGGGCGTCACGACGCGACTGGCCTCGTGGTCGCGTCCGTTCGCCCGGCTCGGCGTCGACGAGATCTTCGAACGCTGGGCCGGCTGGCGCCCCTCGACGGCTTTCGACGAGGAGCGGTTTTTCGAGGACTTCGTCATGAAGATCGAGCCGCGCCTCGAGACACTCGGCGCGGTCTTTCTCGCCGACTGGCCGGCACCCGCCGGCGCGCTGGCGCGGCGCTCCGCCGCCGACCCCGCGGTCTGCGAGCGCGTCGAACTGCTCCTCGACGGCGTGGAGATCAGCAACGGCTTCTCCGAGCTCACCGATGCCGAGGAGCAGCTGGCGCGCTTCGAGCGCGACAACGCCGAACGGGTGCGGCGCGGGAAGGTCCCCTACCCGCTCGACCAGCGCTTCCTGGACGCCCTGACCAGCGGCGTCCCCACCTGCGCGGGCAACGCGCTCGGGGTCGATCGGCTGCTGATGGCGCTCACCGGCTGCAGGCGCCTCGCCGACGTCACCCTGCTGGCGGGCGCTTAACGCTCGAGTCTTCGCGAACAGCGACGGGGACGGGCAGCCGCGGATTAGCCAGCACCGAGCTAAACCGCGGTCCTCGCGCGGCTACTGGCGGGACGGCGCGGGGAAGGCTATGATTGCGCCATCCGACCAATCACGGGGGGGGACGACGATGGGAACCGACGAGAAGAGCACGAAGGTCCTGGTGGTGTACTACTCGATGTACGGTCACGTCCGCCGCATGGCGGACGCCGTCGCCGAAGGCGCGCGCGAGGTTCCCGGGGTCCAGGTCGAACTGCGGCGCGTCCCGGAGACGCTGACGGAGCAGGTCCTCCAGGCAATGGGCGCCCTCGAGGCCCAGAAGGCCATGGCCGGCGTCCCGATCTGCACCACCGATGAGCTTGCCGCCGCCGACGCGATCGTCTTCGGCACCCCGACACGCTTCGGCAACATGTGCGGCCAGATGCGCCAGTTCCTGGACTCCACGGGGGGGCTCTGGGCCAAGGGCGCGCTGATCGGCAAGGTCGGGAGCGTCTTCACGAGCAGCGCGACGCAGCACGGGGGCCAGGAGTCGACCATCCTCTCGTTTCACACCACCCTGCTGCACCAGGGCATGGTGATCGTCGGCCTGCCCTACTCCTACCAGGGGCAGATGCGCATCGACGAGGTGACGGGGTGCTCGCCCTACGGCGCCTCCACCATCGCCGGCGGCAAGGGCGAGCGCATGCCGAGCGAGAACGAACTGGCGGGCGCCCGGTTCCAGGGGCGGCACGTGGCGGCATTGGCGAAGAAGATCGCCGGTTAGGCGGGAGGGCGCACCGATGGGTTTCCTGGACAAGGTGACGGAGTTCTTCAAGGAAGACGACACCTGGATGCGCAAGGAGCCCCGGCAGTTTCAGGGCAAGACTTTCACGGCCTGGGACGAGAAGGCCGACGAGCGCTCCGCCTGGCCGAACGCCCCGTGCGCCAAGTGTGGGGGGATCGGCCTGAAGAAGGAACTCTACTGGAACCGCGAGACCGACACCTGGTACCACCCCGACTGCATGACGGAGTAACCGCGTCCCTGCGCGAGATCGCCGCGACCCTGAGGCGGGGTCCGGCGCGGCTCACCCTGCGCGGCGCCGTCACGTCGGCGCGTCCTTTTCTCGCTGCCGCGCTGCACCGCGCGCTGCGGACACCGGTCCTGGTGGTCACGGCGGGCAACCGGGAGGCGGAGCGCTTCTGCGACGAGGCCGCTTTCTGGCTGCCGCGCACCGAGCGGGCGCTGCTCTTCCCGTCGCGCGAGATCCTGCCCTTCGAGCCGCTCTCTCCCGAGCCGGGGATCGCAGCCGGGCGCATGGCGACGCTCGCGGCGCTGGCGGCCGGCGCCGCGCGCCCGCTGGTCGTGGCGCCGCTCGAGGCCGTTCTTCAGTATCTGATCCCGCGGGGCAAGCTGCACCTCGCGCGCCTCGACGTGCAGCGCGGCGCCACCCTCGAGTGGGAGCGCTTCCGCCGGCACCTCGTGCAGTGGGGCTACCGGCCGGCCGGCCGGGTCGCCGAGCCGGGCGAGTTCTCCCAGCGCGGCGGCATCGTCGACCTGTTCCCGCCGGCCCAGCCCGCGCCGGTGCGGATCGAACTGCTCGGCGACGAGGTCGACTCGCTCCACGCCTTCGACGTGGAGACCCAGCGCAACACCGCCCCCCTCGAGCGGGTGGCCGTCCTGCCGGCGCGCGAGGTGTTCCTCGACGGCGGCGTCCTCGGGGCGCTGAAGAAGCATCTCGTCGTGCCCGAAGGCGGACCGGCGGGCGGGGATTCCTGGCTGTCGCAGCACGCCGCCGCGCTCCCGGGGCTCGAGCACTACGGCGCCGCGCTGCTGCACTCGCGCCAGACGCTGCTGGATTACTTCGCGACTCCCCCGGCGCTGCTCCTGGACGAGTGGCCGGATCTCGAGTCCCGCGCCGGCAAACTCGCCGAGGAGATCGCCCAGGGACTCGGGCGGGCCGCTTTGCCGGGCCTCGCAGATCCGGACCGGGTCTTCGTCGGCTTCGACGCCTGGCGCGCAGCGATCAAGGATTTCGGGGTCGTGCAGTTCGATCTGTTCGGCCTCGCGCCGGACGCCGACCGCGAGTTCCACGTCGAGACCGTGACCGGACGCGCCTTCCTCGCGGCCGGCGGGGCGTCCGGAACGCGCGAGGGGCATCTGCCGGCCGCGGTGAAAACCATTGCGGCCGCCCAGGGGCGCACGGCGGTGCTCGTCGTCGCCCGCACGCCCGCGGACACCGCGCGCATCGGCGAATTGTGCCGCGAACTGGGCCTCGGCACCGCGCCGCTCGAACCGGACGCGGTCCCGGGCGTCGTGGCCGACCCCCGGCCCGGCGCGCCCCTGCTGACCTTCGGCCCGCCGGCCGAGGGCTTCTGCTGGCCGGAAGCCGGGATCGCGGTGCTGACCGAGGACGACCTCTTTGGCACCCGGGTGCGCGCGCACACGGCAGCGGGACCGCCGCGCGGAACCCTGGTGCCGGACTTCGCGCTGCTGCGCCCCGGTGACCTGCTGGTACACACCGACTACGGGATTGGCCGCTTCGGCGGTCTCGTGCGCCTTGCAGCCGGCGACGGCGAGGAGGAGTTCCTGCTGCTGCTTTACCAGGACGAGGCGAAGCTGTACGTGCCGGTCGGCGCCATCGACCGGGTCCAGCGCTACATCGCCGCCGAAGGCGTGCGCCCGCTCCTCGACCGACTCGGCGGCCGGGGCTGGGTCACGACCAAGAAGCGCGCGAAGAAGGCGATGCTCGGCATGGCCCGCGAGCTGCTCGAACTGGCGGCGCTGCGGCAGCACGCCCCCGGGCACGCGTTCGCCGCCGATTCGCCCTGGCAGGCGGAGTTCGAAATGGCCTTCGACTACGAGCCGACGAAGGACCAGCTGCGCGCCGCCGAGGAGACCAAGGCCGACATGGAGCGGCCGCACCCGATGGACCGGCTGGTCTGCGGGGACGTCGGCTACGGCAAGACCGAGATCGCGATGCGGGCGGCTTTCAAAGCCGTGATGGACGGCAAGCAGGTGGCGCTGCTCGCCCCGACCACCGTGCTCGCCCAGCAGCACTTCGTCACCTTCACCGAGCGCTTCGCACCATGGCCGACCCGCATCGAGGTCCTCAGCCGATTCGTGGCGCCGAAGGAGCAGCGCCGGATCGTCGAGGCGCTCGCGCGGGGCGACGTCGACATCCTGATCGGCACGCACCGCATCGTCGGGAAGGACATCGTCTTTTCCGATCTGGGCCTGCTGATCATCGACGAGGAACAGCGCTTCGGCGTGCGCCACAAAGAGGCGCTCAAGCGGATGCGCGCACACGTCGACGTGCTGACCCTGACGGCTACGCCGATCCCGCGCACCCTGCACCTGGCGCTCTCGGGGCTGCGCGAGCTCTCGCTGGTCGCCACGCCGCCGGAGAACCGGCTGGCCATCCAGACAACGATCGCGCGCTTCGAGCCGGCGCTCGTCGCCGAGGCGGTGCGGCGCGAACTGGCCCGCGGCGGGCAGGTCTTTTTCGTGCACAACCGCGTGAAGAGCATCTTCAGGATCGCCGCGTGGCTCGCGCGCCTGGTGCCCGAGGCCCGCGTGGGCGTCGGCCACGGCCAGATGGCCGAACGCGAACTCGCGCGCGCCATGGCGGCGTTCCGCGGCGGCACGCTGGACGTGCTGGTCTCGACCTCGATCGTGGAGTCCGGGCTCGACATCCCGAACGCCAATACGATGATCGTCAACCGCGCCGACGCCTTCGGGCTCGCCGAACTCTACCAGTTGCGGGGGCGCATCGGGCGCTCGCGCCACCGCGCCTTCGCGTACCTGCTGATCCCGGGCGAGGACGCGCTCTCCGACACCGCGCGCCGCAGGATCGAGGTGCTTCGCGAATACTCCCACCTGGGGGCCGGCTTCCAGGTGGCGCTCTTCGATCTGGAGATCCGCGGGGCCGGGAACATCGTCGGCTACGAGCAGTCGGGGCAGATCGCCGCTCTCGGCTTCGAGATGTACGCGCAGCTGCTGCGCGACACGATCAGCGAACTGCAGGGGGAGCCCGTCCCCGAGGTGCTGCCGACGCAGGTCACGATCTGTCTGCCGACAGTCCTGCCCGAGTCCTACGTGGCCGAAGCGCCGCAACGGCTGGATTTTTACAAGCGGATCGCCGCGGCGCGCGACCCTGCCGCGCTGGAGGAGGCCGGCGGCGAACTGCGCGAGCGGTTCGGCCCCCTGCCCGAACCGGCGCAGAACCTGCTGCGCGTCGCGAAACTGCGACTGGCCGGCGAGGCACTCGGGCTCGAGCGCATTGGCTGGCAGGCCGACACGCTCGAGATCGTCGCGCGACGCGGGGCGGCGGTGGCGCCCGAGCGCGTGGTGGCCCTGCTCGCGCGCTCGGGCGGGCGGGCTCGGCTCGCCGGCGAGAGCCGCCTCACGTGGCTCTGGCGCCGTCGCGACGCGGACGGACGGCTCGCCGAAGCACTCGAGCTCTTGAGCGGGCTCGCGACCTCGTGCTAGGGTTCGGCATGCCCGCGCTGCGTGTGCTCGTCCCGCTGATCGCGCTCCTGATCGCCCTCGGCTGCCGGCTGCCGCGGGACACGGCGGCCGAGGTCGATGGCCGGCGCATCGGGGCCGCGGAACTGGAAGCCGCTGTCCGCGCCTTCAGTGCGACCTTCGGACAACTGCCGCCGGCCCTCGAGCGGGAACTGCCTCGCGTCCGCCGCGCCGTCCTCGAGCGGCTGATCGACCGCGAGATGATGCTCGCCGAGGCCGGGCGGCGCGGCATCCGCCCCTCCCCCGGGGAGCTCGAAGGGACGCTGTCCACGACGCGCGTGGGGATGCCGGCGAAGGAACTCGAGGCGACCCTCGCCGAAGCCGGCACCGACCGCGAGAAGTGGCGCCTCGCCGCCGAGCGCGACCTGACGATCGAAAAGCTGCAGGCCGCGATCACCGCCCCGGTGACCGTCGGCGAGCCGGAAATTGACGCCTGGATCGCCACCCACCGCGAGCGGCGCGAACTGCCGGAGGAGGCGCGCGCCGCGCAGCTGCTGGTGCGCGCCGAGGCCGACGCCATCGAGGCGCGGCGGCGGATTGCCGGCGGCGCCGCGTTCGCCGACGTTGCGCGCGAGGTCTCACTCAGCCCGGACGCCGAACGCGGCGGCGACCTCGGCTACTTTGCCCGGGGCCAGATGCCGCCCGAGTTCGACGAGACCGTCTTCTCCCTCCCGCGCGGCCAGCTCAGCGAGGTCGTGGCCAGTCCCTACGGCTTTCACCTTTTCCTCGTCCTCGACCGGCGGCCCGGCCGCTTCCGCAGCGACGTCGAAGTGCGCGCGGACGTGCGGACCGCCCTGCTGGCCAGCAAACGCGAAGAGGCGTTTCGCGCCTGGCTCGCCGACGCCCGCGCCAGGGCGCGCATCACGTACAACCGCTCCCCCCTCCCCCGCTAGCGCAGGCAGTTGAAAAAGGCCCTTCTGCGGCGTCGGGCTTCGCCCCTCGTCACTGCGGCGTACTGCTCGTACGCCTCATTCCTCAGGGCTCGCCCGCCTTGCACCTGGACCTTTTTGAACTGCCTGCTTGTGTAAGAACTCATTAATCCCGTTTCCGCGGACTTGCCAGAGAAGGACCGAATGGCGTATACAGATGCTCCGATGCTAACGATCTTCCGTACCCTCGCGACCGCCGGACCTGTTCTCGCGCTCGTCCTGACGCTGGCGCTGACGTGCGTCCCGGCGGCGGCGGTCGTGGTCGACGGGATTGCCGCCGTCGTCAACGGGGAGGTCATCACGCTGCTCGAACTCGAGAAGGCCGGCGGCCTCGCTCTCGAGGAACGCCAGCGCACCGCCCCCGCCGCCGACCAGGAACGACTGCGCCACGAGGTTCTGGCGGCAGTCCTCGACCAGCTGGTCCTCGTCCGGATCCAGACGCAGCGCGCCCGCCAGTCCGGAGTCCAGGTCGCCCCGGCCGAGATCGACACCGCAATCGCCAACATCCGCGAGGACAACCGGATGAGCGAGGAGGTGCTCACCCGCCTGCTGCAGGAGCGGGGGATGTCGCCGGAGGAGTATCGGCGCGACATCGAGGATCAGATCCGGCTCTCCAAGCTCGTTCAGCGCGAAATCCGCGCCAAGGTCGCGGCGACAGACGAGGAGACCGCGGCGTGGTTCGCCGAGCACCGCCCGGACTGGTACCGTCCCGAGAAGATCCGCGTCCGCCACCTGCTGATCCCGCTGCCGAAGGAGGCTTCGGCCGACGAGGTCGAGGGCGCGCGGGCGCGGGCGCAAGCGCTGCTCGAGCGGGTCAGGGGGGGGATGGACTTCGCGGCTCTCGTGCGCGCCGAGACGCCGGGCGCCGCCGCCGACACCGACCCCGTTTCCGGCGAGTTGGCGCGCGGCGAGCTCTTCCCGGCGCTCGAGGCGGCCGCATTCGTTCTGCCCGTCGGCGGCGTCAGCGAGCCCGTGCGCAGCCCCGCGGGCTTCCACGTGGTGCAGGTGGCGGAGAAGACACCGGCCTACGAGCCGAAACTCGACGAGGTCCGCGCGAGCATCGAGCAGAAGATCGTCGAGCGCAAGACGCGGGAACGCTACGACGTCTGGGTCAAGCAACTTCGATCCGAAGCCATCATCGAAATCCGTTACTAGGCGCCCGGGTCCGCCCGCGGCGGGAGTGCGGTCAGGTTGTCTTCTTCGCCTTCCGGGGCTTGAGCGGCGGGACGAGGGCGATCCCCTCGCGGCGGGCGGCGATCACGATGCGGGCGCAGGCCTCGGCATCCGATGCCGGGTCGTGGTGGTTCAGCGCTATCCCGAGGTGCTCGCAGACCGCAGGCAGGTTTGCGCGGGTCAGGCCGCTGGGCCTCCAGGCCCGCCGGGCAAGCTGCACCGTACAGTGAAAACTCAGCGCGGGCGGCGGCACCCCGGCAACGCCGCAACAGGCCGCGAGCACGCCGCGGTCGAACGAGGCGTTGTGCGCCGCCAAGAACGTCGCCCGGGCCAGCTTCGCGGCGATCTCGGGCCAGAGTTCGGCGAAGGACGGCTCGCCGCGCACGTGCGCCCAGGTGATCCCGTGGATGTGCGTGAAGGCGAACCGCGCGCGCGGCGGGCGTATCATGAACAGGTCGCGACCGACGATTTCGAGGCCTTCCACGTGCACGAGCGCCAGAGCGCAGGCGCTGTCGGCGCCGTAGTCCGCGGTCTCGAAATCGATTGCGGTGAACGGGCTGTCGACCGCCGGCGGGGCGGCGCCCGGGGGACAGCCCGCCGGCTTAGTACCGCCGGGCAAGATAGTCGGCGAGGATCTGCGCATGGTCGAAAACGAGCGGCGGCAATTCACCCGCGGGGAAGACGCGCGCCTCCGCCGCGTCGTCGCCACCGCGCGGGACGCCGTCGGCGTCGGCAAGAAAGACCGTGCTGATCGTGTGCCGTCGGGGGTCGCGCGCCGGGTCGGAGTAGGTGTGGAACTGCCGCACAAGGCGCACCGCGAGCGCCGTCTCCTCGAGCGCCTCGCGCACGGCCGCGGCTTCGAGCGTCTCTCCCGCGTCGACGAAGCCGCCGGGCAGCGCCCAGCCGAGCGGCGGGTTCCTTCTCTGCACGAGCACGACGCCGCCGCCGAGACGGATGATCAGATCGACCGTCGGCACCGGGCTCCTGTGGTCTGCCTTCATCCGTTCACCAGGATTGATGGATACCCAAGGACGGCTTTGGAGCGTCTACCAATCAGCGTTCTCCATCGTGACTTGTGGAAAGTTCTACGTAACTGAACACCGTCTTTCGACACGTTTTCCGAACGGGGGAACGGGTGCTGCGGGAGCGTCATTTCGCGCCCTGGCAAGGCAGTCCGGAAGCGTGCGCGGAGGCGGGCTGGTGCCCGCCGCACAAGCGACGCGCCGGACAACGCCGCCAGGGCGCGAAAGGGCCTCCCGCAGGGCCCGTTCATAAATTCAAGATCATGTCTTGAAAATTCTTCCACCAGTAGTAGAGGAGCATCGTGATCGCGATGCTCAGCGCGAAGAACCCGAGAAAGAGGTAGACCGCGACCGAGGAGAGCCGCAGCGAGGCCTGCGCCTGCGCCCCGATCTTGGCGACCGCGTCCGCCTTGAGCTTTCCGGCGGTCCGTTCCATCGCCAGCCCGAGATCCATGGCCTGACTGCGCAATTCGTTCACTTCCGACCAGTTGGTGACGCCGCCGATGCGCGGCAGATTGTTGACCACGACCCGATACTTGTCGAGGCTGGCCTTGATCGCCTCCAGGTCGGCGCGCCACTCCGCCCCGGCATCCTGGGTCAGCGCCACCGCGATGGTCTTCTCCAGAGTCGCCGTGTGCGCGGCCACCTCGCCGGTGTCGGGCAGGTACTCGCCGAGGTACTTGTAGAAACTCGATTGCGCCTGGTGCACCAGCGTGCTGATCTCCCCGGCGGAGACCAGCCCGGGCTGGTAGCGCTCGTGGATGCGCGTGATCGCGCTCTGGAGCGTCAGCAGACTCGCGGCCGCGATCACGTCCAGCATGACCATGGCGACCACGAGCACGACCAGCCAGCGCTTGATCTGGACGCCGGCAGGCTTTCCGGCAATGATTCCCATCGGTCGTCCCCCCCGCCGCGTGAACGGCTACTCGAGCTTGAGCGTGAGCTCCTTCGAGGTGCTGTGGTCGATCCCCTCGCGGCTGTTGAAGACCGCGAGGGAGAAGTAGATTTCCCGTCCCGACGCGAAGTGCACGTCGGCCGGATCGCCGCTCGTGAGCCGCCGCGAGAACTCGACGGTCCAGAACCCGTCCTTCCACGAGCCCTTGGCCGTGACGTCCGCCATGCTCCCGGAGGGGGTGCGCGCGATGTAGCGGGGGATCCGCTCGCCGGCATAGGCCCCGACGATCTGCGCCTGGTAGGGCTGGGAGCCGGCATCCGGATCCTCCTTGACCCAGACGGAACGCCCGCTGCGCGTCTGGTAGGAGTTCGCGCGCGCGATCCGCTGAAAGCTCAGCGTCATGGTCGCATCTTCGGCGAACCCGGACGGGTCCGTGCGCCCGGCGCGCCAAGTCCACAGGTCCGAGGCGGCCTCGTTGCCGGCGAGCATGCATTCGCCCATCCGCCCTTCCCGCGCGAACGAGAGCGCCAGCGCGTCCTCGACGTCGCGTCCGGCGACATACGCCTTCTCGGCCTTCGACCAGACCCAGGGGCGGTGCACGTCGTCCCGCATCTTGTCCGGCCAGCGCACCAGTATCCAGAGGCGATCGGGCGACCAGAGCGCCGCCGCGCTGACGGTCATCTTCCCGGAAGCGCCCGCAACCTCGACGGAGAGCGGCGTCGCCGCCTGCCAGGCGGCGTCCGAGGGCTGGCCGTCGACGACGGGGGCGGCCCCGCGACCGAGTTCGTGCGCGGAGAGATACAGAGCATCCCTGGCCGGCGGGGGCGCGGCAGGCTCTTTCGGCGCCGGAGGCGGCGTCGCCGGCTTGACCGCGGCCGCCTTTGCGGCGGCTTCGGCTGACGCCCGGGCCTCCTCGGCGGCGTTTGCCTTCGCCGCGGCGGCGGTCTTCGCGGCGGCGGCCACGCGGGCTTCCTCGGCGGCCCGGGCGTCGGCGTTTGCCTTGGCTTCGGCGGCGGCGCGCTCCTCGACCTCGCGGCGCGCCTGAACCTCGCGAACCGCCTTGAGCGCCTCGCGCAGATCGAGCGTCAGGTCGATCATCGAGTAGCGTCCGTCGTAGCGGTAGCCGACCTCCCGCAGCAGCGGCTCGGCGGCCTTCGCCTCCTGCAGGGCCTCGGTCATCCCGGTGATGTCGGCGCGCGCCGTCCGCATGCGATAGTAGATCATCTTGTCGAGGGTGAACTGGAAGCTCACGGGGATGTCGTCGACGCCGCTGGCGGTGAGAACGAGGCTGACCCGGCCGCTGGCGCGCTGCAGACGCACGCTGAGCACCGCGGGCGAGAGCCCGATGATGCGGTCGACGATCTCGGCGCTCTGTTCGCCCTGGTTGTCGGTCGCGATCAGGGAGAGCAGTTCACCGGTAAAGATCAGGGAGATCTTCTTCTCCTGGGCGTGCGCCGCCGTGCTCAGGAGCAGCGCCAGGACCGGGACCAGCAGCAGGCAGACCCGCGCGCGCAGTGGCGGCCGCAGTCGGCGGGCCAACGGGTGCGTGCGCTCCCCCGTCAGGGAAGCGGCTCCTCGACGATCGTGCGCAGCCGCTCGGCCACCGGGCGGGCCCGGGCGGTGTCGATGAAGACGTAGATGAACTTCTCGGCCTTCGTGCAAAAGTCCAGCAGGCCGAGTTTCGTCCCCGGGCACTTCTCGAGTTCCTGCTCGATCTTGCCGGCCTTGCGGCCGAAGCTCTCCCGCAGCGCCGCGCGCATCAGAGCCTTCACCGGTGCGGCGTCCCACACCGGCCGCACCGGGGCCTGCGCTTTGACCGTCCCGCCGCCTCCCTCGAGGTCGTCGAGACCGTCGAACCCGTCGTCATCGCCCTTGCCGGACTCGTCCGTGACCCGGGCGGCCTCCATGATGGCGCCCATCCACTCGCAGACGAAGTTGCGCTCGTCGGTCGTTGCATCGGCGAGGAACTGGAAGCTCCCCTCCTGCTCGAGGAACAGGTGGTTGATGACCGCCTGACCGTTGAGGTCGCGATAGTCGGCGTGGACGATCGTCCCCTCTTCGAAAAAGATCGAGGCCCGCGCGCCCGCGAGCGTGACCAGCAGCAGCCCGGTGCGACGCGCCGACCCGATGAACTGGACGACGTCCGGCAGCGGAAAATTCCGGATGCTGCCTTTCAGTTCCACGCCTTCTCCTCCGGCACCCGCTGCGGCCCGTCATGGCAAGTTGGTAATTTTTTATGCTAATCGCCGGCCAAACACTTGTCAACAACGCGTATCGCGCGGAAACACCCGGCGCCGTCCGGCGCCGGCGGGGCGAAGCCGGGCGGATCCGGACGCCGCTACGTCGTGAGCAGGCGTTCGCCGGACAACTCGGCGACCGCCCGCACGATGCGCTCGCAAACCGCGTCCCACGAGCACTCCGCCAGGACGTAGCGCCGCCCCGCCTCGCCGAGGGCGCGGCGCAGCTCCGGGTCGCCGGCCAGCAGGTCGACGGACGCGGAGTACTCGAGGAAGTCACGGAACCAGAGCCCCCCCCCGCTGCGGCGGCAGTGCCCGACCGTCACGGCGCAGCCGGCGTGCACCAGCACCGGCACCTCGTTGAGCCAGGACTCCATGATGACCCGCGAGAAGCTCTCGTTCACCGAGGGCTGGCAGAGCGCGAGCGCCCCGGCGCAGGCGTCCATCTTCCCCTGCTCGTCCGGGACCCCCGTGGGCAGGAACACCGGTTCGTCGGGCGGGATCGCCAGCGGGCCGCTGCCGAGCAGCACCAGCCGCTCGGCTCCCGCGCGCAGCCGCGCCCGCTCGCGCGCGTACGCCATCAGCAGGTGGGTGTTCTTCCCGCGGTCGAGCCGCCCGACGTACAGCACGTACGGCTCGCGCACCCCGCTCTTTTCCCGAAAACGCCCCGCGTCGCCGCGCAGGTGCGTGTCGATCCCGCCGCCGGTCACTCGCCCCGGCGGGGTCTTGCCGCAGGCCTGCCGCGCCACGGCGGCCTCCTCAGGAGTGAAGAAGAGCGAGCCGCGGACGCCGAGAAGCACCCGGCGCGTGACCCCCAGATAGGCGTAGCCTTCGTCGTGCAGGCAGGGGATCAGCAGGCTGCGATCGGGTCGCACCGCCGCACCGGCGAGCGTCGTGCCGTACAGGTAGGGGGTGAACACGAAGAAGTAGCGCTCCGCGTATTCCGCGATGAAGCGGTACAACGCGCCGCTGTTGATGCTCTCGCGGACGAACGCGTCCTCGAGCTGCGCGTTCGTGGGCGCTCCCGAGAGCAGAACCTGTATGGCGGCGGCGAAGCGCCCCTCGTCGCGCGCATCGACCGCGAAACGGCGCACGGTGATCCCCTCGCGCTCGGTGACGCCGGGGGCGTGATGGTTCTCGTCCCAGCGGTGCAGGAAGGAGCGCGAGCAGGTGGTGAGGATCTCGACGCGGCAACCGCGACGCGAGAGCTCGCGCGCGGTCTCCCACCCCTGCAGTTCGGCCCCGCCGCGGACCTCGTCGCCGAACCAGGGCACGACGAAAGCGAGCGTCACCCCCGTCATTCCGGCACCGCCGCGCGTCCGTCGGGCTCGATTCGGGAACGCAGGCCGTCGATTTCGGCCTGCAGCTCCCGGTTGCGGCACTCCAGATCGTGGAGGCGGCGCGCCATCGTCTCGTTGTCGGCCTCGAGCGACTGCACGCCGCGGCAGGCGCCGGTGAGCAGCCGCACAACGGCGCCGTTGAACTCCGCCTGCCGCGCCAGGGTCACCGCCGCCACGGGGCGGGCGAGGCGGTGCAGCACGCGCTTGGCCGCGACAATGAGGGCACCGATCCCGCCGCGGTGCGAGCTGAATGGGTACGGCCCGAGCGGGTCCCACGAGGAATGCACTCGGGCGAGATCGTCGGACGGTGCCGGCCCGAAGTCGGTCCGCTCGCGCGGCTCATGCTCGACGCGGCGCAGCGCCGCGAGATCGGCTCGCCCGTACTCCCCCCGGCGCAGCTTGCCGGCGATGCCGGCGCGCACGCGCTGCATGATGGCGTCCACGTCGGGAACCGGCGCGCTCCCGGCGCCATCCTTGAACGGCACGCTCATGATCGCCTGCACCTCCCCCCGCCCCGTCGCCACGGCGAGTGTACCTCAGGAGCCGGCCGGAGAGGACGTGCCTTCACCTCAGCCCAGCTCCAGGCCGAGCCGCGTGCGGAGCACCTGGCGCAGACGCTCTTGCACGATGTCGGGCCGGAAGGCCTCCAGCCGCTCCCGGGACCGCTGCCCGAGCGCCGTGCGCAGGGAGACGTCGCCGAGCACGCGCGCCAGCAGCTCCGCGGTGGCGAACGGGTCGGGGTCCGCCAACAGGATTCCGCCGGAACCGAGGGTGCCGGGCACGCCGGCGGCGGCGCGGGCCACGATGGGCAGTCCGAAGTGCATGGCCTCCACCAGCGGCACGCAAAAGCCCTCGTGGGCGCTCAGGCACAGGTAGAGGTCGGCCGAACGGTAATATGCGCTGAGCGCGGCGTTGGACACGTGGCCGGTGAAGTACACCCCGGGGACGCCCAGTTCGCGCGTGAGCCTCCTGACCCCCTGGGCATAGGGGTTGGTCTCCCCGCCCCCCACGACGAGCAGGCGCGCGAGTGGCAATGCGCGGGTCAGCCAGTGGTGCGTCTTGATCACGTCCTCGATCCGCTTGTTCGGCACGAGACGGCCGACGTGCAACACCGTCGGGCGCTCGTCGCCGAAGCGTGCGAGCAGCCGGGGGTCCGGAGCGGTTTTGAGTACCGTCAGGTCCAGCAGGATCGGGACCTCCTCGACGGCGGCGCACCCGGCCTCGGTCAGTTCGGCGCAGTTGAAGGCGCTCACGCCCACGCCGAGTTCCACCGCTGCGGCCAACCCGGGGAGCTGCCGCCGCCCCAGGCGCGCCCGCTCGGCTCCGTCGGGGTAGACGCCATCGAGAAAGTGGGCCGGGGTGATGTTGTGATAGCGCAGCACCTTGCGCCCCGGCAACCCGGGGAGCGCATCGGCCAGCGGGTGACCGATCGAGAAATGAAAGATGAGCACGTCGTCCGCTCCGGCCTGCGGGCCGTATTCCTCGACGGGGCGGACCAGTTCGCGCAGGCGCGGCTGGTAGTGACAGGCGAAGATCTCCGAACGCACGCCCCAAGACCTGAGCGCTTTCTGGATCGCCAGGACCTCGTTCCCGATGGCGTCGCCGGCGGCGAAATCCGGCAGCATCTGGTGCACCGCGGGCCCGTCGGGCGCGCCGGCCCCGGCGGCGGGGCTCCGGCTGGTCGACGGGGCCGATCCGCATCCGGGATCGGCGCCGGCGGCGGGGGCAGGTTCGGCGTCGATGCGCTCGATCAGCCGCAGGTAGCGCTCGGTCACCACCGGCCAGGAGTAGTTGGACAGCACGTACTGCCGGCCCGCGGCGGCCAGTGCGGCGCGCAGGTCCGGGCGGGCGAGCAGGAGGTCCAGGCACTCGGCGAAATGCGGGTAGTCGGCGAAGTGCAGGCCGCCGCCGGAGGCCTCGACGTGCCCGCGGGTGACCGCGCAGCCCGTGCGGACCAGAGCGGGGGTGCCGGCGAGCCAGGCTTCCATGAGGACGATGGAGAAGCTCTCCATCAGCGAAGGCTGCACGAAGATGTCGGCCGCGGCGTAGGCGTCGTGTTTGTCCTGCGGAGCGAGGAAACCCAAGTCGATCACGCTCCGCTCCCCGCCCGCGGGGATGGCGACGGTGCCGGGACCGATCAGCGCCAGTTTGAGCCCGTCCGCGCCGCCGCGATCGGCCAGGTAGCGCAGGAAGTACCGCACCAGCAGCGGCGTGCCCTTGCCTTCTTCCTTGCGCCCGGCGTACAGCAGCAGCGGGCCGTCCAGGCCGTACGAGCGGCGGAAACGCCCGGCGTCGGCGCTCCAGTCGGTCGCGATCCCAACGCCGAGAACCAACGCTTCGCCCCGGGCGTGCCCGTACAGCATTGTGGCCAGGTCGCGCTCGGCGGGATCATTGAAGGCGAGCGCCCGCGCGCTCTCGAAAGCCCGACGGACCGCCTTTGTCCGGGCATAGCCCTCGTCGTGCAGGCACGGAATCAGCACGCTCCTGGCCGGATGGACAAGAGCGCCGTACACGGAAGTGGCGAACAGGTAGGGAATGAAGAAGAACGGACCCAGTTCCGGGTGGCCGGCCAGGTGCCGGAGCAACGCCGGACTGTGCGCCATGTTGTCGAAGAAGTCGTGCTCCTCCTCATCGCTCAGGGGTTCGCCGGCCATCACCCGGGGCTGGAGCAGGCAGAACCGGCCGCGATTGCGCCTCGCGGTCGGGAATCGCACGATGCGCACCCCCGATTCAAGCGACTCGCCGACAGGGTAGCGATCGAGATCCCAGTCGGTGGCGGGCCCGCCGAGACAGGTGGTGAGGACCGTCACTTCGACGCCCGCGGCGGCCAGGTGCTGCGCGGTGGCTCGGGCCTCGGCCTCGGCTCCACCGGGGATGTCCTCGCCGTACCAGGGCGTCACGAAGCAAGCGCGCAGGCGCCGGCCGGGCACTGCCGACGACACTATTTGCGCCCCACCACCGCGTAATCCAGAGGACCGTAGATCAACTCATTGAGGCGCGAGACGTTGCGATTGAACGCGCCGGCGACCTCGGGTGCGTCCGTACCGCCCGGCAGCATCTCGAGCTTGTGCTCGGGCGCCATGGCCGAGAGGTACAGGATCTGCACATCGCCCAGCCCGGCCCAGCGCCACAGGAAGCGGGCGGCCTCGGGGTGCACGGGCTTGTTGTGCGTCAGATCGACGTAGAACGCCCCGGCGAACGTGCTCAGGCTCTGGGGGTTGACCGTCTCGGCGACGAGGGTGCCGCCGGGGGCAAGTTTCTCGGCGCACAACGACACGAGCTCGCTCAGCTGGTCGAGATCCAGATGCTCGATGACCTGACTCAGCAGGATCCCCCCGAGCCCGCCGGGCGGCAGGGCGCGCAGGTAGGTCAGGCCGTCGGCCTCCGCCACGTCCAGCCCCCGTTCCCGGCAGAAGGCGACCATTGCGGGGTTGACGTCGACCCCGCGGGCGGGCAGACCGTTCTCGCGGCAAAGTTCGAGGAATTCGCCCCGGCCGCAGCCGAGGTCCAGCAGCGGCGCCTGCGGGCCGATCGAGCGCTGAAAGTGCGGGAGATAGACCGACTGCCGGCGCTTGATCTCCTCGCGCGTCCCGCGGTGCAGATCCTCGAAGGCCAGGTAGGCGGCGCCCCGGTTGGCGGCGCGGACCTCGGCCACTTCCCTGGCCGCTCCGGGAGCCAGCCGGCCGGCCGGGGACTGATCCTCGACGAGGCGCTGCAGGCGCGCCAGAAGCGCCTCGGCCTGCGCGTTGCCGGAGTACAGCCGCCGCTCCAGCGCGGTCAACCGGGCCTCGACGTCGCTGAAGCGATCCTCGGACTGGTCCAGGCGCAGGCGCAGCGCGGTGACCTGGGAGAGCAGAAGGTTCTGCAGCCGGGCGCTGTGATTGTTGAAGGCCGTCTGCCGCGCCAGCGCGACGTTCAGATAGGGTCGGGTCAGCCGGTGCATCAACCGCTTCGCGCCAACGACCAGCCGGCCCGCGAGTCCCGCCCGGTGGGTGCTGATGTCGCAGACCTTGGCGTCCCAGGTTTCCCGCAGATACGCGGCCAGTCCCGCCATCGCCGCCGCGTCCGGATCGAGCTGCAGGGTCACCGCGGCGTCCTCGACCCGGCGGATTTCAGCGGGGTTGTACAACCCCCGGGATTTCTTGGCGATGACCGCGGCGTCCACCTCGGCCAACAGCGCCGCCACGTCGGGCCGGGAAGGCGCTTTCGGATCGTCCGCGCTCATCGTGTCCACGCTCCCGGGATGCCGGACTCCGCCTAGAGCGGCGACATCTCCCGCAGTCTGCCGATGATCCCGGGCAGGTGCGTCATCAGCTGTTCGATCTCGCTCAGGGTGTTGTCGCGGCCGAGCGAGAAGCGGATCGCACCGCGCGCCTCCAGCGCCGTGCGGCCCATAGCGGTGAGCACGTGCGAGGCCTCCTGGTCTTCGGAGCTGCAGGCCGAACCGGTGGAGACCGCGAAGCCCTGCTGGTCCAGCAGCAGCAGCGCGGACTCAGCCTCGATGCGCGGGAAAGAGACGTTCAACGTGTTCGGCAGCCGCTCGGTCGGGTGGCCGTTGAGCCGCACGTCGGGGATCTGCGCCCGGATGCGCGCCCAGAGGTCGTCCCGCAGCGCGGTCAGGTGCGCCGCCTCGGCGTCCAGTTCCAGCCGCGCCAGTTCGGCGGCCTTGCCGAGGCCGACGATCCCCGAGGTGTGTTCGGTGCCGGCGCGGCGCCCGATCTCGTGGCCGCCGCCGTGCATCAGCGGGTCGATCGCGACGCCTTCGTGGATGTAGAGCACCCCGACGCCCTTCGGACCGTAGATCTTGTGCGCCGAGATCGAGAGCAGATCGACGCCCCAGTCGGCCACCGGCGTCGGGATCTTGCCGACCGCCTGCACCGCGTCGGTGTGGAAAAGCACGCCGCGCTCGCGGCAGATGCGGCCGATGGCCGCGACGGGGTTGATGCTGCCGCTCTCGTTGTTGGCGGCCATGATCGACACCAGCACCGTCGCAGGGGTGATCGCCGCGCGCACCGCCTCGGGATCGACCAGCCCGTCGGCGTCGACGCCGAGATACGTCACCGAGAAGCCGAGGCGCTGCTCGAGCCAACGGCAGGTGTGCAGGACCGCATGGTGCTCGACGCGGGAGGTGACGATGTGCGTCCCCTTGCCGCGCAGCGCGAACGCGGTCCCCTTGAGCGCGTGGTTGTCGCTCTCGGTGCCCCCGGAGGTGAACACCACCTCGACCGGGCAGCAGCCGAGCAGCGCGGCGACCCGGGCGCGGGCCTCCTCGCGCAGCGTCCGCGGGCCGCCGCCGCAGGCGTGGACGCTCGAGGGGTTGCCGAACTGCTCGCGGAACATCGGCAGCATGGCCTCGATTACCTCCGGCCGGACCGGCGTCGTCGCATTGTGGTCCAGGTACACGGGTTTCATCAATGCACTCCTCTCAACCGTCTTGCGCAGGGTGTCGAGAATGGTCTGGATGCAAGGCGCGCGACGATCCGGCGACTGAGGCGGGCTGGTGCCCGCCGCAGGGAGCCGGTAGGAGCGGAACGCAGCAGACGGGCCATTATCGGCGGCCTGCGCTACAACGCCGTTTGCATGGCGTGGGGGGGGCAGGCCGGGATGCACATCTCGCAGGCGATGCACTTTCCCGCGTCGAAACTCACGACCCAGCTCTCGCGATCGACGTCGAGCGCCTCGGTCGGGCAGACGGCAAGGCAGGCCCCGCAGTGGGTGCACTTGGCCTCGTTGCGGGTGACGTCGCGCTCCAGCGGCTCCACCCGCACCCCCTGCTCCTTGAGGAACCTGATCCCCTTGCGGTACTCGCCCTCCGGGCCGGAGAGGTCGAGGACGACGAGCCCCTCTTCCTGCGGCGTGACCTCGGCCTTGGTGATCGAGAAGCAGAGGTCGAACTCCTTGGCGAGCCGGCAGACGATCGGCCGGTCCCAGATCTGTTGCGGAAAGTGCAGGACAATCTTGTGCGCAACCTGCGTGGTCATCGTCGGTTCCTCCTGAACAGGCCAGGGTCATGAGTTGCCGTGCGGGCTGCGGGGTCCTGACGCTGCGGACCTCCGCCGTGTTTATGCCCCCCGAGCGGGCACTCCCTCCGGTCCGCCGACGGAGACCCCCCCTCCGCGCCACCCCTCCGCCCAGTACGTGCGACAGAAGTGACAATTCCCTCGCAGCGAACTCTCCGGGCCATGTTTCAGTGTTTCCTCGAAGGGCGATCGTGCAGGCCCTTGAGGGCGATGCCCGACCCTGGCCCCGGCAGCGGCTGCGCGGGCTCTGAAAGCGTGAACTCCCCCGCGGCAATCCACTGCTTCAGCGTCGCGGCGATCGTGCGCGCCTTGGCGAAGCTCGAGAGCGAGACCGTCGGCACCTCGCGGCCCTGGATCGTGATGCTGCCGCTGCGCAGCTGGGCGTAGCTGACCTCCCCGAGGCTGCGCGCGACCATCTCCGGATAGTCGTGGGAGTAATCCACGATCTGGGTCACCAGGTCTTCGTCCCCGAGCGCGGCGTGGCGCATGACATCCTCGTCGAGGATCGGGATCGGCACCCCGACGCCCACCGCGAGGCTGACCCCGTAGCCCATGAAGCTCACGCCGACGACGAACTCGGGCGACATCTGCTTGAGATCGCCGGTGACCGCGAGCGTCCCCGCCCCCCCCGTGGGCACCCCGAGCGCCGTGCGCCGCACCTCGGGGTTGTGCTGGGTCCCCGGGCCGACGACGTACCCGACGCCGCCGCCGAGGAAGATGCGCGTCCCGACCCCGATCGTGCGATAGAGCGGATCCTTGAGCAGCGGAGAGAGCACGCCGGCGCTGCAGTAATTGGCGTTGCCGATGTTGGGCTTGAGGACTCCCATGTAGGTGTAGATCATCCGGTCGGAAACGTTCACTGCACAGTTGTAGTTCTGGTAGCAGTTGCGCGGGTTGAAGAGATACGCCTCGTTGACCGTCTTGAGCGAGATCGTCGTTTCGATCTCCTTACGCGGGTAGCAGTCGGTGCCGTACCCGATTGCGCGCAGGCGCACTTCCTTGCCGGCCACGAGCTCCTGGATCACGTGCGCGCCGCCGTACGGGAACGACCCGGGGTAGACGCGGTTCTCGGGGTCGGACTCGGGCAGTTCCGTGGCGCCCAGGTAGCAATCGACCGCCGCAAGGCCGCAGTAGGCCTCGACGTCGTTGAACCAGGCCTTCTTCATCTTGATGCGGGGCTTGGTGTGCCCGGTGTTGACGATCGCCCCCGAGGAGCACATCGGCCCGAAGGTGCCGGTGGTGACCACGTCCACCTCGGCGGTGGCCTTGCGCAATCCCTTCTCCTTGACGAGCCGTGCGACCTCCTCGGCCGTCAGAACGACCGCCTGGCCCTTCCTGATCCTCTCGTTGATCTCGGCAACGGTGCGTTTCATGGTCCGCCTTTCTCCCGCCGGACGGGCCCGCGTCCTCTTGCGGGTCTTCGTCCAGGTTGATAGACTTAAACTTTACGAAATAATACCGGAACTTGCAAGGTTGCTGACGCATCCAATACCAGAATACCGGCGATCAGCACAGGTGCAGAGATGCGAGGGAGGGTGATGGGAAAAGTTGAGGTGCGCGCCCCCCGGTTCCCGGGGTGCTCCGCGGCGATCCTTGCCGGCGGGAAGAGTACGCGCATGGGGGCCAACAAGGCCCTTCTGGAGGTCGGCGGCAGCGGCATGCTTGGCCGCACGGCGCGGTTGCTGCGCCCCCTGGTCGACGAACTCTTCCTCGTGGCCGACGACGCCGCCCCCTATGCCGGGCTGGGGCTGCCGGTCATACCCGACGTGCACCCCGGACGCGGTGCCGCCGGCGGGATCCACGCCGCGCTGCAGCACGCGGCGCACCCGCTGGTCCTGTGCGTCGCGTGCGACATGCCGCACATCGCGCGCAGGGTGATCGAGCTGCTGCTGAACTCCGTTCGCCCCGATGACGACGCGCTGCTCCCCCGCATCGGCGGCCTGCCGGAGCCGCTGCTGGCCGTCTACGGCCGCAGCGCGCACGCGGGTTTCGAACGGGCGATCCGCGCCGGCCGCTACCGGGTGGTGGAAGCTCTCGAGGGCCTGCGCGTGCGTTACCTCGAAGAGCCGGAGTTGCGGGTCGCAGACGCCGCGCTGCGCAGCTTCGTCAACGTGAACACCCCGGGCGAACTCACCACCGCCCGCGTCGTTTCCACGCAGGGGGAGCCGTGACGGCGACGCACCCGCGGGCGCGCACACGCGCCGCCCGCCTCTGGCGGGACGGGGCTTTCAGCGCGGTCGAAGTCCCCGTCGCGCGGGAGATCCCCGTCAACCTCAGGCTCAACGGCCGGGAAATCATCACCCTGCTCGCGTCGGACGACGCCCTCGATTTTCTGGCCGCCGGGTTTCTCAAGGCGGAGGGTTTCGTCTCGCGCCGCGAGCAGATCGTCTCCATCAGGGTCGAACCCCGGGATGAGTCGGTGGATGTGGAGGCGACCGGGGTGGATACGCTCGCGGAGAAGCTGCTCGAGCGGCGGGCCGTAACCTCCGGTTGCGGCAAGGGAACGACGTTCACACACGCGATCGACGCGCTCCAGGCGCAGCCGGCGCCGGCGGGTCCGCAGGTGGACGCCGGCCAGCTCCGCCGGCTGATGCACGCCCTGTTGCGTGGTTCGGATCTCTACCGGGAATCCGGCGGCGTGCACAGCGCCGCACTTGCCACCACCGACGCCATCGTGATCTTCCGCGATGACATCGGGAGACACAATGCCGTCGACAAGATCCACGGCGAGTGCTTCTTGCGGGATATCCCCGTCGGGGACAAGATCCTGCTCACCACCGGCCGCATCTCCTCCGAAATCCTCGTCAAGGCCGCCAAGCTCGGCGTGGCCGTCCTCGTGTCGCGCTCGAGCCCGACCGACCTGGCACTGGAACTGGCCGGGCGCACCGGCATCACGGTGGTCGGCCAGGTCCGGGGCGGCGGCCTCACGATCTACACGGGGGAAGAGCGGGTGGGCGCATGAACATAGCGCGGGCGCTTCGCCCGCAAGGCTATGGAGGCTTCGGCCTGAGGACGCCGAAGTCTTACCATGCAGACAGGCACTGGGTCTGTTTCGCTGAAGAAGACAACTATTCTCGCGGATAATGCAAATGTTGCCAAGAAATACTCTGCTGGCGCCGCCGGGGGGCCGCATCCTCGGGATCGACCCGGGCACGAAGACCATCGGGCTGGCGGTGAGCGACGAGCTGTTCTTCGCGGCGCACGGCCTCCCGAGCATCCCGGCACGGCCGGCCGCGAAAGCGCTGGAGGCTATCAAAGCGCTGATTTCGGACTATACTGTGTACCAGATAGTGGTGGGGTTGCCGATGAACATGGACGGGAGCATCGGCCCCAGCGCGGAGGCAGCCCAGGGGTTTGCCCGCAGCCTCGAAGTTTTGCTCCCGGGAGGTGTGTGCATGATCGACGAACGTCTGACGACCGTGCAGGCCGAGCGCACGCTGATCGAGGCGGATGTCTCCCGGGCCAAGCGGCGCGGGCTGCGCGATCAGGTCGCGGCCGTGCTCATCCTGCAAAGTCACCTGGACAGCCGGGGCCATGCGTCTGGCGACTGAGTCCGGGCACGATGGCGCAGCCCGGCCGCACACCGGCGCGCCGCTGCTTTTCGCAACGCTGGGGAGCGGCCTGGCGCTGGCGCTGGCGCTGGCGCACCTGTTGCTGGTTGCGCCCGCCGGGACCGGTGACGGCCCGGCAGCGGTGCGCATCCCCGCCGGGGCGGACGTCCGGCAGATCGCACGCGCGCTGGCCGACGCCGGCGTCATCACCAGCCAGAAGACCTTCGTGCTGGCGGCCCGGCTGGCCGGGCTCGACCGGCGTCTGCATCCGGGCGATTACCAGCTCGACCCCGACATGAGTTTTCCGGCGCTGCTGCGCGCGCTCCGCGACGGGCGGGGCCGGACCGCCGCCGTGACCATTCCCGAGGGTTGGCGCCTCGAATCGATCGCCGAACGCCTCGCGAGTTCCGGCGTCTGCGAACGCGAGGCCTTCCTCGCGGCGGCCCGCGACCCGGCGCTGCTCGCCGAATTGTCGATCCCCGGCCCCAGCGCAGAGGGGTTCCTGTTCCCCGAGACGTACGCGCTGCGGCTCCCGAGTGCCCCGGCCGACGTGATCCGCGCCATGCACCGGCAGTTCGAGAAGATCTGGAACGAACTCGCCGCCAGCGCCCCGCCGGCGACGCTCTCGCCGCTGGCCGCGGTGACGCTCGCGAGCATCGTCGAGCGCGAGACCGCGGCGCCCGCCGAACGGCCCCTCGTGGCGGCCGTCTTCCTGAACCGGCTGCGGCTCGGGATGCCCTTGCAGGCCGACCCGACGGTCATCTACGGCCTGGAGGCGTTCGACGGCAACATCCGCAGCCGCGACCTGGCATCGGCGAACCCCTACAACACGTACGTCATCCGCGGGCTCCCGCCGGGGCCGATCGCGAGCCCCGGACGCGCTTCGCTCGCCGCGGTGCTCACCCCCGCCGCAGTGGACTATCTTTACTTCGTGGCCCGCAACGACGGCACGCACCAGTTCTCCCGCTCGCTGGCGGAGCACAACCGCGCCGTCCAGCGCTACCAGCTCGCGGGGGGGAGGCGCCGCGGATGACCAGGCGCCTGCGCTTCGCCGCCGCACTGCTGGTCTGCGGCCTCATCGCCGCGGCCGCCCCGGCCCGGGCCACTCTGTACTCGTTCGTCGATGAGAACGGCGTCACGCACTACACGAACGTGCCGAGCGACCCGCGGTTCCGCAAGGTTCCCGGAAGCGCCCCGCCGCCCGCAGGCCGCTCCGGCTCCGCCAGCCTGACCGCGGAGAAGTACGAAACCGAGATCGCCCGGTGCGCCGACGACCACGGGGTGGACAGCGCGTTGGTGAAAGCGGTCATCAAGGCCGAGTCCAACTACGACAACCGCGCCATCTCGCGCGCCGGGGCCCAGGGCCTGATGCAGCTGATGCCCGCGACCGCGAGGCTGCGCAACGTCGACAATCCCTTCAACCCGGAGCAGAATATCGACGGCGGGGTGCGCCACCTCAAGCACCTGCTGAAGACCTTCAACGGCGACACCAAGCTCGCGCTGGCGGCCTACAATGCCGGCGAGAACGCGGTGCGCAAGTACAACAACAGCGTGCCCCCGTACCCGGAGACGAAGAACTACGTCTCCACGGTGCTCTCGCACTACGGGCGCTACAGCGGGCTGGTTCCGGGTGCCGGGGCGGGCCCGATCGCCGCGGCGCCCCAGACCGCCCGGATCCAGGAGTTCGTGAACGCCGAGGGCACCCGGGTCTTCACGAACGTCCCCTGGAAGTACCTGGAAGCGCCGGGCTGGCAGCGGGAGCAGTCCCGGTGATCACCGCGAACAACATCACGCTGCTGCGCATCGTCCTGATCCCGCTGCTGCTGGTTTTCATGGTGCCCGACCACGTCGTCGACCGCTGGATCGCGCTGGCGATCTTCCTGCTGGCCTCGGCGACGGACTGGCTCGACGGCTATGTCGCCCGCAGCCGCGGCCAGGTCACCAATCTCGGCAAGCTGCTCGACCCGGTGGCGGACAAGCTGCTCGTGACCGCAGCGCTGCTGCCGCTGGTGCGCAAAGAACTCGTGCCGGACTTCATGGCCGCGCTGCTGATCGGCCGCGAATTCCTTGTCAGCGGCCTGCGCAGCGTGGCTTCGGCCGAAGGCGTGGTCATCCCCGCCGGTCAGGTGGGCAAGTGGAAGATGGGAATGAGCATCACCGCGATCTCCTTCCTGATCGTCACGCCCCGCAATCCGGCCAATACCTGGCCGCCGTGGGTCCCCGACGGCACCTACTTCCTGCTCGGCACGGTCTTTCTCTGGGTGACACTCGCGCTCTCGGTCGGGAGCGCCGCGCTGTACTTCTGGGAGTTCCGGCACTTCTACCGCCCGAGCAAGGAGCCCCCCGCCGCCCCATGAGACGGCCGCGTTGAGGATCGGCATCGACGCGCGGCTGGCGGCTGCTCCACGCACGGGAATCGGCAGCTACACTGCAAGTCTGGTCGCCGCGCTCGCACGCAGCGGCGGGGCCGACCAGTTCGTGCTCTTCTCCGACGAGCCGCTGCCCGGACTCCCGGGCGAGCGCTTCGCGAACGCCGTGCTGCCGGTGAAGCACCGCCTGCTCTGGACGTTCGGCGCGCTGCCGGGGGCCTGCCGGGCGCGCCGGCTCGACCTCTTCCACGGCACGACGAACTTCGAGGTGCCCGCCTTCGCCGGCTGCCCGCTCGTGGCCACGGTGCACGATCTGATCCCGCTGCGCTGCCCCGGGGCCGTCTCGCCGCAGTACCGGCTGCTCTTCCGCGCGCTGATCGGCCGCGCGCTGCGGGCCGCCCGCTACGTGATGACGGACGCCGAGTACACGCGGCGCGAGATCCTGGCCGGCTTCGCCGTGGCCCCGCACAAGGTGGTGACGGTGCCGCTGGCCGCCGGGCCGGCCTTCGCCCCCGACCCCGACCCGGAGGGGCGGCGGCGGGTGCGCGCGCGCCACGGGCTCGGGGAGCGCTATCTGCTCTTCGTCAGCGTCTTCGAGCCGCGCAAGAACATCCCGCTCCTCGTCGACGCCTTCGAGATCTTCCGGCGCGAGTACCCGCACGGGCCGGCGTTCCAGCTGGCGCTCGCCGGGGGCGCCGGCTGGCGCGGCGCGGAAATCGCCGAGGCGGTGCGCCGGCGCGGCCTCGACCCGGCGGTGAGACTGCTCGGCTACGTCCCCGACGAGGACCTGCCGTGGCTCTACCGCGGCGCCGAACTCGCGGTCGTCCCATCGCAGTACGAGGGCTTCGGCCTCTCCGCGCTCGAGGCGATGGCCTGCGGGACGCCGGTGCTCGCCGCCGACGCCACGACCCTGCCCGAAGTCGTCGGCGACGCCGGCGAACTGTTCGCGCCCGGCGACCCGGAGCTGCTCGCGCGCCGGATCGCCGAGATCACCGCCGCCCCGGTGTACCGCGCCGCGATGCGCGAGCGCGGGCTCGCCCGCGCCGCCGGCTTCTCCTGGGACCGCGTCGCGCGGGCGGTGCTCGACGTCTACCGGGAGGCCGTCCGCGCATGAGCGGGCACCAGGGCGCAGTGCGGTGCGGGCGCGCGAGGCGGACCCCGTGAGGATCGGCATCGACGCCCGCAAGGCCGCCGACTACGGCATCGGCACGCACGTGCGCAACCTCGTGCACCGGCTGGTCCGCCTCGACCGTTCGGCGGAGTGGGTCCTCTTCCACCGCCCCGGCGACGAGGGGCTGCTCCCGGCCGGCGAACGGATCAGGCGGGTGCCGGAAAGCTCAGGCGGCTACTCGTTCGGCGAGTTGACGGCCCTTTCCGCGAAGGCGCGGGAGCTGCGCCTGGAGCTCTACCACGCGCCGCACTACGTCCTGCCCCTGCGCCTGCCCTGCCCGTCTGTCGTGACGATTCACGATGTCATCCACCTGACGGCGCCGGAATTCCGCGGACCGCGCCGCCTCTACGCCCGGCTGATGATCGGCCGCGCGGTGCGTGCCGCGGCGCGGGTCATCACCGTCTCGCACGCCTCCGAGCGGGAAATCCTGCGCCAGTTCCCGAAACTGCACCCCCGGATCGAGGTCATCCCGAACGGCGTCGAGGAAATCTTCCACCCACGCCCGGCGGGCGAGGCCACGGCATTCGTCAAGGAGGCCTTCGGTATCGCGGGGCCGTACCTGCTCTTCGTCGGCAACCCCAAAGGCCACAAGAACCTCGGCCTGCTCCTCGAAGGGTTCGTCAAGCTCGCGCGGCGCTACCCCGCGCTGCACCTGCTTCTGGTCGGCGGCGACGAGCGACAGCGCCGCGCGCTGGCGAAGCGCACCCGCCAGCTCGGCATCGCCGGGCGCACGCGCCTTGCCGCGCCCGTGGACCAGGAGGCGCTCGCCCGGCTGTACGCCGCGGCGGCCACCTTCGTCTTCCCCTCGCGCCGCGAGGGCTTCGGTCTCCCGCCGCTGGAGGCCATGGCCTGCGGCACGCCGGTGGCCGCGTCGTCGAGCCCTTCCCTGCCCGAGGTCCTCGGGCCGGCCGCCGCCTACTTCTCCCCCGAGAGCTCCGATTCGCTCGTCGAGGCGATCTGCCGGGTCCTCGACGACTCCGCGCTGCGCGAACGGCTCGTGCACCTCGGCATCGAGCGCGCCCGGCTCTACTCGTGGGACGACGCGGCGCGGCGCACGCTCGCGCTCTATCGGGAGGTGCTGGCGTCGTGAGCCCGCGGGTGGCGCTCGTGCACGACTGGCTCACCGGGATGCGCGGCGGGGAGAAGTGCCTCGAGGCCTTGTGCGAGCTCTACCCCGCGGCGACGCTCTTCACCCTGTTTCACCGCCGCGGGCACCTCTCGCCAGCCATCGAGCGGATGCAGATCCGCACCTCCTGGCTGCAGCGCATCCCCGGCTGGCAGCGCAGCTACCGCCACCTGCTGCCCCTGTACCCGCGGGCGCTCGAGTCCTTCGACCTCGCGGGGTACGACCTCGTCATCTCGAGCAGCCACTGTGTCGCCAAGGGCGCGCGGGCGGCGCCCGGCGCGACCCACCTCTGCTACTGCCACACCCCGATGCGCTACGCCTGGGACCAGTACCGGCACTACTTCGCTCCAGAGCGGCTCGCCTGGTGGAACCGCCGGGCGATCCCCGCGCTTATCGGCCGGATGCGTGCCTGGGATGTCGCCACCGCGGATCGGCCGCATCGCTACGCGGCCAACTCGCGGCACGTGGCCGCCCGGATCCGCGGCGCTTACGGCCGGGAAGCCGAGGTGATCTACCCGCCGGTCGACCTCGCCGGCCTGCGCCCCGGGGATGGCGCCGGCGGCTATTACCTGATGGTCAACGCGTTTGCACCGTACAAGCGCGTCGATCTCGCCGTCGAGGCCTTCAACCGCCTCGGTCGCGAACTGCTGGTCATCGGCACCGGCCAGGACGAGGCCCGCCTGCGCCGGTTGGCGAAACCGAACGTGCGCTTTCTCGGCTGGACCTCGCCCGAGCGGCTGCGCGAGGCCTACGCCGGGTGTCGCGCCTTCGTCTTCGCCGCCGAGGAAGACTTCGGCATCACCCCCGTGGAGGCCCAGGGCTGCGGCCGGCCCGTGATCGCGCTCGGCAAGGGCGGTGCCCTCGAGACCGTGGTGCCGCACCCGGAGTACCCCGCCGCCGGCTCGCGGTCCGCCCCGGCAGCCGCGCCGACCGGGGTGCTCTACGCGGAGCAGACCACCGAGGACCTCGTCGCGGCGGTGCGCTTCTTCGAGACGCACGAGCGCGACTTCGACCCGGCGGCGATCCGCGCCTCGGTGCAGCGCTTCGCCAGGCCGCGCTATCTGGCCGAGTTCAAGGCGTTCGTGGAGCGCAATCTGCAGGCCGGGCGCCAGGCAGGCTCCGGCACTGCGAGGCCGTGACCCGCAAACGCAAGCCCGAGGTGACGGCAATAGCCGCGTTCCTTAGCACGTTGAGCGACGGCGGGATGATGGGCGGCGGGCCGGGCGGCGGCTACTAAGCCTTATGCTCGTTGGAGCGTGCTGGACAGGGCCTCGGCGGGCGTTCACAATGCCGGAAACAGCTGAGGGAGGAGACCGATGAAATGGATCGTCGCGGGAATCGTCGCAGTGACGGCAGGGTTTGGCCTGGCCGGCGCCGTCCAGGCGCAGCAGAGGACCATGAGCTTCTTCGTGACCAGCGTCGGCTCGGGCAAAGGCGCAGACTTCGGCGGCCTTGAGGGCGCCGACCGGCATTGCCAGGAGCTGGCGGCCGCGGTCGGCGCTGGCGGCCGGCAGTGGCGGGCCTACCTGAGCACCCAGGCTTCCGCGGGCCAGCCCGCCGTCAACGCCCGCGACCGCATCGGCAAGGGCCCCTGGCGGAACGCCAAGGGCGAGGTGATCGCGAAGGATGTCGATGAACTTCACGGCGCGAACAAACTGACCAGGCAGACGGCGCTCAACGAGCGCGGCGACGTGGTGAAGGGCCGCGGCGACACGCCGAACCAACACGACATCCTGACCGGCACGCGGCCGGACGGCACGGCGTTCGCCGACGCCGAGGACAAGACCTGCGGCAACTGGACCAGGAGCGGCGAGGGCTCCGCGGTAGTCGGCCACCACGACCGGATGGGGCTCAATACCGAGCCGCCCGCGCTGTCGTGGAATTCGTCGCACGGGTCGCGCGGGTGCGGCGACGACGCGCTGAGGGCCACCGGGGGCGCGGGATTCGTTTACTGCTTCGCCGCGGATTGAACGCTCAGCCGCTGGCGGCGGTCGGACTCCTGAGCGGGGCGATCCCCGACCGCGCCGGCGGTGCCACTCGTGCCAGCGTTGCGCATCGTCCGCCGCTTGCTCCCGCGCGGCGAGCATCGATGAGTCCGCGCAGCGTGACGGGAAGGCGGCAACCTCTTCGTTCCCGCCGCTTAGCGCGAGCGTCTGAAGAAATTCGAAAACACTGGTAGACTTCGACCATTGCCGGGAGGAGCGCATGGCGGTAAGAATCGATCCGGAGAACAGCACCCTGCTGCGCGCGGCGCCGCGACTCATGCAAATCCTGCGCGTTCTCGCCCGGCACAACTTCCTGGGCGCTTTGCGCGGCAAGCGGCATTGGCCGTCGCCGCGGGAGGTGCGTGAAACCTTCGAGGAGCTGGGGCTGGCCTTTCTCAAGTTCGGCCAGGTGCTCGCGATGCGGCGCGATCTGCTGCCGGACGCCTACATCGACGAGTTGGAACAATTGCACGACCAACTGCCGGCACTGGGCTTTGACGCGGTGCGCGCGACGGTCGAAGCCGAGCTGGGATCCCCGTTGACGAAAGTGTTCGCATCGTTCAGTGAAGCGCCGCTGGCCGCCGCCACGATCGCCCAAGTGCACGAGGCGACCATGCATAACGGTCGCCACGTGGTCGTGAAAGTGCAGCGCCCCGGCCTTGAAGCGATGATTGCCACGGATATCGCGGCGCTGACCTACCTGGTGGCCCTGGGGGAAGGCCTCTTTCCTCGCCTGCGCGCGCTCGACCTCCCCGTGCTGGTGCGTGAGTTTGCCAACAGCCTGAACCGGGAAACCGATTTCGGACGCGAAGCGCGTTCCATAGTGCTCTTTCGCGCCGCGTTGGTGGATGTCCCCGACCTCTGGATTCCGGATGTCGTGGCGGAGTGTTCGAGCGGAGCCGTGCTCACGCTGGAGTTTTCAGCCGGCGAACGGGTGGACCTTTACGCCAGGCTGCACCCCGAAGCGATGCCGCGGGCGATCAAGACTCTGGTCAGGCTGATGCTGCAGACGATCTTCGAGGAGGGGTTGTTTCACGCCGACCCGCACCCGGGCAACGTCTTCGTTCTGCCCGACGGGCGGCTTTCCCTTCTCGATTTCGGGATGACGGGTGAGCTTGACGAGCCGATGCGCGAATCGCTGAAACTTCTGCTCGAAGCGGTCGTCAAAGGCGATGCGCGGGCCGCCACCGAGGCGTACCTCGAGATGACGACGGGGGGCGAGAAGGTCAACCGTGCAGCACTGCTGCTGGACATCAAGGCGGTGCTCTATGAAATCCACCGGTCCGACTTGACGGATGTTTCAATCGGGGACACCTTCGATTCGCTGTTGCGCGCCGGCAGCCGGCACGGGGTCCACAATCCCGGCGAGTTCTTCCTGCTGACGCGCGCCTTCGTCATCCTTGAGGCGATGATCCGCCAACTCGATCCGGACCATAATTACCTGGGGTCGTTCCGCGAGGAGATCTCGCGCCTGACCGCGCAGCACTTCTCGATGGAGCGGGTCAAGGAAAAAACAACCAAGCTGGCGCGCGAACTGGAGCGTTTGATCAGCGATGCGCCCGGCGACACGCGCCGCGTCCTTCGACATTTCGCCGAAGGCGACCTGGGCCGCCTGCAGACTCCGGCTGTGGAGGCCCTGGGCGGCCGCATCAGCCGAAACCTCGAGCGGCTCACCGGCGCGATCGCTTCCTCGGCGCTCGTAATCGCCGGCGCTCTGCTGGTGATTGCGCCGCTGGGCGGCTGGCATCACGTTCTCGGAGAGGCGATGGCGATCGCCGGTTTTCTCGGCACGCTCTTCGTCTGGGTCGGCATTTTGCGTCACGATCGCGGCCGTGGCCGCGGTCGACGATGACGGCGGAGGGTTGCAGGTGGCGGGCAGCGTCGTGCCGGCGGCCTTCAGCCGAAACCCCTGAGTCCCGAGAAGATCCGGAGGACCACCATGTGCGCTCAAGCATTCGACCCGGCCGGTCTCCAGGCCGCCGACACTCCGGAGGAAAGCGGTCCCGAGGTCCGCAGCGAAGCCATTCTGCTCGAGGCGGGGGCGCTGCAGAATGCGATTTTCAACAGCGCGAACTTTTCGAGCATCGCCACCGACGCGAAGGGGGTCATCCAGATCTTCAACGTCGGCGCTGAACGCATGCTTGGCTACAAAGCCGCCGAAGTGCTGAACAAGATCACGCCGGCCGACATCTCCGACCCGCAGGAGGTGATAGCGCGCGCCAAGGAATTGAGCCTCGAACTCGGGACCCCGATCACCCCGGGTTTCGAGGCCCTGGTGTTCAAGGCCTCGCGCGGCATCGAGGACATCTACGAGCTGACCTACATCCGCAAGGACGGCAGCCGCTTCCCGGCGGTGGTGTCCGTTACGGCACTGCGCGACGCGCAGGACGCCATCATCGGCTATCTGCTGATCGGCACCGACAACACCGCGCGCAAGCAGATCGAGGCAGAGCAGAAGCAGCTCGGTCAGCGTCTGCGCGACCATCAGTTCTACACCCGCTCCCTTTTCGAATCCAACATCGACGCGATCATGACCACCGATCCGTCCGGCATCATCACCGATGTCAATAAACAGATGGAGGTGCTCACCGACTGCACACGCGATGAACTTATCGGCGCGCCGTTCAAGAACTACTTCACCGATCCGGATCG
>JANOHV010000059.1:0-2151 GCA_031406795.1 Candidatus Rokuibacteriota bacterium
CGCTCCCTGGGTCACGATCTCGACGAGTTTATAGCGCAGGACAGACCCGGACGCACCGGCATCCAGGACGGTGTAGGTGCCCCCCGAAGAGGACTCGAGCAGGGCGGGGACGAGCTCCGTGGTGACCGGGTTTTCGGCCCCGCGCTCCAGGCGGTACAGATAGAAGCCGGCCGTCCCGGATTCAGCGGCGGTCTCCCAGGTCACGAGCGCTCCTTCCGCCGTCCGGGTGGCCGTGAAAGCGGCCAGGAAGACGCGCGTCGGTTTCTTGTAGAAGCCGAAGTCGTTTGCCGGGGAGTCCGTCCCCGCAAGAGTGACAAGGCGTTCCGGGGCGGCGGGCAGCGCCGGCGCGGTCTGGTCCCAGTCGTCGAGAAAAAGGCTCGTGTCGGTGACCCGCACCGTGTAGGTCCCGTCGGGCAGATCGGGGAAGACGTAGGTGCCGTCGATTGCGGCGACGGTGGTGGCGATCACGATCCCGCCGTTGAGCAGGTCGAGCGTGACGCCGGACACCCCGAGTTCGGGAGGGTTGTCGAGCGTGCCGTCCTGATCGGAGTCCTCGAATACGGTGCCGGAGATGGCGTGGAAGCTCGCATCGCCTTTGTAGCCGAAGTCCGCCGTCAGGTCACTCAGTCCCAGATTGTAGAGCGGTACGCGCACCTGGTGCCCGGCGGCGGGATCGGTGTCGCCGGTGGTCAGCAAGTACCCGGTCAGGACGGCCTGGCCGGATGGGACGCTGACGAAATAGCGGGTGGCTGCGTTGACCTGGAAGAGGTAACGGCCGGCGGCGTTGGTGAACTGCGTGACCATGGCCGCCCCGTCGCCCGCGTCGAGCAACCCGTTGCCGTTGAGATCCTGGTAGAGTTCAACGCTCACGCCGAGGATACCGGCTTCTCCCGGATCCTGGACGCCGTCCGAGTCGGCGTCGCTCCAGATCTGATCGCCGATGCTTCCCGGGGCGTTGTAGCCGAAGTGCGTCCCGGTGACGTCCAGCGCCGCCAGCGCGACGATCGTCTCGGCGGCTACGGCCTCCGCGGTTGTGCCGGTGTACGAAAGGAGCCTGCCGTCGGCGTCTTCGATCGCGATGGTGTAGGTTCCCGGCGCGATGCCGGAGAAGGTGAAGAACCCGTTGACATCGCTGACGGAGGAACCCCGCACCGTGTCGGCGGCATTCAGCAGGTTGACGCTGACGCCCGGGATTCCCGGCTCGCCGAAGTCCCAGACCCCATCGTTGTCCGCGTCGAACCAGACGCGGTCCGTGATCGATTTGTACGTCGCGTTCCTGAAGCCGAAATCCACGTCGGTGCGGATCTCGTCCGCCGCCACGGTCTCCGCGTTGCCGTACAGGTGCCCGGCGCTCTGGGGGCCGTTGGTGGCGACGTACCCCGCGGCAAGCAAAATCTCGTCCCCGTCCTGCGGAATGCCGTTCGCGCCAACGTCCGCGCAGACACGGTAGGTGCCCGGCGCGAGACCGGTGAACAGGTAGGTGCCGTCGGGCCCGGTCGTGACCGGGCTGAACGGGGCGCCCACCAGGGTGTCGTCGGCAGTGCAGGGCTCCACATCGGCGCCGCTGCTGGTGGAGAGCGCCATCTTCACACCGCTGATGCCCACCTCGCCGGCATCCTGCGTCCCGTCGGCGTCCGCATCGCTCCAGACATAGTTGCCGATCATTGCCGTGCCGGGGCTGGCCTTGTACCCGAAATCGACGGTGTCGATGAACTCGTTGGCGCTCGTGATGGTCTGTGGTGCGCTCGGGTTGGCGCCGCCCGACATGACCAGTCCCGTCGGGAGCGTGCCGGTGTCCACCCGCACCCGATAGGTTCCCGGCACGAGGCCGGAGAAGAGATAGGTCCCGCGGGAGCCGGTCAGGGCCTGGGGTTCCGCAGCGTCGATAGCGCCATCGTTGTCCAGATCGAGCCAGACCTGGACGTTCACCAGACCCTGCTCGCCGACGTCGAAGATCCCGTCGCCGTCCGCGTCGATCCAGACCAGATCGCCGATGGCGCCGCCTTCGATGACGGCGTCGACGGTCCGGGCCGTGACCGGGGGCGTCCTCTCGAAACTCGTCACGGTCACGAGATTCACGACGCGATTGACGTCCGGGGGGGTCCGGACCTTCACCTGGTAATCGACGCGGAGCGTCTCGCCGGGAGCCAG
>JANOHV010000062.1:0-1783 GCA_031406795.1 Candidatus Rokuibacteriota bacterium
TGCGGCGCGGGCTGGCCGGACGGGGCCGGGCGCGGGGCGTGATGCCCCTGGCCCGAAGACTGCGGACGCTGCTGCTGGCGCGGAGGATAGCCCCCGCCGCCACCACCGCGGCCGCCGTGCTGCGGGCGCTGACCTTGCGGGCGCTGCCCCTGGGCGGGTGCGGCGCCCTGGAAGCCCATGGCGGGGCGCGGCTGCGCGCCGTAATTGAAACCCTCGAGCTGGAGTTGCGGCACCTTCTGGCCGATGAAGCGCTCGATGGCCCGGATGTCGCCGGCCTGGTCGGGCGTGGTGAGCGTGAAGGCGTCGCCGATGGCCGCGGCGCGGCCGGTGCGGCCGATGCGGTGGACGTAGTCCTCGGGGTTGGCGGGAATGTCGTAGTTGATGACGTGCGACACGCCGGCGACATCGATGCCGCGGGCGGCGATGTCGGTGGCGACCATCACCTCGTATTTGCCGGACTTGAAACCCTCGAGCGCTTCGACGCGCTGCGACTGCGAGCGGTTGGCGTGGAGGACGGCGACCGAGTGGTTGGCGGCCTTCAGCTTGCGGGCGATCTTGTCGGCGCCGTGCTTGGTGCGGGAGAAAATGAGGCAGCTGTGGAAATCCGTTTCCTCAAGCAAGGCGACCAGCAGGTCGAACTTCAGACCCATGTTGACGGGATAGAAGGCGTGCGTGACCGACTTGTTAACGGTGCGGGCGACGCCGATCTCGACGCGGGCGGGATTGCGCAGGGCGAAGCGGGCCACTTCCTCGATCTCCGGCGGCACGGTGGCGGAGAAGAACAGGGTCTGGCGCTCGCGCGGGCACATCGCGATGATCTTCTTCACGTCCTTGACGAAGCCCATGTCGAGCATCCGGTCGACCTCGTCGAGGATGAGGATCTTGACGGCGTCGAGCCGGAGGGTGCGTTCCTGGAGAAAGTCCATGAGGCGGCCCGGGGTGGCGACGACGATGTCGGTGCCGGCCGAGATCTCGCTGCGCTGGCGGCCGTAGCCGACGCCGCCGTGGACGACGGTGGCGCGGAGGTCGGTGAAGCGGCCGAAGTCGCGGAAGGCGGTCTCGACCTGCGCGGCGAGTTCGCGGGTGGGCTCGAGCACGAGCACGCGCGGGCCGCGGGCCTCGTGCTTGGCGAGGCGGGCGAGGACGGGGAGGGCGAAGGCGGCGGTCTTGCCCGTGCCGGTCTGGGCCGAGCCGATGAGGTCGCCGCCGCCGAGGACGACGGGGATGGCGCGCAGCTGGATGGGCGTCGGATCGGTGTAGCCCATGGCTTTCACACCGTTGAGCAGGGCGGGCGTCAGCCCGAGCTTGGAAAATGGCATAGAGGGTCATTACCCCGGGATTCCCGGCGCAACGCGAGGCAATTCAGCGTCGCGCGCCCAACCTGCCGGTCATTCTGAGCGGAGCGAAGAATCCATCAGAATGTCCGTGGCTCGGGATGGTCGCGAATGTTGCGATGGATCCTTCGCTTCGTTCAGGATGACAAGCCAATGAGAACTTTGGTTTTACTCGGTCACCAACCGGTAGCCAATGCCCGCGTCGGTCTTGAGGTGCCGGGGCGTGTGCGGGTCAGCCTCCAGCTTCTGCCGGAGGTGCGTCATGTGGACGCGAAGGTAGTGGGTGCTTTCCTCGGCGTTGGGGCCCCAGAGCTCGCGCAGGATCTGCCGGTGGGTGACGACCTTGCCGCGATGTTGCACGAGCAGCTGAAAAAGCGCGTATTCCTTGGCGGTCAGGCGCACCTCGACGCCAGCCCGACGCACGACGCGCGCGGCCTGGTCGATTTCGA
>JANOHV010000066.1:0-15788 GCA_031406795.1 Candidatus Rokuibacteriota bacterium
CCTCGGCCGGGGCCTCTCGGCGGCGCTCGTGCGCGGCGGCCAGACCGAGAGCGCCCGCGACGCCGGCGCCGGCCTGCTCGAGGAGACGGTGGACACCGCCGCCGAGGCGCTGATGATCGTCAACGCCGGCGCCGCCGCGGCGCCCTGGTCGATCGAGATGCTGCCGCTCGGGCCGGGCGAACGCTCCGCGGCGATCACTCCCGCCGCGCCGCGCATCGGCACCTTCGCCGCCGCCGGGACCGCGAGAATCGCGATCGCCCCCGATGCCGGCGGCACTGCCCCGCTGCGCCTGCGGGCCGTGGGCGCCGAAGGGGTTCCCGCCTTCCTCGGCAACGACGGCCGGATCGTCGCCGGCGACGCCATCGTGGTCGGTTCCGGGGGAGAACTGCTGCTGCCCCACGGGCGCGGCCTGGCCGCCGTCTGGGTCGAGCGCGCCGGTGAGAACGTCTCCGGCCTCTGGGGCGCTGCCCCGCCCCCGCGCGAGCAGCCGATCGGCGCCGCCGGGATCCTGCCCCTCACCGGGCCCTCGGCCGGTCTCGCTGCGAAGGTCGACCTCCCCTCCGTCCTGCACCTGAGCGCAGCCGACCCGCTCGTCGTCGTGATCCGCCGCCCCGCGGGGCCGCTCGAGGACTTCGTCCATCTCCCGGGAGCCCCCCTCGATGTCTACCTCGCCCCGGGCACCACCGCGCTCTGGCTGCGCACCGCCGCGGGCGGCGAGCTGCGCGGCAGCGCCGAAGTCCTGCTCTCCCCGGTCACCCCGATCGGCGAGGGCCCCGGCCCCGAAGTGCTGCTCGCGCCCGGGGCGGCCCGCTACTTCTCGTTCAACATCGAGCGCAAGGGCCCGCTCGGCATCGGAGTGCGCGCCGCCCCCGACACCGTCTCCTGCCGTCTCCTCGACGCCGCCGGACGGACGATCGGCGAGGGGATCGTCCAGATGCCGAACCTCGCTCCCGGCTCCTATCTGCTCGCGGTGCGCGCGCCAGCAGACGGCGGCCCCGTCTCGGTGCGTCCGGCCCTCGCGGGGCTCGTCCCGCCGGGATCCGACCCACCAGCAGACATCGTGCGCCGCTATCTGGGCCTGAGCCGGGACGAACCCGAGAACGGAGGTCTAGCCGCGCCGGCATCCGCGCCGCAATGGCCCGGGACCGAAGAAGGGGATTGAACGGAAACCTCAATTCCCTCCGAAGAGCACGGGCGACTTGGCCGTCGATCGGTAGCGGCCAATCACCTCGCGCACCTCGTCGAGTCCCGCTCGGCCCGCCCCGCCCTTGATAACCGACTGGATCGATGCCTGCCTCGCGACGAAATCAATCTCCTCAACGTGCATCGGCCAGCGCTCGACAAGCGTGACGAGTTCATCTTCGCGGATCCCATCGTTCCCCAGGCGCTCCTCCCAGCGACGAATTTGCACGTGCTCCGGCGGGTGCTCGAGCTTGAAGTGCAGGTTGAATTCGACGGGAAGCGGCTGCGGCTTGAGGGGATGCGTCACCATGCAGAAGAGCCCGGTGTGCGTGCGCAGTCTGGCTTTCAGGTCGTCGAGTTCAAAGTTCTTTTTGCCGTCGGATTCACCTTCGAGAAAGCGCCCGAGGTCGCCGCTGAAATCCATGAGCAGGGTCATGGCGTTCGCGCCGAGCGTCCTGGAGAACGCGTACTCCATCGGGGAGAGCTTCCGCTGTGTCAGCGGGTCAATCAGCCGGTCCGCCTCGGTTGACGACTGGAGCCGAGCGTAGATGAACGAGCGCACCTCGAGGCCGCACTCCCGTGCCAAAGCCTTTGCCGCAAGTTGTCCGGTGCCGAAGAACGGGGTGCTGATCAGAACGGTGAGGCCGAATCCTTCCCCCTTGAGTTGCTTCCAGGCGCGCGCTGCGCCCTGGAGGCCGTCCCGCTCCCGGTTACGAAGAAATAGATCCGCGATGGTTCCTTGCGGTGCCGCGTATCGTTCGCAGATTCTCTCTTCGTCCGACGGCACGGGTTGCTGCAGGTCGACCGCCCGCACGAGTTGCTCCCGCGTAACACAGATTTTCCCATCCTCCCGCCTTGGCGACCGCGTCATCGCGAGCAGCATGCAGTTCTTGATCAGGCCGCCGGAGAGCTGGTAGCGGTCGGCGATCTTCGCGAGGTCGAGATCCGGGGCCAGTTCGAGCCTCTCAGGGAGAAGCGACTGCCACATGCGCAGCCGCGTGTCTGCATCCGGGATCGGGAATGCGACCTTCATCGCGAAGCGCCGCTCCATCGCCGGGTCCAGGTCGACGGGCTTGTTGGTGGCCATGATGACGACGCATCGTGACTTCTCCAGCTCAATCAGCAGCGCCCTCCCCAGTCGCGAGTCGTTCGTGAACAGGTCGTCGCACTCGTCGAAGAGCACGATACCGCCCAGGGACTCCGCCTCGCGGAAGACCCTTGCCAGGACATCCTCCGGGTTGCCCCACTTGTCGAAGACGCTCACGGCGAGAGAGACGATCCGCCGGTCGAAGCGCAAGGCGAGCGCGCGAGCCATCATCGTCTTGCCGGTCCCCGGCGGCCCGTGGAAGAGCAGCGCCAGCCCGGTGCCGTAGCCGAAGAAGTCGTCCAGCTCGACGAGCCGCCCTGCGGCGCGATCCTCGAGAAAATTGCCAACGCAGGCGGCAACCTCCTCTTTCAGCCCATCCGGCAGGACGACCTGATCAAGGCTCACGGAACTGCGCTCCCACCGGATGAACCGCATCGACGAACGATAGAGGTACCGGTCCCCGAGGATCTGGCGCACGAACCGCTCCTGCAATCTGATCTTCGTCCCCAGCAGATTCGTCGACTCCCCCACCCCGTCGATCTGGAGGATCTCCTCCCCGATCAACGGCCTTTCCGTGCTGAAGTGGCGACGCGCCTCGACTTGTTCAAGGAAATCACGGCAGGCGAGCGACAGGATCGTCCCGATCAGCATGCCGTTGTGCAGGTCGTTCGTGTGCACGCCGACCTGCTCTGGCTCGAGGCGGCACCGCCTGAACGTCTCCATGAACCGCGGCGACGTGAACTGCATGAGCAGAAGCAGGAGCACCGCGCGCTCGACGGGACCGAGCCGCCGTTGTTGGCAAAATGCCTGAAAGAGCAGGTCGACGCCGTCCCGCTCTGAAGCCGCTTCCCGCAGGCGGTTCACGGCGGCCGTTTCCTCGAGCAGGACCTGCACACGTGCGACATCATTTCCGGCCGCCAGGAACGGAAAGAGCGCACGAAATTCCGGCGACGACTCGTGACCGCCCGCAACCTCCCGCGGCAGATTCCGCAAATACCCGACGGCGAGCATCAGCGTGGCCTCTCGTTCCAGCGCCTCAAGGTGGTCGAGATTGTCGCGGAATGGTGCGTTTGACTCGCTACCCACCCACTCCAGATGTCCGAGCACGCCTTCGTCCTCGACACCTACTGCAACCCGCTGTTGCGCTGGCGCGGCGCTCATGCCCCACCCCGCTTCCGCACCGGCTCAACGCGGTCCGCGATGCCATGCTGGATCGCCTCCTCGGGCGTCAGCCAGGTGTCCACGTCGCGCAGCAGATACTTCTCCAGTTCGGCCTTGTCCTTGATGTTCGAGTACGCCAGGTAGTGCTGCAGGATGCGCTCGTGCTCCATATCCTCCGCCTTGCGGCCGGCAATCAACTGGCTGTGACTGCCGACGCTGAACGCCGAGAAACGGTGCGACAGGATCGAGGTGCGCGGCGTGATCACCCGACGGCCTTTCTCGCCGGTCATGAAGACCAGCAGCGCCATCGACGCAATCATTCCGATGCCGGTGGTGTATATCGGGATCCGCGACCACTCCATGATGTCGATGATCGAAAACCCCGCCGGGCAGGAACCGCCCGGGGAGTTGATCACCATCTGGATCTGGTTGACCTCCGCCTTGATGTTGTACTCGATGATCTCCTTGCAGACACTCTCCGCCATCCCGCCGTCGATCGCGCCGGAGATGTAGATGATCCCGAAGTCCTTCAGCCCCTGCTCTTTGCCCTTCTCCCGCTTCTCGCTCTCTGCCATGGCCCCTCCCTGGGTTGGTGAGTGACGCATCATTCACTGGAGGGGTGACAAAACTGGACAAAGAAAGATCACCTGGATCATCGGCGATCCCGGGATCGGAAACGGCCTTAGTCCTCGGCCCGTGCAAAGAAAGCAGACAGCCTGCGGTTCATTTCTGCCTTCATCTGCCGGATCGTCCCCTCCCTGGTTTGGTTCCTGGCAACCAGATACCGCGGAGGTGTGACAGATTTGGACAAAGTTAGGCCATGGTTCGCGGCAAAATTTGCATTCATATTATGACCATAGTATTATGACCACAGACAGAACAGGAGGAAGCAATGGTTCAGACGGTATCTAAATCCAAATTCAAGCCCCGTGCGCTGGAGTATTTCCGGAAGATCCAGGAAACCGGCGAGGAACTCGTCCTTACCGACCATGGCAAGCCGGTGTTGAAGATCACCGCCTTCAAGCCCGACCCCGCCGCATCGCTGAAATCGCTCAGGAACACCGTGGTGAAGTTCACAGATCCCCTGCGGCCGACCGGTGAAGACTGGGATGCGTTGAAATGATCGTTCTGGATACGCACGTCTGGCTCTGGTGGGTCAGCAACCCGGAGCTTCTCTCCGCCGCGGCGCGGAAGACGATCGACCACGAGATGGTGGACGGAGAGATCGGTATTTCGTCCATCAGCGCCTGGGAAGTTGCGATCCTGGTGAAGAAGGGGCGTCTCGACCTCACGATGTCCGCCGGGGATTGGATCGCACGGTCCGAGGCGCTCCCCTTCCTCCGGTTCATCCCCGTGGATAACCGGATCGCCCTCAAGTCCGCGAACCTCCCCGGCCAGCTGCACGACGACCCCGCCGATCGCATCATCATCGCGACGACGATCACGCTCGGCGGCATTCTGGTCACGAAGGACGATAAGATCAGGAAATACCCTCACGTGCGTACGACCTGGTAGCTGCAGGTAGCTGATACCTGAGTTGGATGATACGTCCAGACACAACCGGCAAGAACAAATGGTCGTGATAGTGTCCGGAATTGTCACGACCTGGAATTACCTTCCTTACCACACGCGGTTGGAATGCAGGGTGCGGCCTGGGGTAGCAGGGGCAATCTTGGCAACGATGATCTCGGGGCGAGAGCGGATAATCGACTTTTCGGAGGGGCACGGAAGATGCTATACCAACTCGACCTCACCAGCGCAGCCGCAAGCAAAAAGGTCAAGCTAGAGCAACCTGCAGACTTGGGAATCCTTGAGAAGTATGTCGAGGATTTCTTTGCCACGCACATCCACGAGTTGATTCCCGAGGATCAGCTCATGATAATCGCTCAAGAACGCAGCAGACAGGAAGAAGCCGACCTGCTTGCTCTCGACCGTAAAGGCGTGCTTTTCATTTTCGAACTCAAGCGATGGCAATCCAATCCAGAGAATCTCCTTCAGGTTATGCGATATGGACAGATCTTTGGCCGTTATAGCTATGAGGACCTTCAGGACCTGGCGCAGCGTCATAATAGACTGGAAGGCAGTTTGGCCAAAAAACACCGGGAGTATTTTGAATTAGACGAAGTTTTGCCGCAAACAGCATTCAATGCTGACCAAGTCTTTGTCGTAGTCACAAACGGCGTCGACAAGGATACCTTAGGGGCGATTCAGTATTGGAAGAAGAAGAACGTCCGTATCGACTTCCTCACGTACAAGCTCTATTCCCTGGCTGGGAAACCTCATTTGTACTACGACACCTATAACCCTGAGTTTGATGTCATCCAGGAGACAAATCCTGGCGTCTGCGTCGTCAATACGAACGTGAGTTATATGGAAGATGCATGGCGGGATATGATGACTGCGCAGAAGGCGGCAGCCTATTACGACCGAAAGTATGCCGTTACCGGCATTCAGAAGGGCTTTACGGTGTATCTTTATCACACGGGCGTCGGGGTCATAGCCAAAGGGAAGGCCAAAGGCCCCTATCGCAAAACAGATTTCGATGGCGACAAGGACGCTGAGTATTTCGTCCCGCTTACTCTCGATTGGGCACTGAGCGATCCAGATAATTGGAAATACGCCATCACCGCGCGCGAAATCAACAAGAGAATGAATAGCGGTTACCGATTCAGGCAAACTGTTTTCGGCATCGCGCCAGAAATGGCTGAAGCTATTGACTCTCTTTGGGAGCAGCACCAGAAGGAACTGGAATCCGCCTCTCACTCGAAGGCCATCCTCACTGAAATCTAATTGCCCTGCTGATGCGAATCCCAGCAGAGCGGTGCGCTATCGAGGGCAGATCACCAGGTCGTGGAAACGGGGTAGCGCGAGATCTCCGGATCGGGTATCAGAATGGTGAGACCGTGCGCCGCCGCCTGACAGACCAGCATGCGGCCGAACGGATCCCGGTGGTAGTCCGGCAGCTTCGAGAGCTGAAGCACCGCCACTCTCCGCCATCCCGCCGTCGATGGCGCCGGAGATGTAGAGGATCCCGAAGTTCTTCAGCCCCTGCTCTTTGCCCTTCTGCTTCTCGCTCTCTGCCATGGCCCCGCCCTGGGTTGTTGTGTGCCTCATCATTCACCCGGGACATGACAGAATCGGACAAACGAAGATCCCGCAGCCCTTCGTTCCCGTGGCGGTGACGTCAGTCTTCTTCGGGGAATACAAGATACCGCGGCGGGACCATTCGAGTGAGCCAGACACCGTTTTCGGATCTACAGAACATGTGCCCATCCTTATTCATGGCCAACGCATCGATGGCAAGAACTACCGGCTTCCCGTGACGCTTGCCGACTTCGACCGCGGTTGATTCCGACGTAGAAAGATGGACGTACTGACGAGAACCAGGAATCAGCCCCTTGGATCGAATCGAGCGAACGAAGCGCGTGGCCGTCCCGTGGAACAGAACTGCGGGCGGATCAGCCGGTGGTAGATGCAGATCCACCTCGATGGAGTGACCCTGATTCGCCCGGATGAAGCTGCCATCACCCTTCAATGCAAATCGCTGCTTTTCGCTCGTGCGTGCCACTTCAGCGATGAGTCCCCTTGAAAGTGATCGGCCGTGGGCAGCCGCGAGGCGCACCAAATCATCAATATTCGCCCATCCTTCGTTGTCGAGCTGCAGGCCGATGACATCCGGGCGGTGCCGCAGAACGTGGCTCAGAAACTTGCTGATCGACTTGAGACGACTTGGCATTACTTTGACTATTTCTGCCCTGCCTGGACGAAGTAGGCCGGCAGTCTGCGGTTCATCTCTGCTTTCATCTGCCGAATCGTCCCCACGATCGCGGTGACCGCTGACGGCTCGCGCATGTCGATCTGCCTGGCGAATTTCCAACTCGGCAGCGGAAGGTCCGTGCGGTCGTCGATGATGAAGCACGGCGTGATGTCGCCGGCATCCTTGTAGGCGGCCGCATAGTCCCGCCACATCTCCTCCCCGACCGAGTTCCGATCGAGAATCTGGATGAAGCACCCGTAAGCAAAGATGTCCGGATCGCCATCCGCACCCAAAATGATCTCGCAGTCGGTCTCCCGGCCGCACGCCGCCAGGGCTGCAAAGAGACCGCGGTACTTCTCCTCGCCATCGAACTGGCAGAAGATCGTCCGCCGCCACGGCAACTCGGAGATCGGCAGCGGAACCCCATTCCCGGATGGGACGGCTGGATGCGCTTCAGCGGGTCCCGCTGCTGCGAGCGTTGCCATCCCGGCGGCCGCCACCGCCAGGTTCTTGATGAACGTTCGTCTCAGCTCTGTTCCCGATTCATCCCTGCCGCCTTTTCCATCAAGATGTTTCACTCTCACTGTCATAGCTCCTCCCTGGTTTGGTGCCTGGCATCCTGATACCGCTGATGTGTGACAGATTCAGACAAAGTGGAGATCACAGCGAAGCCGATGCAGGTTCCCGATTGTCTAAATATGTCACAGGTCGCCGCTACCCTCCATCGCAACTCCTTGGGAGGGGAAAGCATGGATAACCTTCTGGACCGAAGGAAGTTCCTTCACCGTTCACTAACATATTGTTCGGGGCTGGCTGTTCTCATGGCCATGCCGTCCTTGGCAGGGGGACGAAAGATCTCTGCCTTTGGAGAAGTTCCAGTCGCAGTCAACGAATTCGAGATTACCGGCGCAGACATACGGGTCATCGGAGTCGGTTGCGGCGGATGCATTGCCCTGAATTCGATGATCGGCACCGGGATACCTGGGGTGAAGTACATCGCCGTCAACAGAGATGAGCAGGCGCTCGGTTCTTGCCTGGCAACAAACAAGCTCAATATCGGTTCAATCGCCAACGATGCCACCAACGCCGCTACCCAGCACGAATTCGGGCGTAAGGCAGCCGAAGCTCACTCCACGGTTATCGCCAAGGCAATACATGGGACTGACCTCCTCTTCATCGTCGCTGGGCTTGGTGGAAGCACCGGGACAGGGGCTGCACCGGTAATAGCCAAGATCGCCAAGGATCAGGGCATCCTCACCGCAGGCGTCGTGACGACGCCATTTCCTTTCGAAGGCGGTCGCCGGGCGAAGCAAGCGGCAGATAGTCTTCGTATACTTGAAGATACCGCGAATTCGACAATCGTTGTGCCCAACACGGATCTTCTCACGATGATTGACCGCAAAGCGACGCTTCTTGATGCGTTCCGAATGGCGGATGACTCATTGTGCCAGGCGGTTGCCGGCATCTCCACGCTCTACACAATACCTGGTCTTTCCGATCCTGATTTCTACGACGTTCGAGCGGTGATAAATTTAATGCGGAGCGCCAGAGTGCGCCACGGCGTCGGCCAAGGCGTGAACCGTGCTGTGGCGGCCATGCAGCAGGCCATTAACTCTCCCCTCCTTGGCGCTGAAACCGTCGAAAGCGCAGCCGGTGTGATCCTCAATATCTCGTGCGGGCCGGATATCGGCCAGAACGAGGCCTTGAACGGAATTAGGCACATCCAAGAGTTTGTCAGGGACTTTCTTCCGATTGTGTATGGGTTCAAGATATTTCCCGAACAGGCTGGCACAGTTGTGGCAACCATTATCGCTGGCCGATAATGGAGCATCGAGGTGTGGCACGGCAGGAATTTATCCTTTCACCTGAGACCGCTGGGGCGGCCGTCCTCAGCAACGGATGGAGGTGCTTTGCGTGGCGAGGTTCGAAAACCACTGCGCCGAGAGTTCGAGGATGTTCGGCAGCCCTTTTGCCGAAGTCCATCGCTGGCTCGACGAGTTCGCCGGATCGCCCGAACACGGCATGCGCCACCGCAGGAAGCGCCACCACCTGGCGGGCATCGAGGAAGTGGCAAAGCGCTTCGGTGAAGATGCGCGCGCCGCAGCGAGGCAGCACGTGATCACGGATCTGCAGGAAGAGGGTTGGACGGAGCGAGACCGGTTCCCGGTCGACGAGCGCGACTACGTGAAGATGGGGTTCTTTTAGAAACACGGGAAATGACGGCCGAGGCCTCGTGTCAGGAAATGTCACAGGTCGGCGCTATTCTTGTCGCTCCAATTAGGGAGGGTTAGAGCATGAGCTGCACCTTTGATCGGCGGATGTTCCTGAAGAGGTTCGGGGCGCTTGGGGCCGGACTCGGCGCTTTCATTGCCGAGCCATCCCACGCGTGGAGTCGAATTACTGGCTTGGCGCAGAGTGCACCGGACACCTGCGATACCGCGCGCATCTCAACATCGGCGGGAGGCAGTATCCGATCGTCGAATTTGATGAGGAACATGACATTCGACAGCTTCGTTCCTGGCGAGAGTAATCGACTCGCATTTGAGGCAGCAATGGCCGTTGCCGACCGCCCGGCGCCCCGCTGGAACCCGTTGGTCATCTATGGTGGAGTTGGGCTCGGCAAGACGCACCTGCTTCATGCCATTGGAAACCGCTTCCTCGAGCGCAATCCCGGTTCGGGAGTCATGTACTTCTCCTCTGAAACCTTTATTAACGATTTGATCAACTCGATCCGCTATGATCGCATGGGCTCGTTCCGAAGCCGGTACCGGCAATTAGACCTGCTCCTCGTCGACGACATCCAGTTCATCGCGGGTAAAGAGAAGACCCAGGAGGAGTTCTTCCACACCTTCAACTCAGTCCACGAGTTGCACAAGCAACTCGTGCTCACCAGCAGCAAGATGCCGCGTAAGATCCCCGATCTCGACGAATGCCTTCGCTCCCGGTTTCATGGCGGCCTCACCGTTTCAATCAACGCTCCTGAAAATGATCTACGGCTGGCCATCGTCCACCAAAAGGCAGAATATTGTGGCGCCAGATTTCCAGAGAATGTTAAGCGCTATATTGCGGCGCGGCCGAAAGCACAATGCATTAGGTCCTTGGAAGGGGATGTCATACGTCTAAACGCATATTCATGTCTGGACGAGAAGAAAATCGACCTGGCATATGCGCGAGAAATCCTCGAGAGAATGTAACACCCGGCGGGTCACGAACCCGAGGGGAGGAGCAAAGAAAATGCTTTATCAACTCGACCCACAGTTGACGCGAATCCCCAGCAGGACGGAACTCTATCTGGGTCAGCTCACCAGGCCGTGGCAACGGGGTAGCGAGAGATCTCCGGGTCGGGTGTCAGAATGGTGAGACCGTGGGCCGCCGCCTGGCAGACCAGCATGCGGTCGAACGGGTCCCGGTGGTAGTCCGGCAACTTCGAGAGCTGAAGCACCGCGGTCTCGTCGAGGGCGAGCGCCTCGATGCGGTGCCGCCGGCGCTGCTCCGGCACGAACTCATGCGGAGGCCGGGGAAGCGGCAGGCGCCCGAGCGCGTGCTTGACGATGATCTCCCAGGTGGAGACGGAACTCAGAAAGACCTCGTTCGACGCATCGGAGAACAGATCTCTCGCAACCCCCGAGAGCGCCGCATCCCCGGAGGCGATCCAGAGGAAGGCGCAGGTGTCGAGCAGCAGCCTCACCCGCGCTCCCCGCGGAAACCGGCGAGCGTCTCTTCCGGCAACGGCTCGAAGAAACTCGCCGGAACCGTGAAGGTGCCCGCGGCAAGCCCGATCGGGCGCCGCTTGGCGTTATGCCGGGGAAGCAGCCGTATCTCGGCGATCGGCGCATTGCGTTTGCACAGGATGATGCGCTCGTCGCCCTTCAATCGCGCAAGGTACGCGGAGAGGTGCGTCTTTGCGTCGTGCATATTTACCTTAATCATGGTTCGATAGTGAACTAACAACATGGTCGTGTCAACCACCAGTGACGGGTTTCTGCCTGACGGCCCGGCAGCGTGAGATGCTTGACCGGGTATAATCCCGGCGATGCTCACCCTGCAGAAACCGACAATCAGCACTCCGCGCGACTGCGAGTACCTTCCCGGCCGCCTAGCGCGCACGGAATACTTTCTCGCGCAGGAAGTGCTCCCAGCGGAACTCGACATGCTGCTGGAGTCGGGATGGCGCAAGTTCGGGTATCTCTTCTTCAGGCCGGCGTGCGGCGACTGCAGGGCGTGCGTGCCGCTGCGCATACCAGTCGCGAATTTCTTGCCCTCCAAGAGCCAGCGCCGCACCATCCGCAAGGGCGCCGCCATGGCAGTGACCTTCAAACGACTCGAATTGAACGCGGAGGTCTTCGCTGTCTTCAGCGACCACGCGAAATCACGATTCAACCAGACCCTCGCGGCGAACGAATTCGTCCAGAGTTTTTACCTCACCGCCTGCCCGGGTCTCCAGTCGGAGTATCGGCTCGACGATGCGTTGGTGGCGGCCGGATTCCTCGACCGATCGGAACGCGGGCTGAGCAGCGTCTATTTCGCCTTCCGAGCCACTGCAGCCAGCTACCGCCCAGGCGTGCTCAGTGTGCTTGCCGAGATCGAATACGCCGGCAGCTGGGGACTGGAATACTGCTACCTGGGTTATTGGATAGCCGCGAACCCGCGCATGGCCTACAAGGCCGCGTTCCGCCCGCACCAGCTGTACGACTGGGAGAGCAGGGTCTGGCGCGATGCGGCTTCCTGCTGCGGCCCGCCGGCTTGACGGCCCGCTTCGATCAGGGGCGCCCGCGGTGTGACGGATCCTGAGGATGGGGTTCTTCCGGCGCTACGGATGGTGGCGGCCCCAACCGAGTGACAGGAAATGTCACGATGCTGCGTTAGCCTCTCCTCGATTAGCTCACGCCATCGGACCTGGACTCCCGCGACGACGCGGAGCTTTCCCACGACTTGCCGCGCAATTCGTTGTATCGTCTTGGTTGGCGACACTGCATGAGTCACCCGAAATGAGGGAACCATGAACAAAGTCCGCTTCCTGCACACCTCCGACTGGCAGCTCGGCATGCGCCGTCACTTCCTGGGCGACGAGGCGCTCCCGCGGTACATGCAGGCGCGCGTCGACGCGGTCCGCGCACTGGCCCGCATCGCCGCCGAGGAGCGCTGCGAGCTGGTCGTCGTGGCCGGCGACGGGTTCGAGTCGAATCATGTCGACCGGCTGACGGTCGGCCGCGCTCTCGGTGCGCTCAAGGAGATCCCCTGTCCCGTCTACGTGCTCCCCGGGAACCACGACGCGTTCGACGCCGCCGGAGTCTACCGCTCCCCGGAGTTTCGCCACGGGAGGGCGGGGCACATCCACATCCTGGAGTCGAACACTCCCGTGCCAGTACGTCCCGGTCTCGAGATCGTCGGGGTGCCGTGGATGACCAAGCACCCGCGTCGCGACCTCGTGGCGGAGGCCCTGAAGAACTTGGAGCCCTTCCCGGGGGGCCACCGACTCTGCGTGGCGCACGGGATCATCGAGGGGCTCTCCCCCGACCAGACTGACCCCGCCGTCATCTCCCGGCGGCAGGCCGAGGCGGCGCTGGCCGACGGGAGGATCCACTTCCTCGCCCTCGGCGACCGCCACTCGACGACCGAAGTCGCGCCGCGCATCTGGTACTCGGGCACGCCGGAGACCACCGACTTCGGCGAACTCGATCCCGGGAACGTTCTCGTCGTCGAACTCGACGGCGACACGTGCCGAGTCGAGCGGCGCCGCACCGGCACCTGGCGCTTCCTGGACATCGCCCACGACGTGACGTCGGCCGAGGAGGTCCAGGCGCTGGCAGCGAAGCTGGACGCTCTCCCCGACAAGGACCGCACCATCGTCAAGCTCAGCCTGCGCGGCACGCTGAATCTGCGCGCGAAGGGGATGCTCGACGATAGCCTCGAGCGATTCCGGCACCTCTTCGCCGCGGTCGAGCTCTGGGAGCGGCACACCGACATCCGCGTCCTTCCCGACGGCTTCGATTTTGGCGACCTCGGGCTCTCGGGGTTCGCGAAGCAGGCCCTGGACACCCTCTCCGTCGAAGCCGGCGGCTCCAGCCCCGACACCGGCACGGCACGCGACGCCCTCGCGCTCCTCTACCGGCTCTCCGGGGGAGGCCGCCAATGAGAATCCTCCGGCTCCGGATCAAGGATTACCGCGGAGTCGCCGACCGCACGCTCGATTTCGATCCCGCCGGGGTCACCGTCGTTGAGGGGCCGAACGAGAGCGGGAAGTCCTCCCTCGCCGAGGCGATCGACCTGCTCTTCGAGCACCCCGACTCCAGCCGCAAGCAGGCGGTGCTGCAGACCAAGCCCGTCGACAGGGACGCGGGGCCTGAAATCGAGGCCGAGATCACCGCCGGCCCCTACCATTTCGTCTATCGGAAGCGCTTCATCCGCAAGCCGGAGACGATCCTCGAGGTGAAGTCTCCACGAAAGGAGCACGCCACGGGCCGGGAAGCGCACGACCGCGTGCGCGCCATCCTCGCGGAGACGGTCGACGGCGACCTCTGGAAGGCGCTGCGCGTCAACCAGGGCGACCTCCTGGGCCGGGTTCCCGTCGGCAAGATCGCCTCCCTGGGTAACGCCCTGGACCGCGCCGCCGGCAAGGAGACTGCCGGGGAGCGGGAGCAGACGCTCTTCGAGGCGGTGGTGGCGGAGTACCGCAGGTATTTCACCGAGAGCGGGCTGGAAAACAAGGAGCTGCGGGCGTCCGCCGAGCGGATCGCTGAACTCGAAGACCTCGTCGCGAAGACCAGCGCCGATCTCAAGACCATGCAGCAGGACGTGGACAGGAGCGAAGCCATCGCCATTGCGATTCCCGAGCTGAAGCGCGTGTCCGCCGAGGCGGGCGAGCTCGCCGTCCGACGCGAAGCGGAGCGCCTCGAGGTCGACAAGCGGGAGGCCGAGGTCCAGCGGCTGGAACTCGCGGAACAGAATGCCCGCATGGCCGAAACCGCCGCCGTCCAGCACGCGGCCGACCGTGAGTCGCTCGTCCGAAAGGTGGAGGAGGTACAGCAGCAGCGGCGCCGGCTCGAGGCGGAAGCCGCCACGGAGCAACCCGCGCTAGTTGATGCGAAAGCGCGATGCGAAGCTGCCACCGGGAGCCTGGCGACAGGCGAAGCGGCGGTCGGCGAGGCCGAGGCCGCGCTTGCGCTGCGCGAGCGGGACTTCGAGTACCAGCGTGCCAGGCTCGATCTCGAACAGCTCCGCGAACGGCGGGCACGGATCGAGGAGGCCCGGCAGCGCGCCGCGTCGGCCAGGGAGTTCCTCGATCGCACCCGGATCACGGACGAGATCGTGCGGCGCATCCGCGAGTGCCACCTCGACCTGGAGAAGGCCCAGGCGCTCCTGGATGCCGGCGGCCCCCGCCTGCGCGTGACGGCTCTCTCGCCCTTCGCGGCCGAGATCGACGGGGTCCCCGAGAGCCTGGAGGAGCACCAGGTCCTCGAGCGCACCGTGCCCGGCCAGACGGTCCTGCGGATACCCGGCACGGCCGAGATCGTCGTGTCGGCGGGCACGAGCGTCGAGAACCTCCTCGCCGCGCGAGACAAGGCCGGCCGCGCGCAGGAGGAAGCGCTCGGCCGCGCCGGCGTGAGGGACATGGAGGCCGCCGAGCGCGAGAACGAGCGCCGCCGGGAGTCCGAGCGGGTGGCCGAGGCGAGCGAAGTCTCCGTCAGGGTGGACCTCCGCGACCTCACCCTGGACGCGATGACGGAGAAGATCATCAGCCTCGCCTGGGCGGAAGACTACCCAGCCCAGCGCCCGGCATCCCCCCCACTCATGCCGGACCTCGACTCGGCGGAAGTTGCGCGCAGGGAGGCCAAGGAGACCCTCGGCCGAACCCAGGCGGACCGTGACTGCGCGCGGGAGGAAGTCCTGGCCGCCGAGAAGCGGGGCAACCACCTGGCGAGCCGCCTGCAGGAGAAGACGCTCGAACTTCGGCTCTCCGCGCTATCGGAGAAGCAGGCGACCGCCGAACTCGCTGCGACGCGGGAACAGAAGCCCGACGATGATCTCGCGACGGCCTTGAACCTGGCCCGGGAGCGCGCACGGACCTCGGCAACCAGCCTCCAGGAGGCCAGGGCCGCGTTGAAGTCCGCGAACCCGGAGCTGGTGCGCCAGCTGGCGTCCAACGCGAAGAAGGCGGAGCAGGCGGCCGCGCAGCGCCTGCGCGCAGCCGAGGACGAGTTGCGCGACGTCGCCGCCCGCCTCGAGCTGCAAGGTGAACGCGGCCTTTTCGATGCCCTCGAGGACGCGCAGTCGCGCCTGGAGCACGCTCGACGGGACCACCGCAGCCTCACGGCGCGCGCGGCAGCGGCGCGTCTGCTCTTCGTGAGCTTTCGGGATGCGCGGGATGCATCCCGCCGCGCCTACCAGGCGCCGCTGCGAGACAAGATCGTCTCCCTGGGGCGTTTTGTCTTCGACGAAACGTTCGGGGTCGAACTCGACGAGGACCTCGCCATCGGCACACGGACCCTGCAGGGGGTGACCCTTCCCTTCGACAGCCTCAGCGTCGGTGCCCAAGAGCAGCTCTCCCTCATCGCCCGCCTCGCCTGCGCCCTCCTCGTCAGTCAGGACGACGGCGTCCCC
>JANOHV010000085.1:0-10058 GCA_031406795.1 Candidatus Rokuibacteriota bacterium
GGCTCCCCGGGCGGCGCCGCGGGCGGCGCGCCGGCGCAGGCCGCGAGCAGCAGCGCGGCGGCGGGGAGCAGCAGAACCGCGATCCGCTTCATCGCAGGGCTCTGCGATCGCTCGTCACGAGATTCTTCTCGAACCGGGCGAGATCGAAGTCGTCGAAGATCATCGAGCGGCCGAGCCGGAAGTTCGACGCGAAGAAAGGATTGGCTTCGCGCGTGACCGTCACGGCCGCCCGGTAGCCCTGCTGCTTCAACAGCGCGATCGCGAGGCCGTTGGTCTCGCCGTAGGGGTAGGCCAGGATTGTCGGGCGCTTGCCCAGATTCTGCTCGATGGCGCGCGTCGACTCGGTGATCTCCCGGGCGACCGCCGTGAAGTACTGATCGGCGCTCTCCTGGGCCAGGGGGAGCGCCAGGTTGCGGTGGCTGATGGTGTGGCACTGCACGTCGATGCCCTCGGCCGCCATCTCGCGCACGTGGTCCCAGGAGAGCGTGTTGGCGCCGCCGGTGATCAGCTGGGTGTAGACGAAGAGGGTGGCCGGGTAGCCGTACTTCCTGAGGATCGGGAACGCGATGTCGTAGGCGGTGCGCCAGCCGTCGTCGATGGTGATCACCACGGCCTTCTCCGGCAGTTGCCCGCGGAATTCCAGAAAGTCGAGCAACTGCCCGAAACTGACGACCCGATAGCCCTTCTCCTTGAGCAGGCGCATCTGAGCCTCGAAATTCTCGCGCGACACGGTCATCCGGTTCGTGCTCTTTTCGGCGAACTGGTGGTAGCTGAGCACCGGAACGGTTTGATAACGCTCCTGGGTCAGCCCGCCGCGACGGAAGGGGAGCAGCGGGACGACCAGCTCCTGGCCGGGGGCCGCGTCGGCGACGCCGTTGTACTCGGCGATCTCCCAGGCCCGGGACGGGTCGCCGAGCCAGCTCTCCGCGAGCGTCGCGAGGGTCTCCCCGGGTCGGACGACCACTGCGGCGAACCCGGGCGTCCGCACGAGCTGCGTCGCGTCGAGGGCCGGCCGCGACCCCGGCTGCGGGGCGACCGCGGACTGCGTCGCGCAGCCGGCGAGCGCGACGGCCAGGACCGCCGCGGCGCGGCCCGCGCGCCGCAGGAGCTTCGGGATCGCCATCAGGCTTCGTCCTCTTTCACCCCGGAGACCTCGAAGATCTCGATCGGCTCGGACTTGCCCTTGACCCGGGCCGGCGGCAGGGCCACCACCTCGACCAGGTCCCCTGCCGCTTCGCGGGTGCTGCGGGTGATGATGGTTATCCCCCCGCCGGCCAGGGCGTTGACCCGGGAGGCGACGTTCACGCAGTCGCCGATCACGCTGTACTGGCGCTTGACCTCCGAACCCAGATCGCCGGCAACCGCGACCCCGGAATTGATGCCGATGCCCACTTGCGACAGCAGCGGGTTGCGTCCCGCGTCCTGGGCGAGCAGTTCGCGCTGCATCGCGACCGAGGCCCGCACGGCGCGCAGCGCATGGTCGGGCTGCACCAGGGGGGCGCCAAAGACGCCGAGCACGGCGTCGCCGATGAACTTGTCGACGTAGCCCCCGTGGTTCTGAATGTGGCGCGTGGCGATCTCGAAGTACTCGTTGATGGCATCGACGACGTGCTCCGGGTCTTTGGTCTCGGCGTAGGCGGTGAAGCCGCGGATGTCGGTGAAGACCACGGTGACTTCCATGCGCTTGCCGCCGAGCAGGACCCCGTCGGGGTGCGCCATGACCATCTCGAGGATCTCCGGGCTGACGTAACTGCCGAAGGACTTGGTCATGACGAGCTTCTTCCACAACTCGCGGGACATGTAGTTGAAGGCCGAGGCCAGGTCGCCGAACTCGTCCCCGCGCACCCGCTCGACGCGGTACTGGAAGTTGCCCTTGCCGATCTCCCGGGTGGCGAGCACGAGCTGCGAGATCGGGCGCGCGAAGCCGACGCCGATCATGATCGCGATCGAGATCCCGAGGAGCACGATGAAGAGCGACAACACGATGATCGTCAGGCTCTCGCGGCGGATCTGGGTGTCGATGAAATCGAGCGAGATCCCGACGTTGGCCTCCCCGAGCGTGGTGCCGGAGTAGACCACCGGGCGCGCGAGATTCATCAGGTGCGCCCCGTCGGCCCCCCGGTAGGTCACCGACTTGAGGCTGCCCTCGGCGCGGGACCCCTCCGTGACCGGCAGGGCCGGGGCGGCCGAACCGATCCGCGTGGTGTCCGTGTGCGCCCGGATCACCCCGGCGCGGTCGACGATGCTGGCGTAGACCAGCCCCTCGACCGAGGCCGAGTCCTTGATCAGGCTGTTCAGCCGCAGGGTGTCGTCCTCCAGCAGCGGCAGCGCCGCATCGCCGGCGAAGTAGTTCAGGCTGACCGTGCCGGTGCGCATCGTCTGGGCGTAGAGCCGGTCACGCTGCCGGGCGAGCATGACGACCGAAAGGGTCAGGATCGTCAGCCAGATCATGAACGTGATCGCGATGGAGAGCTTGATGCCGATCGGGATGCGCAGGTGCGCCAGCTTGTCGCGCCAGGTGGACTTGCGCGGCTCGAGCAGCGCCGCAAAGTCGTCGGAGAGGGCGGTCGCCGAGACGCGGTAGTATTTCGCGATCGCCTGGAGCACCGCGTATTCGGAGGCGAACTTCTGCTCGACGATGATCCGCCCCAGCTGCTGCTTCGAGAGCCGCTGGATTTCCAGCGCGGCCCGCAGTTGCTCCTCGTCGATGACCCCCGCCCGGACGAGCATCCGCCCGAGCGGTTCGCGGCGGCCGAGGCCGATGCGCTCGAACAGACTGCCGAACGGCAATGACGCCTCCTTCGTTCAGGACTCTTGCCACTCTAGCCAAAATCACCCGCCACCGCAACCTTCGGCGCCATTCTTGACTTCCGAGTGATTTTCTGTAGAATTTCGCGCACCTCGACGAAAGGACATGTGCCGCCGCCCGGCGAAAGAAAGCGGCGTTGAAAAGATGGAACGCTTTGATTTTGTTGTTTTATTGAACAAGATCCCGCCCGAGGGACAGGAGGTCTCGTATGAGATCGCCGATCCCGCCAAGGTCGGGATCGCGGTGGCTGTCCCACTGGAGGGGCCGATTCTTGCGGACTTCGAGATCCAGCGGCGCGGCAACGAGATCCAGGTGGAGGGCACCGTTCGAGCCCGGGCCCGGCTGCAGTGCTCGCGCTGCCTGGCCTCGTTCACCTTCGCGGTCGCCGGCGAGGTTGAGGCGATCTTCGCGCCCCCGGCGAAGCTCGTCGAGGGCGATCACCAGCACGAACTCGCCCAGGACGAACTGGAGGTCGAACCTCTGGTGCAGGGGGGGGCCGACCTGCGCGGGGTCATCGCCGAGCAGATCCACCTCAACCTGCCGCTCAAGCCGCTCTGCCGGGACGACTGTCCGGGGATCTGCACATACTGCGGCCGACCCGGCGCCGACGGGGAGTGCGGGTGCGCGCCGCCGGCGGGGGATTCCCGCTGGGAGGCGCTGAGGAAGCTGAAGGTTCCCTAGTCAGTCGCGCCGCCAGCAGGCCGACGGCGTTTGTTGCCACCGCACCACAAGGAGAGAGTAGACCATGCCGAATCCCAAGCGAAGACACACCACGGCGCGTCGCGACAAGCGGCGCGCTCACGATGCGCTCACCCCGGCGGCCCCGACGGCCTGCCCGCAGTGCCAGCAGCCGAAGCTGTCGCATCGGGTTTGCGCCCACTGCGGTTATTACCGCGGGGTCGAGGTCATCACGCCCCGCGAGGAGTAGCGGGCGGGCCGTCTGCCGATCCCGGACTGACCATGAGCATCGCCGTCGACGCGATGGGGGGCGACCGCGCGCCCTTCGTAGTGGTTCAGGGTGCCGTCGAGGCTGCCCGTGACTACGGCGTCCCCGTGATCCTCGTCGGCAACGCCGAGATCGTGCGCGCCGAACTGGCCAAGTACGACACGGCCGGGCTGCCGATCACGGTCAAGCACGCCGACGAGGTCATCGGCATGGGCGAGCCGCCCTCGCAGGCCGTGCGGCGCAAGAAGAAGTCCTCGATCTGGATCGGCGTGCAGATGGTCGAGTGCGGCGAGGCCGAGGCGTTCGTCTCCGCGGGCAACACGGGCGCCGCGATGGCGGCCTCCGTCCTCTGCTGGGGGACGCTGCCGGGAGTCGAACGGCCGGCGATCGCGGTGCTGTTGCCGACGCTCAACGGCGTGACCTCGATGCTCGACGTCGGCGCCACCGTGGACTGCAAGCCCAAGCACCTGGTGCAGTTCGCGATCATGGGCGAGATCTACGCGCGCTGTATCCTCAAGCGCGAGAACCCCAAGGTCGCCCTGCTCTCGATCGGCGAGGAGGCCGGCAAGGGCAACGACGTGATCCGCGAGACCTTCTCCATCCTCAAACGCATGCCGATCAATTTCATCGGCAACGTCGACGGCAAGGAGGTCTACAAGGCCAAGGCCGACGTCGTGGTCTGCGACGGCCTGATCGGCAACGTCGCGCTCAAGATCAGCGAGAGTCTCGCCGAGATGATCGGGGAGCTGCTGCGGGTCGAGCTGACCCGCACCTGGCGCTTTCGCCTCGGCGCCCTGCTGCTCAAGCCGGCGTTCGCGAATTTCAGGAAGTCCGTCGACTACAGCGAGTACGGTGGCGCCCCCCTGCTCGGCGTCAACGGCATCTGTATCATCGGCCACGGGAGTTCCACGGCCAAGGCGATCAAGAACGCCATCCGCATCGCCGCGGAATTTTCGGCGCAGAAGGTCAACGAGCGCATCGTCGCCGACCTCGCGGCCCGCACCAATCTTCGCGATTTCGAAGAGAAGACGATTCCGTTCTGGAGCCAGGTCAAGGAGAAGACGCGCGCGGTCCTCGAGGAGCGCGTCCGCCGGCGGGTCGCCGCGGCGACCGCGCCCGTTCCGGCCGCCGTGGGCGGCGCGGCGCCGGCCGCCGCGGACGGCGACCCCGGGGCGGCGATATGAAACTTCTTCGAAACCATGGCTTGGGCCGCGAGAATGCTTGTCCTGTTCGACGGGAAGGATCCCGTTGTCGTATGCAGGAATCAGCTCCGGCGTTCTTGGGCAAAAGCCTCTGTAGTCTGGCGGGCGAGGCGCCCGCGATATGAACCGTTTGCGCAGCCGGATTGTCGGCACGGGGTCCTACCTGCCGGAGAAGGTGATGACCAACCGCGACCTGGAACTGCTGGTCGACACCAACGACGAGTGGATCGTCACGCGCACCGGCATCCGCGAACGCCGCATCGCCGCGGACCACGAGGCCACCTCGGATCTGGCCTACGAGGCTTCCCGCCGGGCGCTGGACGCCGCGGGCCTGCGCGCGCAGGACATCGACATGATCGTCGTCGCGACGCTGACCCCGGACGCGCCGCTGCCGGCCACGGCCGTCTATCTGCAGCGCCGGCTCGGCGCGAAGAGGGCCGCGGCCTTCGACATCCTGGCGGCCTGCACCGGCTTTATCTACGGGCTCTCCGTCGTCGACGGGCTGATCCGCACCGGGGTCGCGAAGAACGTCCTGCTCATCGGGGCCGAGGTGCTCTCCCGCGTGCTGAACTGGAAGGACCGGGGCACCTGCATCATCTTCGGCGACGGCGCCGGCGCGGCCGTCCTCGTCCCCACGCACGGGCGCAGCGGCGTGCTCTCGACGCACCTCTACGCCGACGGAGCCCATGCCGAGCTGCTGTGCATCCCGGGGGGCGGCTCGCGCATCGCCGCCTCGCACGAGGCCGTCGATCAGGGGCTGCAGTACGTGCACATGAAGGGCAACGAGACCTTCAAGCTCGCCGTCAAGGGGATGACCGAGGCGGCCGTCGCGGCGCTCGAGGCCAACGACGTGACCGCGGCCGACATCGCGCTGCTGGTGCCGCACCAGGCGAATATCAGGATCATCGAGGCGACTGCGCAGCGGCTGCGCGTGCCGATGTCGAAGGTTTTCGTGAACATCCAGCGCTACGGAAACACTTCGGGGGCGACCGTCCCCATCGCTTTGGACGAGGCCGTGCGGGAGGGGCGCGCCGCTCCCGGGGACCTGGTTCTGCTCGACGCATTCGGGGCTGGCTTCACCTGGGGGTCCGCGCTGATCCGCTGGTAGGCGCCCTGCGCACGCAAACACACACGAGTCAAAGGAGTCGACGACGACATGGACTACTTCCTGACCGAGCAGCAGATGATGATTCGCGAGACCGCCCGGCAGGTCGCGCGCGAGAGGATTGTCCCCGTGCGGGCCGAACTCGACGAGCGGGAGGAGTTCCCGTGGGAGGTCATCAAGGCCTGCGCCGCGGCCGATCTCTTCGCCATCTGGGTCCCCGAAGCCTACGGCGGGCTCGGCGGCGGCATCCTCGACCTGTGCCTGTGCGTGGAGGAACTCTCGCGCGCCTGCGCCGGCGTCGCCGTCTCCTATGCGGCCTCCGCCCTCGGCACGATCCCGATCGTCCTCTTCGGCACCGAGGCGCAGAAGGCGAAGTACCTCCCCGACGTGGCCTCCGGCCGGCGGCTCGGGGCCTTCGCCCTCACCGAGGCCGGGGCCGGCAGTGACGCCGGCGGCGTGCAGACCACGGCGCGGCTCGACGGCGACCACTACGTGCTCAACGGCACGAAGCAGTGGATCACCAACGGCGGGGACGCCGAGATCTACACGGTGGTCGCGATCACGGACCGCAACCGCGGGGCGCGGGGCGCGAGCACGTTCATCGTCGAGAAGGGCACGCCCGGCTTCACCTTCGGCAAGAAGGAGATCAAGATGGGGATCCGCTCCTCCTCGACGCGCGAGCTGGTCTTCACGGACTGCCGGGTCCCGAAGGAGAACCTGCTCGGCAAGGAAGGGCAGGGGTTCATCGTCGCGATGAAGACGCTCGACAAGAGCCGCCCCGGCATCGGCGCCCAGGCGCTCGGCATCGCCCAGGGGGCCTTCGACGAGGCCGCGATCTACTCGCGCCAGCGGGTGCAGTTCGGCCACCCGATCTCCTCGTTCCAGGCCGTGCAGCACATGCTCGCGAACATGGCGATCAAGATCGAGGCCTCGCGCTCGCTGATCTACTCGGTGGCGCGCTACATCGACTCCGGCGCCAAGGACTACTCCAAGGAATCGGCGATGGCCAAGGTCTTCCCCTCCGACATGGCGATGGAGGTCACGACCGACGCCGTCCAGATCCTCGGCGGCTACGGCTACATGCGCGACTACCCCGTCGAGAAGATGATGCGCGACGCGAAGATCACGCAGATCTACGAGGGGACGAACCAGGTCATCCGCAACGTGATCGGACTCGCGATCATCAAGGATTTCGCCAAGCGCGCGCAAGTATGAAGATAATAGTCTGCATCAAGCAGGTCCCGGACACGGTCCACGTCCGGATCAACGAGAAGACGGGGGCCATGGAGCGCGAAGGCGTGCCGGCCGTCGTCAACCCGTACGATCTCTACGCGCTCGAGGAGGCCCTGCGCCTGCGCGAAGCGCACGGCGGCACGGTCGCGGCGCTGACGATGGGGCCGCCGCAGGCCGAGGCGGTGCTGCGCGACGCGATCGCGCTGGGGGTCGACGAGGGGTATCACCTGAGCGGCCGCGAGTTCGCCGGCGGCGACACGCTGGCCACCTCGTACGCGCTGGCCAAAGGCGTGGAGAAGATCGGCGAGTACCACCTCGTGCTCTGCGGCAAGCAGGCGATCGACGGCGACACCGCCCAGGTCGGCCCCGAGCTGGCGGAGCACCTCGGCCTGCCGTTCCTCGGGTTCGTGCGCCGCGTGCGCGAGTCGGGCGCGGGGCGCATCGTCGTCGAGCGGATGACCGAGGACGGGGCGGATGTCGTCGAGTCGACCCTGCCGGCGGTCATCTCCGTCGTCAAGGAGATCAACACGCCGCGGCTGCCCTCGCTCAAGGGCAAGATGCGCGCCCGGTCCTTCAAGGCCACGACCTGGAATGCCGAAGCGCTGGGCGCCGACGAGGCGCGGCTGGGTTTTGCCGGGTCGCCGACCAAGGTCGTGAAGATCTTCCACCCCGAGGCCCGGCGCGGCGGCGAGATGCTGACGGGCGAGCCCGCCGAGGTGGCCGCGCGTCTGGCCGAGAAGCTGCGCTCCCTGGGAGTCTGCCGATGACCACGGTCAGGGTGCTTCCCGAACAGTGCACCGGCTGCGGCGAGTGCGTCCCTTCCTGTCCGGTTGCCGCGATCGAGATGCGCGGCCCCGCGGCCTTCATCACCGACGCCTGCACCGTCTGCGGCATCTGCGTCACCGTCTGCCCCGTCGAGGCCATCGAGATGCAGCACGTGGCTCCGGCCGCCCGGCCCTGCGAGCCCTGCCGCGGCGTCTGGGTCTTCGCCGAGCTGCACCGCGGCCGGCTCGTCGGCGTCGCGCGCGAGCTGATGGCCAAGGGACGCCAGCTCGCCGACCGCAAGGGCACCGAGCTGACGGCGCTGGTCTTCGGCGCCGCCGTCGAGGCTCCCGCCCGCGAACTGGTCGCGCTCGGCGCCGACCGCGTCCTCGGCGCCGAGCACCCCGTCCTGGAGCTGTTCCACGACGACGCGTACGTCGCCGCCTGCCTGGCGCTGGCCGACGGGCAGCGCCCCGAGATCATGCTCTGCGGCGGCACCGTGCTCGGCCGCGCCTTCTTCCCGCGGCTCGCCGCGCGCCTCGACACGGGCCTCACCGCCGATTGCACCTCCCTCGAGATCGACGAGGAGAGCGGCATCCTGCTGCAGACCCGCCCGGCCTACGGCGGCAACCTGCTCGCGACCATCGCCTGCCCCGACCGGCGGCCGCAGATGGCCACGGTGCGCCCGAAGGTGTTCCCCGCCGGCGCGAGCGACCCGGCCCGCATCGGGGAGATCGTCATCCGCCGCGACTGGGACGGGCGGCTGCACTCGCGCACGAAGGTGCTCGAGGTTCTCGAGGAGGTCGTGCAGACCGTGAACATCGCTGAGGCCGACGTCATCGTCGCGGGCGGCCGCGGCATGGGAGCGGCGGAGAACTTCGCGCTGCTCGAGCAGCTGGCCCGGGTGCTCGGCGGCGCCGTCGCCGCCAGCCGCGCCCCGGTCGACGCCGGCTGGGTGCCCTACGCGCGCCAGGTCGGGCAGACCGGCAAGACGGTGTGCCCCAAGCTCTACATCGCCTGCGGGATCTCCGGCCAGGTGCAGCATCTGGTGGGGATGCAGTCTGCCGACGTCATCGTGGCGATCAACAAGGACCCGCAGGCGCCGATCTTCTCGGTCGCGACGTACGGGATCGTCGGGGACGCGCTCGAGATCGTCCCCTTGCTGATCAAGGCGCTCGGTCGCCCCTAGCAGAGGAGGACGGTGTTGAAGACGGCATTTCTCTTCCCCGGACAGGGGTCGCAGTACGTCGGCATGGGCCGCGACCTCTATGCAGCCTACCCGAGCTGCCAGAGCCTCTTCCACGAGGCGGACCGCATCCTCGGCCTCGAGCTCTCGCACCTGGCCTTCCACGGTCCGGGGGAGAAGCTCATGCTCACCGAGTACGCCCAGCCGGCGATCCTCATGGTGAGTGCGGCCCTCGACTCGCTGCTGCGTTCGGGGGGGATCGCTCCGGACTACGTCGCCGGCCACAGCCTCGGGGAGTACTCGGCTCTCGTCTCCGCCGGGAGCTTGAGCTTCCCCGACGCGATCCGGCTGGTGCGTCGCCGCGGCGTCCTGATGGAGGAGGCGGTCCCCGCCGGCCAGGGCACGATGGCCGCGGTGCTCGGCATGGAACTGGTTGCGGTGGAGGAGGTCTGCCGCGCGGCGGCCGCGGCGACCCGCGCGGTCGTCGAAGTTGCGAACATCAACTGCCCTGGCCAGCTCGTGATCTCGGGGAGCAAGGACGCGGTCCTTGCGGCCATGGATCTGTTCAAGAAAGCCGGGGCGCGCCGGGTCATCCCGCTCGCGGTCAGCGGCCCGTTCCACTCTCAGCTGATGCTGCCGGTCGCCGAGGTCTTCGAGCGCCACCTGCGCCAGGCCGTTTTCCACGACCCGAAGGTCCCGGTCGTGACCAACGTCGGGGCGAAACTCGTGCGCCGCAAGGAGGAGCTCGAGCAGCTGCTGAGACGCCAGATCTACTCCCGGGTGGAGTGGGAGGCCTCGATGCGCCGGCTTCTGGC
>JANOHV010000105.1:0-14776 GCA_031406795.1 Candidatus Rokuibacteriota bacterium
AGTTGCCCGCTATCTGGCGCCGCCGGGGGTGACTGTCTCGTCGGCTGGATCGTCCCCGGCCTTTGTGCGGCCGCAGGCGATCCAGGTGCTCAAAGAAATAGGCATCGACATCTCAGGGCATCGTTCGAAGTCGATCGAGGAGATCGATGCCGCCTCGGTGGACGCCGTCGTCACCCTGTGCGCCGAGGAGGTCTGCCCCGTCTTCCTCGGCAATGCGGTAAGACTGCTTTGGGGGTTGTCCGATCCGGCGAAGGCGCCGGGGGACGAGGATGCGCGTTTGAACGCCTTTCGAGGGACGCGTGACGAGCTCTTCCGTCGCATGAAGCTGCTCTTCGATGGCTGGGCGCCCGAAGAGAAAGAGAGAGCCTGAGCCGAAAGGGAGGATGACGTGAAGATCACGGTCTACGGTCCGGGGTGCAAGAAGTGCCACGAGGCGGAGGATCTGGTGAAGAAGGTGGTCGCCGAGAGCGGCTCCGACGCGGTCGTCGAGAAGGTCAGCGACCTGCAGGCGATGATGAAGATGGGCATCATCAGCACGCCGGGCGTCGCCGTGGATGGCGTGCTCAAGGTCGCCGGGCGCGTCCCGAAGCCGGAAGAGATCAAGGGCTGGCTCGGGAAGTAGGCGGTAAGGTGCTGTCATGAAGAATGGAGCGAAGATCGCGATCGTCGCCCTCCTCGCGGTGGCGGTGGCTGCCACGTTTGCCCTGCGGGGAGGCAAGCGGGCCGAGTATGTAGCGCCGCCTGAACCACCCGCAGCGGTAGCACCAGCGGCCCAAGTAGCCTCGGACTCTGTAAGACAGACGGCTGCTCCAGCGGTCCCGGGCGCGGCAAAGCCGGCGCCCACACCGGCGGCGGGACTGGAAGCCGCGGCGAGGCCCGCAGCCTATCCCGCGTCCGCAAAGCCCCGTCTCCTCGAACTCGGTTCGATGCGCTGCCAGGCCTGCCTGGAGATGGCGAAGGTGCTCGATGCCCTGCGCGCCAGCCAGGGAGAAAGACTACAGGTCGATTTTATTGATGTCTTCGAGCAACCCGAGGCCGCCGACCGCTACAAGGTCTCTCTGATCCCGACACAGATCCTTTTCGACGCCGCCGGGAAGGAGATCTTCCGGCACACCGGGTACTTCGCCCACAACGACATCCTCGCCAAGTTTCGCGATCTGGGTGTGAGAATCTAGGGCTGCTGATGGAAACCCTATTCGCAGCACTCAATAGAGCCGTCGAGGGCGCGCCGTTCATCGCGCTCAGCGCCGCCTTTGCCTGGGGTCTCATTAGCGTGCTGCTCTCCCCTTGCCACCTCGCGAGCATCCCGCTCATCGTCGGCATCATCGGCGAGCAGAAAGGAATGACAGTCGGTCGCGCCTTCCGCACCGCGCTGCTGTTCTCCCTCGGGGTGCTGGCCTCGATTGCGCTGATCGGCGCGATCACGGCGGCGCTCGGGCAGATGCTCGGCAATGTGGGCGGCTGGGTCAACTATCTCGTGGCGGCGGTTTTCTTCATGATGGGGTTGCACCTGCTCGATGTGATTCCGCTGCCGATGGGCGGCCCCGCCGGGATGCCGACGGCCCGCCGCGGCTATCTCGCCGCACTCATTATCGGATTCGTCTACGGAGTCGCTCTCGGCCCCTGCACCTTCGCCTACATGGCACCGGTGCTCGCCGTGGCATTTAAGGCTGGAGCGAGTGCGCCATTTTTCGCAGCTGGGCTTTTCACGGCGTTCGGACTCGGACACTGTACGGTGATCACCGCGGCCGGAACCTCGGTCCGGCGGGTGCAGGAGTACCTGCGGTGGAGCGAAGACTCACGGGCGATGCTGATTGGGCGACGCGTCTGTGGCGTGCTCGTGCTCGCCGGCGGGCTCTATTTCCTGTACACGGCCCGGTGATAATGGAACAAACTGCTATGAGGACGCGCTGGGCGGAGGGGTGGCGCGAAGGGGAGGTCTCCAGCGGCGGAACGAAGTGAGGCCGATGGAGGTCCGCAGCGACAGGACCCCGCAGCCCGCACGGGAACGAAAGCGTTCATTCAAGGAGGCATGATCTATCCATGACCCCCCACGTCTCGAAGAAACTCTCGTTCCTCGACCGTTACCTGACGCTCTGGATCTTCGTCGCCATGGCGGCCGGTATCTGCGCCGGCTGGCTGATCCCCGGAACGAAGGCTTTCGTCAATTATTTCACCGTCGGGACGACCAACGTTCCCATTGCGATCGGCCTGATCCTGATGATGTATCCCCCGTTCGCCAAGGTGAAGTACGAGGAGCTGGGGGACGTCTTTCGCAACAAGAAGATCCTCGCGCTCTCACTGGTGCAGAACTGGGTCATCGGCCCGGTGCTGATGTTCGTCATCGCCGTGGTCTTCTTGCACGGTTACCCGGAGTACATGGCGGGACTGATCATGATCGGGCTGGCGCGCTGCATTGCGATGGTCATCGTCTGGAACGAGTTGGCCAAGGGCGACAGCGAGTACGCCGCCGGATTGGTCGCCTTCAACAGCATCTTCCAGGTGCTGTTCTACAGCGTGTTCGCCTGGTTCTTCCTGACTGTCCTGCCGCCCCTATTCGGGCTGCAGGCCACGGTGGTCGATATCACCATCGGTCAGATCGCAGAGAGCGTTTTCATTTATCTCGGCATCCCCTTCATCGCCGGGGCGCTGACCCGCTTCGTGGGGATCAGGCTGATGGGCCGCGACCGCTATCAGTCCGTGGTGGTGCCCCGGATCAGCCCCCTGACGCTGATCGCGCTGCTGTTCACCATCGTCGTCATGTTCAGCCTCAAGGGCGATCTCATCGTTTCGATACCGATGGACGTGGTGCGCATCGCCATCCCGCTGCTGGTCTACTTCGTGGTGATGTTCCTGGTATCCTTCTGGATGGGCCGGAAAATTGGCGCTGACTATTCAAAGACCACCACGCTGGCCTTCACCGCCGCGAGTAACAACTTCGAACTGGCAATCGCCGTGGCGGTGGCGGTCTTCGGCATCAACTCCGGGGCCGCATTCGCCGCAGTCATCGGACCGCTCGTCGAGGTGCCGGTGATGATCGGGTTGGTCAACGTGGCCTTTTGGTTCCAGCGGCGGTGGTTCGTGCCGGCGCGCGGTTGAGCTGAGTGCCTTTCGGTGCTGACACAGGAGAATTCGAGTGAGACACAGGAGGCCATGAGTGGAAGACATCTTCGTTCTCCCTGACGCAGTTGTGGCCGGTCCCGGACAGGTCTCCGTCAAGTTTCTGGAGCTGGGAGTGACTTCCTTCCGGATGGCGTGCACGTTTGTCCACGAACTCCCCTATGGATACAACTCCGACCGCGAGGACCTGATGGTTCTCTTCCGGGAGAAGAGGGGGAGCTGTACAACAAAGCATGCGGTGATCGCCACATTGGCTGAGGAATTGGGTCTGTCCGTGAGGAAGAACGTCGGAATCTACAAAATGACGGAGACCCTGGTAACCGGCACCGACAAGATTCTGGAACGACACCGCCTGCCCTATCTGCCGATGATTCACTGCTTCCTTGCTTCGGGGCCACATCGGGTTGACCTGACAGAAGGGAATCGCAACGGGAAGAACGGGCCGGTCAACACCTTCCTATTCACGAAGGAAGTCGCGCCGACGTTCAGCGAGAAGGAGGAGTACCTGCTCTATCGTCGCGTGCTGACTGATCAAATCCTTCTTCAGGAGGAGTTCCGCGGCGTCGATCTCAAGACCGTCCTGCTCGCGAGGGGTGAGGGCCTTTCACTGCTCCGAGACCACATCTCCTGACCTCGGCACTGAAAAGGGGGCTGGACCCGATCTACACCTCCCGGCCATATCCCGCCTGCATCGACGCTTCGAGGCGATCAGCGAGGGCAGAGCCGACGATGCGGCTGCCGGCCGGCCGCCGGAGGCGGGGGCATCCCCGTCGCTGGAGGATATCCGGGATCGCTTCAGGGCCTCGTATGTCCTGGTGCTGAACGACCACCCGGGCCTGTACCGGCAGCTCATGCGCCGCGGGGATCTGTTCACCCTGATCTACCCCGCATGGCGGGGGACGGGCCTCGCCGATCGGAAGCAGCCCGCCGTCGCGCTTTTCGGGGTAACGGGCCAGGACTGAGCCGGCGCTACAGATCGCCGGCGCCGCGCATCAGCGACTGCACGCGCACGGCATCGGCGGCGTCGGGAGCGAAGGGCATTGCCGAGCCCAGCAGCAGGTGCGCGATCAGGTCAATGACCGCGGTCTCGGCGGCGGCATCCAGTCCACAGAACTCGATCCCGATCTGGACCGGCGCGTCCGGCTTGACGGGGCAGCGCAGCCATTCGACGCGGCCCTGGATCGACGAGAGGACCGTTCTTCCCTGGCTGTCCGCGGCGGTGCGCGGAATGTCGATGAGGATGTTCAGCAGCGGCCGGCGGGCGAGCCTCTCGGCGAGCTGCTCGGGGCAGTCGGCGACCGCGAGGCACGCCCCACCGTGGCTGATATCGTGAGTGACGGCGCCGGTGAGCGTTCCTGGCTCCTCGCCGGCGATCGAGAAGCCGACCTCGAGCCGCACCTCGACGCGGACGTGCCGGCGTCGATCCGCGAGGGATTTCCCCCCCTCGCCCGGGGCGCCGACGTGCAACGCGGCGGCCATCGCGCGGGTCCTCTGCAGCATCACGGTAGGGATTCTCGTGGCGGGGCCGGACTTTGTCAAGGCGGCCCGGGCCCGGCCCCCGTCGGGCGTGGCGCAATGATATAGTTGCCCGGGAGAACCGGGCGATGCGCAGACCAGGAAAGGCCATTCTCGTCGAGGGGGCGCGGCAGAACACCCTCAAGAACGTCACGGTGCGTTTGCCGATCGGGGAGTTCACCGTCGTCACCGGGGTGAGCGGGTCGGGCAAGTCCTCATTCGCATTCGACACCGTCTATGCCGAAGGGCAGCGGCGGTATGTCGAGACATTCTCCCCCTACGCCCGCCAGTTCCTCGAGCGCATGGACCGCCCGCGGGTCGACCGCGTCGACGGCATCCCCCCGGCGATCGCGATCGACCAGACCAACCCGGTGCGTACCTCCCGCTCGACGGTCGGGACGATGACCGAACTCGCTGATCACCTCAAGCTGCTCTATGCGCGCGCCGCCCGGCTCTTCTGCGGGGGATGCGGGCGCGAGGTGCACCGGGACTCGCCGGAGTCGATCGCGGACGCCGTCCTGGCGGCGCGGGCGCCGGGCACGCTGCGGGGTTCCGCCGCTCCACAGCCCGCTCCGTCCGCACCGGCGAGCGGCGCGGGGGCCGCGTCGCTCGCCGCCCGTTCGCTGACCCTCGTGACTTTTCCCGTGCCGATCCCCGCCAACTTCACCCGCGAGGAGATCGAAGGGCACCTGGCGCGCCAGGGCTACACGCGGGTGCGGCCGGTGGGGGAGGGCGCGCTCGAAGTCGTCCAGGACCGGGTGCCGCTGACCCCGGAGAATCGCGGTCGCCTCGTCGATGCGCTCGAGGCCGCGCTGCGCGTCGGCGGCGGGCGGGTGGCGCTCGTCCCGGTGGACGGCGACGGCCGCGAGGGCGCGCCGCGGCGTTTCTCGGCGGATTTGCATTGCCCGGATTGCGACCGGCACTACGCGGACCCGGCGCCGCACGTCTTCTCCTTCAACTCGCCGGTCGGCGCCTGTCCGGTCTGCCGGGGCTTCGGCCGGACGATCGGCATCGACGCACGACTGGTGGTGCCCGACGAGTCGCTGACGCTGCGCGGCGGCGCGATCCGGCCCTGGCAGAGCGGCATCTCGCGCGAGTGCCAGGCCGACCTCGTGCGCCTCGGCAAGAAGCGCGGCGTCCCGCTCGACGTTCCGTGGCGCGACCTCACGGCCGCGCAGCGCGGCTGGGTGCTGGAGGGCGAGGGCGAGTGGGCGAAGGATGTCTGGTACGGGGTGCGCCGCTACTTCGCGTGGCTCGAGTCCAAGGCCTACAAGATGCACATCCGCGTTCTGCTCTCGAAGTACCGCTCGTACAGCACCTGCGCGAGCTGCGGCGGCGCGCGCTTGAAGCCGGAGGCCCTGAACTGGCGCCTCGGCGACGGGAAGCTCAACTTGCACGAGCTGACGTTGCTGCCGATCTCGGGCTGCCTGGCGTTCTTCGGCGCGCTCTCGCTGCCCAGGCCCCTCGACGAGGCTGCGGACCTGCTGCTGCGCGAGATCCGCACCCGACTCGGGTATCTGGTCGACGTCGGCCTCGGCTACCTGACGCTCGATCGGCAGTCGCGCACGCTCTCGGGCGGGGAGGTCCAGCGCATCAACCTGACGACGGCGCTCGGCACTTCGCTCGTGAATACCCTCTTCGTCCTCGACGAGCCGAGCGTGGGGCTCCACGCCCGCGACATCCGGCGCGTGATCGGGGTCCTGCAGCGCCTGCGCGACGCGGGGAACACGCTGCTGGTGGTGGAGCACGACGCCGGGATCATGCGCGCGGCGGACCGCATCCTCGATTTCGGCCCGGGACCCGGCGAGCGTGGCGGCGAAGTGGTCTTCTTCGGGCCGCCCGCGGATCTGCGCAAGGCGCGCCGCTCGCTGACGGCGGACTACCTGCTGGGTAGACGCCGGGTCGGCGCCGGCGGGGTCCCGCGCCCGCCGGATGCCGCGACCTCCTGGCTGGAGGTGATCGGCGCCGCCGAGCACAATCTCAAGGGGATCGACGTCCGGGTGCCGCTCAACCGCCTCGTCTGCGTGACCGGGGTTAGCGGCTCGGGCAAATCGACACTCGTCGAGGACATCCTGCACCGCGGGCTCAGGGCGGCACGCGGGCTTCCCGTCGATGCCCCGGGCCGGCATGCGGGGCTGCGCGGCCACGAGCATCTCGGCGAAGTGATGCTGGTCGATCAGTCGGCGATCGGCAAGACGACGCGCTCGAACCCCGCCAGCTACGTTGGCGCCCTCGACGGCGTGCGGGCGCTCTTCGCCGCCGAGCCGCTGTCGAAGGAGCGCGGCTACACGGCCGGGACCTTCAGCTTCAATGCGGGAACCGGTCGCTGCCCGACCTGCAGCGGCACCGGCTTCGAGCACGTCGAGATGCAGTTCCTCTCCGACGTCTACCTGCGCTGTCCCGATTGCGACGGGCGCCGCTACCGGCCCGAGGTCCTCGAGGTGAAGCTGCGCGGGACGACTTCGGTCGCGGACGTCCTCGACCTGAGCGTCACCGAGGCCATGGCGTTCTTTGCCGACAGGGCCGACATCACGGCGGCGCTCGAGCCGTTGCTGGGCGTCGGGCTCGGCTATCTGAAGCTCGGTCAGCCGGTCCCGACGCTCAGCGGCGGGGAGGCGCAGCGCCTCAAGCTCGCCGGCCACCTCGCCTGGGCGCGCAGGAAGAAAGGCGGCGCGGGACGGCTCCTGCTCTTCGACGAGCCGACGACAGGACTGCATTTCGAGGACATCGCGGTGCTGCTCGGCGCCTTCAGACGGCTGATCGCCGAAGGGCACTCGCTCGTGGTCATCGAGCATAATCTCGACGTGATCCGCGCCGCCGACTGGGTGATCGACCTCGGCCCCGAGGGAGGCGACGAGGGCGGGCACCTGGTCTGCGCCGGCACCCCGGCGGACGTGACGGCCTGCGAGGAGAGCCGCACGGGAGCCGCGTTACGAGAAACCGGCACTTTCCCAACGGATCCTCCGCACTCGGACGGCGAAACGGATTTCATGCGCACAGCGGAGGGGTGGCGCGGAGGGGAGGTCTCCATCGGCGGACCGGAGGGAGCACGATGGAGGTCCGCAGCGTCAGGACCCCGCAGCCTGCACGGGAACGTCGCGCAACGTCAGGACCCCGCAGCCCGAACGGGAACGATGGGTCCCCTCGTCCCGCCCCGGAACGAGATCGTGATCCGCCACGCGAGAGAGCACAACCTCAAGGGCATCGACGTCACCATTCCCCGCGACCGCTTCACCGTCATCACCGGCGTCAGCGGCAGCGGCAAGAGCACCGTCGCGTTCGACATCCTCTTCAACGAAGGGCAGCGGCGCTACCTCGAATCCCTCAACGCCTACGCGCGGCAGTTCGTGCAGCCCGCCGCGCGCGCCGAGGTCGACGCCGTCTCGGGGGTGCCGCCGACCGTCGCCATCGAGCAGCGCACCAGCCGCGGCGGACGCAAGAGCACCGTCGCCACGCAGACCGAGATCGCCCACTTCCTGCGCCTGCTCTATGCGCGCCTCGGCACGCAGTACTGCCCGGACTGTGACATGCCGATCACCCCGCAGAGTCTCGACGCGATCGCCGCCGCCGTGCTGAAACGCCACCGCGGACGCCGTGTGGCGCTGCTCGCGCCTCTGGTGACCGCGCGCAAGGGCTATTACACCGACCTGGCGGCCTGGGCGGCCAAGCAGGGGTTCGCGCATCTGCGCGTCGACGGCGCGCCGACGCCGGTTGTCCCCTGGCCGCGCCTGGACCGATTCCGGGAGCACACGATCGAGTTGCCGGTCGCCGAGATTGCGGTTTCGCCGCGAGGGGAGGGAGATCTGCGAGCCGGTCTTTCATCCGCGCTCGGGTACGGCAAGGGGGTGGTTCACGTCCTTTCCGCCGGCACGGAGACACCGGAAATATTCTCGTCGATCCGGGCCTGCCCCAGTTGCGGCCGGGGTTTCCCCGAACCGGACCCCCGGCTGTTTTCGCACAGCACCAAGCACGGCTGGTGCCCCGCCTGCTACGGGACGGGACTCGCGATCGAGGGCTTCGACGCCGACCAGTCCGGCGAGGAGATCTGGTGGAACGAGTGGTACGAGGGCTCCGAGCGCGCGTGCACGGTCTGTGCCGGCCGGAGGCTGCGCCCGGAGGCGCTGGCGGTGCGCTTCGCCGGGCGTTCCATCGCGGCGGTCCTCGGTCTCCCGGTCGAAGCGGTCGAAGCGTTCGTCGGCTCGCTGAAGCTCGATGCGCGTGAGGCCGCGATCGCCCGCGACCTGCTGGCAGAGGTCGGCTCCCGCCTCGCCTTCCTGCGCCGCGTCGGACTCGGGTACCTCCAGCTCGACCGCGCCGCCCCGACCCTCAGCGGCGGCGAGGCCCAGCGCATTCGACTCGCCGCTCAGCTCGGATCGAGCCTGCGTGGCGTCTGCTACATCCTCGACGAGCCGACGATCGGCCTGCATGCGCGGGACAACCGCCTGCTCCTCTCGACCCTCAAGGAACTCGGGAAGGCCGGGAACACCGTGGTCGTGGTCGAGCACGACGAGGAGACGATCCGCGCCGCCGAGCACCTCATCGACCTGGGTCCGGGAGCCGGCGTCAACGGCGGCCGCGTCGTCGCCGCCGGGTCGCTGCGGGACCTGCTGCGCTCGAAGGAGTCGGTGACTGCGAGATTTCTGCGCCAACCGCTGGTTCACCCGCTGCTACCGCCGCGGACCGGCGAGCCGCCGGGGGCGATCGAGGTCCGCGGCGCGCGCCTGCACAACCTGCGCGATCTCACGGTGGCGGTCCCGCTCGGGCGGCTGGTCTGCGTCACCGGCGTCAGCGGCAGCGGCAAGAGCACGCTGGTCGGCGATGTGCTCCACGGGAACCTGCGGCGTCTGGTCATCGAGCGCCGCCGCCCGGCGGTCCGGCGCGACGCCCGTCCCCCCGCGAAACCGGCGCGAACCCGCCGTGAGAGCGCAGACGCGCTGCGCGGGTGCGATGCGATCACCGGTTGGGAGTCGCTCCGGCGGGTGCTCGAAGTCGACCAGACGCCGATCGGCAAGACGCCGCGCTCCTGCCCGGCAACCTACGTCGGCTTCTGGGACGCCGTTCGCCGCCTCTTCGCGGCCACCCCGGAGGCCAAGATGCGAGGTTGGGGGCCGGGCCGTTTCTCCTTCAACGTCGCGGGCGGGCGCTGCGAGGCCTGCGAGGGGCAGGGAGTGCGGCGGATCGAGATGAGTTTCCTCCCCGACGTGACCGTGCCCTGCGACGCCTGCCGCGGCGCGCGCTTCGCCCCCGAGACGCTGGCGGCGCGCTACCGCGGGCGCACGGTGGCCGAGGTGCTGGCGATGAGCGTCGACGAGGCGGTGGGTTTCTTCGAAGTCCACCCGCCGGTCTACAACGCGCTGCGCCTGCTCCAGGACGTCGGTCTCGGCTACCTGACCCTCGGCCAGCGCTCGCCATCGCTGAGCGGAGGCGAGGCCCAGCGCATCAAGCTCGTGACCGAACTGGCGCAGGCCTCCGGCGCCGTTCTCTACCTCCTCGACGAGCCGACGGTCGGGCTGCACATGGCCGACGTGGAAAAGCTCATTCGCGTGCTGCACCGTCTCGTGGACGCGGGCAACACCGTCGTCGTCATCGAACACAATCTCGACGTCATCGCGGAAGCGGACTGGATCATCGACCTCGGCCCGGAAGGGGGGGCGGCGGGCGGGCGGGTCGTCGCGTCAGGAACGCCGGCCGCCGTGGCCCGCAAGACGAGACGCTCGCACACCGCGGCGTACCTCGCCCCGTTCCTCAAGGCCAGGAAAGGCGGCAGCAAGAAGTGATCAACCGGACTTCTGCCGCACGCTTTTGAGACATCATTTTCCGTAGCCCAGCGAGGTGAGGGCAACGTACACGTAACGCGCTTCGTCTTTCCGTGCACGTGCCGCCCGAGTCGATCGGGAGCGGATTTTTTCGTCTCGGCAAGGCAGCGGGGGAGGGTGCGCGGAGGCGGGCTCGTGCCCGCCGCACAAGCAGCCCGACCCGCAACGCAGCCGGGGCGAAAAAAGCCCTCCCCAGCGACCCGGGCCTATTCTCTTGTCTGGCCGTCGCCGAAAACGACGAACTTGCTGCAGGTCAATTCCTCGAGTCCCATCGGACCCCGGGCGTGGAGTTTCTGCGTGGAGATCCCCATTTCGGCGCCGAGGCCGTACTGGAATCCGTCGGAGAACCGCGTCGAGGCGTTGACGATGACCGACGAGGAGTCGACTTCGGCGACGAAGCGCAGCGCCCGGGCGTAGTCCCTGGTGACGATGGCGTCGGTGTGCATCGAGCCGTAACGCGCGATGTGCTCCATCGCTTCCTCCAGCGAGCCGACGACCTTCACGGCGAGGATCAGCTCGAGGAACTCCTTGCCGAAATCCTCGGGTATTGCGGCTTTCACCCACGGGGCAAGTTTCTTCGTCCGCGCGCAGCCGCGGATCTCGACGCCGGCCTTGCGGTACGCCGGGAGCATCTTCTTGAAGAACGCCGGGGCGATCTTCTCGTGCACGAGCAGCGTCTCCATCGCGTTGCAGACCCCCGGGCGCTGCACCTTGGCGTTGAAGCAGACCTTGACCGCCATCGGGATGTCGGCCGCCTCGTCGACAAAGGTGTGGCAGACCCCCTCGTAGTGGAAGATCACCGGGATCGTCGAGCCCTCGACGACGGCGCGGATCAGCTCCTTGCCGCCGCGCGGGATGACCAGGTCGATCACGGAGTCGAGCTTGAGCAGCTGGGCCACCGCTTTTCTGTCGGTGGTCGGCAGCATCGTCACGGCGGCCGCCGGCAGACCCGCCTCCTCCAGCGAGTGGGCGGCGAGGCGGGCGAGCGCCATGCTCGAGTGGAAGGCCTCCGAGCCGCCGCGCAGAATTACGGCGTTGCCGGACTTGATGCACAGCCCCGCCGCGTCGCACGTCACGTTCGGGCGCGCCTCGTAGATGATTGCGATGACGCCGAGCGGCACGCGCATCCGGCCGACGCGCAGTCCGTTCGGACGCACGGTCATCCGGGTGATCTCGCCGACGGGGTCGGGCAGCGCGGCGATCTCGCGCAGGCCCTGGGCGATGGCCGCGAGTCGTTTCGCGTCGAGCAGCAGCCGATCCTGCATGGCCGGCGGGAGTCCGCGCCGCCTGGCCTCGGCGAGGTCCCGGGCGTTCGCTTCGAGCACCGGGCCGCCTTCGTTTTCCAGCCGGCGCGCGTAGGCGAGCAGCGCCGCGTTCTTCTCGCCGGTCGACGCCCCGGCAATGCGCCGGGCGGCCGCCTTTGCGGTTGATGCCAGTTCGAGCACGCTCTGCGCCTTCGCCATGTCCGCCTCCCTGGCAGGGCGCTGAAAAAGGCCCATCTGTTGCGTTGCGCTCACCCCGGCTCACTGCGGCGTGCACGAGCACGCCTCATTCGCCGGGTTTTCGCCCGCCTTGCAGCTGGACCTTTCTGAGCACCCTGCCCATCGTATGGGTTTCCAGCAACCTGTTATTGATGTTCGTCGGCACCGATCGTCTCCGTCACGACCAGCTCGTTTCGGTGTACCACCTCGTCCTCGCGGTGACAACCGAGGCAGCGCACGCGCTCGGTCGTCAGACCCTTGATGCCGCCGATTTCGGCCGCGCTGTAGCGCGTCAGGCCGCGCGCGATCTCCCGTCCGTCGGCGCCGACGATCCGCACCGGGTCGCCGGCCGCGAACTCGCCGCGCGTGCCGGTCACGCCGGCGGGCAACAGGCTCTTGCCGCCGCGCAGCAGCGCCTTGGCCGCACCCGCATCGACGAGGATGTCGCCGGCGGCGGCGAGGGTGTGCCGGATCCAGTGCTTCTTGCCCGCGAGTCGTCGCCCCGCCGGGAGGAAGACGGTGCCGAGCGCCTCGCCGGCGAGCAGACGCCCGATGTTCCCCGCGTCCTGCCCCGAAGCGATCGCCATCGGAATGCCGTAGTCGTTCACGCGGCGCGCGGCGATGAGCTTGGTGCGCATGCCGCCGGTGCCGACGCTCGAGGAGGTGCCGCCGGCGCTCGCCAGCAACGCGGCGGTCACGCCGCGCACCGTCGGGATGAGCTCGGAGTCCGGGTCGTTGCGCGGGTCCCCGGTGTAGAGGCCCTCGACGTCCGAGAGGAGCACCAGCAGGTCCGCGCCGACGAGCACGGCAACGGTCGCCGAGAGCGTGTCGTTGTCGCCCACGCGCAGTTCATCGACCGCGACCGTGTCGTTCTCGTTGATCACCGGGACCACCCGGTACTCCAGCAGGGTAGCCAGCGTATTCTGAGCGTTGATGAAGCGCCGCCGGTCGGCGAGGTCGCCGCCGGTGAGCAGTACCTGGGCGACCTGCAGCCCGTGGCGGCGGAAAGCCTGTTCCCAGGCGGCCATCAGGTAACCCTGGCCGACGGCGGCCGCGGCCTGCTTCTCGGGTATGGAGCGGGGGCGCCGCGGCAGCTTCAGCCGCGCCGACCCGGCCGCGACGGCCCCGGAGGTGACGACGACCGGCTGGCCGCCTCGCGCCGCGAAGCCCGCGATCCCGTCGGCGAGCGCGTCGATCTTGCCGAGGCTGAGGGTTCGCTCCTCGGTGACCAGGCTCGAACCGACCTTGAAGACGACCCGGCCGACGGGCCCGACTTCGCGGACACGGGAACGGGCCACGGTCGATCGCTTCACGCCTTCTTCGGCCCGCGTCGGACCGGACGCGCGGCCGCCTCCTTTTCGCGCTCGGCGCGCTCGATCGCGTCGAGTGTCTGCTTCGTGGTGTAGACCAGTTCCTTGAGCCCCTGGCGCGTCGCCGCCGAAATGACGTGGCAGGGGATGCGCCGGCGTTTCGCGAAGGCCAGCAGTTTCTTGAGGTTTTGCGCCGCCTCGGGGATGTCCGCCTTGTTCGCCACCAGCAGCTGCGGCTTCTTTTCGAGTCCTCCCCCGAAGCCGGCGAGTTCGGCGTTGATCGCGCGATACTCCTCGACCGGGTCGCGGCCGGTGTCCGGCGAGAGGTCCACGAGGTGCAGCAGCAGCTTCGTGCGCGCCAGGTGGCGGAGAAAGCGGGTACCGAGCCCGGCGCCGTGCGAAGCCCCCGGGATCAGGCCGGGAACGTCGGCGACGACGAAGCTCTCCCCCTCCTCGAGGCGCACGACGCCCAGGTGCGGCGTCAGGGTTGTGAAGGGATAGTCGGCGATCTTCGGTTTGGCCGAGGAGATCGTCGAGATCAGCGTGCTCTTGCCCGCATTGGGGAAGCCGACGATGCCGACATCCGCGAGCAGTTTGAGCTCGAAGACGAGTTCGAACTCCTCCCCTTCCTCCCCCGGCTGCGTCTTGCGCGGCGCCTGGTTGGTCGCCGAGACGAAGTGCGCGTTGCCCAGGCCGCCGCGGCCGCCCTTCGCGACGATCACCCGCTGGCCGGGCTCGACGAGGTCGGCGATCACCTCCCCGGTGGCCTTGATGCGCACCAGGGTGCCTTGCGGGACCGGCAGGACAATGTCCTCCTCAGCCGCGCCGGAGGACCTGCTGCCGCGGCCGTGCCCGCCGTGCTTGGCGAAGGCGTGAGGCCGGAAGCGATAATCCACCAGCGTCCTGATGTGGGGATTGGCTTCGACGATGATGTCCGCTCCCTTGCCGCCGTTGCCGCCGTCGGGTCCCCCCAGCGGGATGTACTTCTCCCGGCGGAAGCTGCAGCAGCCTTTGCCGCCATGGCCGGCCCGGACGTGTATGGTGACCTCATCGACAAACATCGTTCTCCTTAAAAACGAACGAGGCGTGCCCTGGTGGACACGCCTCGGTGCGTTCTGTCGGCGGTTGAGCCGCCGGGGCCGGTACTAGACCGCCTCGATACCGATGAGCTTGCGGCCGCCCGCGATGACGCGGAAGACCACCTTGCCCTGAATCTTGGCGAAAAGCGTGCAGTCACGCCCCATGCCGACATTCGGCCCGGGGTGGTAGACGGTGCCGTGCTGGCGCACCAGAATGCTCCCCGCGGTGACCGTCTGTCCGCCGTAGCGCTTGATGCCGAGCCGCTGGCCTTCGCTGTCGCGGCCATTGCGGGAGGCGCCTTGTCCTTTTTTATGAGCCATGGTCCTCTCCCCTTACGCGACGGTGATCCCGCTGATCTTCACGCGGGTGTAGTGCTGACGGTGGCCGGTCTTGCGCCGCATGTTCTTGCGCTTCTTGAACTTGAAGACGATGATCTTCGGCCCCTTCACCGGGT
>JANOHV010000112.1:0-1731 GCA_031406795.1 Candidatus Rokuibacteriota bacterium
CGTTGCCCATATCTGATCGCAATGCATGCTTCAAGCGAAACTTGACCTCTGCCACCCCATGCTTCCTGCAAGAAATCGTGCTTTTTCAGCGGTTGAAATGCCTTCTCTGCTGCTGGATCCGCGCGTACGCGCGGATCTGGGGACGAACAGCAGGCATCTCAACGCACCGGGAAAAGCTTGATTTCGCTCACGAAGAGCAGGGGGGGCAGCGGTACACGAGACGCTTCAGATCGATCTGCTCCGCTGGCGCTTTTAGCAGGTTGCTGAAAAACGGCCAAGGAACGTCATTGCGAGCGTAGCGAAGCAATCTGACGACGCGAAAACACCGAGTATTCGTCAGATTGCCGCGTCGCTTCGCTCCTCGCAATAACAGGATTCAGCGTGTTTCAGCACCCGGCTGGCAGGCTGCCAGGGCGCGAATTGCGGGCAGGGCGGCGCGGGCCGCATCGCGCCCGCGCCGGAGCAAGTCCGCGCCCCGGGCGAGATCCTGCAGCGCGATACCGCGCGCATCCACGCCAATCACCAGGTCGGCTTGCGCCTCCTCGTCGCTGGCGGTGCGGGCGGCCCAGAGCATCGCAAGATGCATCGCCACCTCGAGGACCGAATCCAGCCGCGGCTGCTCGAGCCCGCCGACATTGACATCCACGGCTATCACCGGGGTCACGCCCAGCGTTTCCCGCACGGCCCGCACCGGGAGCTGGCTGGACACCCCGCCGTCCACGAGCAGGCGACCGCCCTTCCGCACCGGCTCGAGCAGCACGGGGAAGCTGCAGCTGGCCAGGACCGCGCGCGCCAGCACTCCGGAGGTGCAGTCGACCCGCTTCCCCGTCGCCAGATCCGTCGCCACCGCCGCGAAAGGCAGCCGCAACTCGGCGAACGTCCGCGCGGGCAGCAGACGCCCGAAGAACTTCTCGAGCCCCTCGCCCGAAACCATGCCCGCACGGGGCAGCCGCAGGCAGAGCAAGTCGTTCCAGCGTGTCCGGAGCGCGAGAGTCCCGATCGCACGCGGGGACACCCCGGCAGCGAAGAGCGCCCCCACGATCGCGCCGGCACTGGTGCCGGCCAGCGCACGGATGGGGATGCCGGCGTCGACGAGCACCTCCAGTACCCCGGCGTGGGCGATCCCGCGCGCCGCACCCCCGGAGAGAGCCAGCCCGATGCCCTCTCTGCGCTCATTCTTCATCATCGACCACCTCCTCGCCGATCAGCAGGAACCGGCTCCCCGCGAGATCGGACGCCTGCCGCAGTTGCCTATCGTCGATAATGGCGGTATATTATCCTTATGAAGAAGCGGTTGCTGGTTGCCGAGGACGAACATGACCTGCTGGTCATCTATCGGATGATGCTCGGCGATGCCTACGAGGTCATGGAGGCCCAGAACGGCCGTGAAGCAGTGCAGATGTGGAAGGAGTTCCGCCCCGACCTGGTGCTGATGGACATTCAGATGCCCGTCATGAGCGGCGATGCCGCCATTCGCGAGATACTCGGGGTGGACCCGCTTGCCAAGATTCTTGCCGTGACGGCCTATCGCTACACGCCCGAGCAACTCGGCGTACCCGTGCTGAGCAAGGGGTTCGGTCCTTCCGAATTCATCACAGCCGTGGAGACGATGCTCCACGGTCAAGCCGCCTGAAGCGAGTCTCCCGCGTTGGTCGGCTGCCGCCTCGGCCGCTCGAGCACCCGCTACCTCACTTTCAAGAGTACTTCGAGCGCACTTCGGTAATCCTTTGT
>JANOHV010000151.1:0-72364 GCA_031406795.1 Candidatus Rokuibacteriota bacterium
CAGTGCGACATGGGGCCGGTCGAGCAGCTCGGCCTCGTGAAGATCGACCTGCTCTCGCAGCGCTCGCTCGGCGTGCTGCAGGACGCCGTCGCGGCCGTCGAGCGCAACACGGGCACGGCGCCGCCGGTGGACGAGCGCGACGTCATTCTCAACGACCGGCAGACGCGCCGGCTCGTGCGCGAGGGCCGCACGATGGGCTGCTTCTACATCGAGTCCCCGGCGATGCGCTCGCTGCTGTGCAAGCTGCGAACGGAGACCTTCGAGGAACTGACGGCCGCCAGCTCGGTGATCCGCCCCGGCGTCGCCGAGAGCGGCATGATGCAGGAGTACATCCGGCGCCACCACGTCGCCCGGGAGCAAGGCGACACCGCGGCCTGGTACCCGCACCCGAAGCTCGCGGAGGTTTTGCGCGAGACACACGGCGTAATGATCTACCAGGAGGACGTCCTGCGGGTCGCGCACGCGCTCGCCGGCATGAGCCTCGGCCAGGCCGACACGCTGCGCCGCTCGATGAGCGGGAAACTGCGCTCGCCCGAGGCGATGGCGCAGGTGCGCGACGGCTTCATCGCCGGCTGCCGCGCGGGCGGGATCGGACAGAGCATCGCCGCGGAGACCTGGCGGCAGATCGAAAGCTTCGCCGACTACGCCTTCTGCAAGGCGCACAGCGCCTCCTACGCCCTGCTCTCGCTGCAGGTCGCCTATCTCAAGGCGCACCACCCGGCGGAGTTCATGGCCGCGGTGATCTCCAACCAGGGGGGCTTTTACGCGGCGGCCGCCTACATCTCCGAATCGCGCCGGCTGGGCCTGCGCATCCTGCTGCCCGATGTGAACCGCAGCGACCGCGACTACGCCGGGCGCGGGCGGGAGATCCGCATGGGGCTCATGGCGTTCGCCGGGTTAGCCGAGGCGGCCATCGAGAGCCTGCTCGCCGCCCGGCGCGAAGGCGGCCCCTTCACCAATCTGTCGGATCTGCTGTCGCGCTCGGGTCTCGGCCGCGGCGATCTGGAGCTGCTCGTGCGCGGCGGCGCCTGTGATGGCTTCGAGCTGACGCGGCCGGAGCTGCTCTGGCGGCTGGCGTGCCGGTTTCGGTCGGGAGAGCACCCCATCCGCCCAGCCGGAACCCGCGGCGGGCGGGCGGGCGACCTGTTTCCCGGTTCCGGCGGCCTCGACCACCTCGTGCCGCGCCTGCCGGAGTACGACCTGCGCGAGCGCTGCCGGATGGAGGAGGAGATCTTCGGGTTCATGGTGACGAGACACCCGCTGGAGCTGATCGAGGAAGGCGCGTCCGCGCCGGGGCCGCCGCTGATTGCCGCAACCGACATGGCCCGCCATGCGGGGCGGCGCGTCCGCATGCGCGGCCTCGCGATCTCGTACAAACGCATCCCGACGAAGACCGGGACCTGGATGAAGTTCCTCTCTCTCGAGGACCTCAGCGGCACTTTCGAGGCGGTGCTCTTCCCCGACGTCTACGCCCGTTGCGCGGAAGCCACGCTCGGCACCGGGTGTCTCCTCGCGGAGGGACGCGTCACCCTCGACCACGGCGTCCCCTCCCTTACCGTTACGGGCGTTGAAAAGGGCTCAGCTGCGGCGTTGCCCTTCGCGCATCTGCCTGCGACGGGCACCAGCCCGTCTCGGCATCAGCTTGGCAGGCGCCTTGCATCTGAACCCTTTTGAACACCCTCTCGGCTGCGGTACCGACTGCCGCCGCGGGGACTCGCCGGGCGGATGCAGCTGCCGGGTTGGTGGTGTATATTGGCGGAAATGACGGAGTTGTTCGTCTGCGCGGCGATCACGCCGGGATTGAGGGAAGCGTCCATGGATGACAAATCGGCCTACATCCGCCGGGAAACCGACAGAATTCTACAGGAGTGGTCCGCGCGCACGGCGGTCCTGGGCGCCGGCATGTTCCTGTGTCTCTCCCTGCTGGATTTTTACTGCGCTGCGGACTACGCCGTGCGCTTCCTCGGCTACCGGATCGCCGTCGCGACATTGCTGGCCGCGACCGCCGTCGCCATTCGCCGCACCCGGCGGCGAGCCGTGATGCACCTGTTCGCCTTTCTCGGCGTGCTGGCCTCGGCGATCGCCCTGGAGGCGATGATCATGGACTTCGGCGGCCACCACTCCCCGTACCTGATCGGCCTGATCCTGCTCGCCGTTGTGTTCGCCGGCCTGATCCCCTCGGGGCCGGGGTTCGCGGCCCTGGGCCTTGGCGCCATCTTCGCCGTCTACGTCGTCCCGATCCTCCTGTGGGACACCATCCTCGAGCCCGCCTTCTTCACCGTCAACACCGTCCTGTTCTTCTGCGTTCTCGCCAGCGGCGTGCTCGTCCGCTGGTTTCACCAGCAGCACCTCGTGAGCCAGATCGCGCTGCGGCACGATCTGATCAAGAACCGCGAGAGCCTCGAGACCGAGGTCGAACAGCGTGCGCAGTCCGAGATCGAACTGCGCGAAAGCCGGGAGTTTCTCTCCTCGATTACGGCCGCGGCCATGGACGGCATCGTGATGATCGACCCCGAAGAGGCCATCCGCTACTGGAACCCTGCGGCCACGACCATCTTCGGCTACACCAGCGAGGAGGCCGTGGGCCGCGGACCGTTCACGTTCCTGGTCGCTCCCGAAAAGGCCGGGGACTTCCTGGCGGATTACCGCTCCTGGCAGGCAACAGGCACCAACCCGCTGATCGGGCATCGGATCATCAGCAGCGGGCGTCGCAAGAGCGGCGCGACCTTCCCGATGGAGGTCGCGATGACCAGCGTGGTCCGAGGGGAGAGCTGCTGGGTCTGCGCGCTGCTGACCGACATCAGCGAGCGCGCCGAGAATGAAGAGCGGCTCAGCCTGTTCGCCGCCGCCGTCGAGGGGGCCGCCGAGGGCATCTTCATCATCGATCTCGAGGGGCGGATCGTCTACTGCAACACCGCCGCTGCCGGGCAAACGGGCATCCCCGCCGCCGGAGGGGTCGGCCGGGATGTTCGCACCATCCACCGGGACCCCGCCGTGTTCGACAGCGTCATTCTCCCGGCCCTGCAGAGCGGCGGGGCCTGGACCGGAGAACTCCCCGGGATCGACCGCAACGGCAGGCCGGTCCAGCTCTGGCTCACCGCATCGCTGGTACGAAACCCCGACGGCCGGCCGGCGGCGATGGTTTTGCTGACCCGGGACCTGACCGACCAGAAGCGACTCGAGGATGAGCACCTGCGCACCCAGAAGCTCGAGTCCGTGGGGGTGCTCGCCGGCGGGCTCGCACACGACTTCAACAACCTGCTGACCATCATCCTCGGCAACCTCGATCTCGCCCGCCTCTTCGCCGGATCGAACCCCGATGCCGCCGAGGCCCTCGACCACGCTGCGGAGGCCGCGCTGCGCGCCGGGGATCTGACCCGCCAGCTGATCACCTTCTCCAAAGGCGGCCAGCCGGTCAAGCGCGTCGGCAGCATCGCCCGGATGCTGCGCGAGACGGCTCTGTTCGCGGCCTCCGGATCGAACCTCGCCTGCGATCTGTCCATCCCGGAGAATCTCCCGCCCGTGGATTTCGACGAGGGGCAGATGCGCCAGGTCATCTACAATTTCGTCCAGAACGCCCGCGAGGCGATGCCGGAGGGCGGGACGCTGATGATAAGCGCCGCCGCAATCCGGCTCGCGCCCGGGCAGATCGCCGCGCTCCCCGGGGGCTGCTATCTGCGCCTGGAATTCACCGACCGCGGCACCGGGATCGCCCAGGAGCACCTCAGCTGCATCTTCGATCCGTATTTTTCGACCAAGGAGATGGGCAGCGTGAAGGGCCGCGGTCTCGGACTCGCGGTGAGTTATTCGATCGTGCAGAGCCACGGCGGCGCGATCGCCGCGAAATCGCGCATCGGGGAGGGGACGACGATCACGGTGTACCTGCCGGAATCGACGCGGAGCGCCGAGAGCGAAGACGAAGACGAACAGGAGGAGAAGCCCGAGCCGGCTGCCGCTGCGGCCGAGTCCTGGGACCTGGTTCCGGAACGACTGCCCGATGAGCCGCCGCGAGGCCGGGTGCTCATCATGGACGACGAGCCGCTCGTGCTGGAAATGGCCGGCGCCGCCGTGCGAAGGCTCGGCTATGCCGCAACGCTGACCCGATCGGGGGCCGAGGCCATCGTGCAGTATCAGATCGCTCTCGACTCCGGCAGACGCTTCGACGCGGTCATCCTGGACCTGACCGTGCCCGGCGGAATCGGCGGGCCGGAAACGCTGGCGCGGCTGCGTCAGATCGACCCGGGGGTCCGTGCCGCTCTCTCGAGCGGCTACACGGACCACCCGGCCGTGACCGATTGGGCAGGCGCGGGCTTCGCGGCTTTCATCGCCAAGCCCTACCTGCTTAAGAACTTCGAGGAGTTGCTCGCTACGCTCGTGTAGCCCGCGGCGTTCGCTATTTCTTCGGGGGAGCCGCGGGCGGTTTCTTCGCCGGCGCCGCGGCAGCCGGCACCGGGATGCCAAGCCGCTGGCGCAGCGCGTCCGGTTCAAGCACGCCGGACTGGAACCGGCCGTCGGCGAAAAGATACGTCGGCGTGCCGGTGATGCCCTTGGCCGAGAGCAGCACGATGGACTCATCGACCAGCTTGGCGCCCTCTGCGCACTGGTTGTCGGACTTGTAGCCGTTCTCGAGATCGTCGAAGCCCTTCTTGTCGCACACCACGGCGATGCACTGCTCGCGCGCGCCCTTGTGCATCGGCAGCGGGAACATCAGCACTTTGATCTGGATCTCGCCCTTGTCCGCCAGCTCCTTGAGGGCCGCACCGGCCCTCTTGCAGTACGGTCAAAGCGGGTCGGTGATGAAGTAGACCGACGGGCCCTTGGTGCCGACGGTCATCGCGACGAGGGCGTCGACTTTCTTCAGTTCCTCGGGCGAGAGGCTGTTGAGCGCACTGATTGTCTCTTCGGTGAGATCCCTGCCGCTCGCGGTTTCGATCAGATGCCCGGTGACCAGGTAGGCGCCGGCCGCGTCGGTGTAGACGATGTTCGGTCGGCCCTGGAAGCTGACCTGGACCTCGCAGAGGCCCTTGAGCGGGGCCGGCGCGACCTTCTTGACTTCGATCGGGCGCTTGAAGACCTCCAGGAGCTGCTTCCCCACCAGTTCGGCGGTCGGGCACTGGGCGAACGCCGCGGCCGGCAGCGCCAGCCCCAGCACCGACGCGAGCAGCGCGCGTCGGGGAATGGAAACGCGAGTACAGATCATCGGTGACCCCCCTGTATTAGTCGACAAATCAACGTCATACGTGCAACCGTAGCATATCCGACGCTGAAAAAACACTCTTCGACCCACCAGGAGAATATTCTGGGGATCGGCAGCGAGGGCGCAGCTCGGCATTTCGTTGCTGGGACAGCCCGGAGACTCTTGCTATACTGAACATCGACACCAACCCGCTGACGAAAGGATCCGCCGACCATGACGCACGAGTTCAATTGCATGGCCACCGGTATCGGCAGCCTGCCGCTCACCGACCCTGACGCGGCCGTTGCGCTGGCGCTGCGGTACCTCCCCGAGGCGCCCATCTGGCCGCAGCTGCCGAAGCGCGGCTTCCAGGAGCACATGGGCGGCCAGTACAGCGAGGCTCTTCCCGGCATCGTGAGAGACGAGGTGCGGCAGCGCTTCTCGTTCGACACGACCCAGGATCTCACGCCGGGGCTCGAACACTTTTTCGAGCGCTATCTCGCGAAGGACTATGATTTCTTCGGGTTATCGGCGGAGCACGCCGCTGGATTCCACGCGCTGCTTCGAGCGCTCGCCGGCAAGCCCCCGGCTCAGGCGCGCTTTCTCAAGGGCCACGTCACCGGCCCGCTGACCGCCGGGATCTCCTACAAGGACGAGCAGGGCCGGGACATCATCCACAACGAGCAGCTCTACGACGCCGTCGTCAAGAAACTCGCGATGAACGCCGCCTGGCAGATCCGCAAGCTGGGGGCCTTCGGCAGACCGATCATCGTCTTTCTCGACGAACCGGCAATGGAGACGCTGGGGTCCGCGTTTTCTCCGGCAGCGCCGGAACTGGTCGCGGAAAAACTGGACGAGATCATCGAGGCGATCCACGAAGCCGGCGGCATCGCCGGGATCCACTGCTGCGGGAATGCCGACTGGCCCCTGATCTTCAACACCCGGGTCGACATCGTGAACTTCGACGCCTTCGGCTATCTCGAGCGGGTGTTGTTGTATCCGGCGGAAATCCGCACGTTCATCGCCCGCGGCGGGGCGCTCGCCTGGGGGATCGTCCCTACCGACGGGTCCGCGGGCGACGAGACCGCCGAGAGCCTGATCGGACGGCTCGAAGGCGGCATCAGACGGCTCGAAGCCGAAGGGCTCCCGCGCGCCGCGCTCCTGCGCCAGAGCATCATCACGCCCTCCTGCGGACTGGGCAGCCTGACCCCGGAGCACGCCGAGTCGATCTTGAAGTTGACGCTGGAGATTTCGCAGCGGCTGCAGCGCTACGAGGTCAACGCGCGGTAGATCTCCGGGACGCGCAGGGGAAGTTTGGCGACCGCGTCGATGACCACGTAGCTGACCTCGCCAAACAGATGCGCGACGTAGTCGTGCGCCTTCGGGTCGAGCGTGATGCAGAACGGGTGCACGCCGGCGAGCTTGGCCTCGGTGAGCGCGTGCCGGGTGTCTTCGACGGCGTAGTCCCCCTTGTACTCGTCGTAGTCCTCGGGCTTGCCGTCCGACAGGATCACCAGAAGCCTGCTCTTCGCTTCGGCAGCACGCAGCAGGCGCGTCACGTGGCGGATCGGCGGTCCCATGCGCGTGTAGTCCCGCGGGGTGATCGCGGCGATGCGCCCCCGGACCTGCTCGCCGTAGGGCTCGTCCAGATCCTTGATGTGGTAGAGCTCCGAGCGCAGGCGCCGTATGCCCGAGAAACCGTACACCCCCCAGCGGTCGCCGAGCACCTCGAGCGATTCGCACAGCAGCACCAGCGACTCCCGGATTGCCGTGTTCACCCAGCCCTCGGTCGATGAGGACATGTCCACGAGAAAGACGACGGCGATGTCGCGCCGGTCGCGCGCCAGGTGGATGAAGACCCGGTCGGAGACCGCTCTCCCGGCAATACGATCCGCGCGGGCCTCGATCGCCGCGTCGATGTCCACCTCGTCGCCGTCGAGTTGCCGGCGCACCAGGTGCTCGCCGGTCCGCAGCCGTTCGAACGCCCGCCGGATCCGCAGCAGCGGGCCGCGATAGCGCTGCAGCGTGGCCCGGACGAACGTCGTATCCCCGGGCTCCAGCTCCAGCGGGTGCACGGAGCACCAGCCCCTGCGGAATCCGGCCCGACGAAAATCCCATTCGTCGTAGACCAGGGCCTCCGCCGCCCGCGGTCCCTCAGGCACCGCCGGCCCGGCGAAGCGCCCGGCGGCGCTCCCGGCCCGGGCGATCACCCCCGAGACGTAGCTCGTGGGAACCCCTCCCAGGTCGCGCCGGATTTCCTCGACCAGGGCCCGCTGTTCCTGCGGTATTTCCACCTGCTGGGCGCCGATGCGGACGAAGTCGGGGCGCCCCTCGTCCACACCCTTGCCGATATTGATGTCCGCGCGGGAGCGCGTGTCACCGCCCTCCTCCCGGGCCACCTTCCCCGTGGGCTCGCGCTCGCCCGAGTCAGGCGCGGCACCGTCTTGTTCTCCAGCCGCCAGCGGGTCGACCAGCGCTCGAAATGCCGCGATGAACTCCTCGCGGGCCTCCTCCCGCCGGGCTCTGCGACGCTCTTCGGCGAGTGACGGTCGCAGCGCGCCCTCGAAGGACGGCGGTTCCGCCGCGGACTCGCCGGTGGGAAGCGCGTCAACGAGGGGATACAGCCCCGCGACGGCCCGCGCCGCGTCCGCAGCCGTCGCGATCGGCTGCCGCAATGGCAGCAGCAGGGCCGACACGGGCGGGGGAAGATCCGCATCCGCCCCGGGCTGGTTCCAAATCCAGCGACGCAGCGATTCGAACCAGCCCTCGCGCCCATCGGGGGTCGCCGGGACGGAGCGGCGGGAAAAGTATTCCGCGAGCACCGGCACTGCCTCACGCCCCAGCCCCGGGAGCTGCGTTGGGATCCGCGCGGCCACCCGCAGCGTCGCCACCGTGTGGTACAGCCGCTGCGCAAGATCCGGTTCAGGGAAGAGCCCGAAATAATTCACGAGCCAGGCGGGGTTCGCACCCCACGAGGTCCCGAACCGACGCTCCAGCCCGGGAACCAGGGGGTCTCCCGACGGCGGCTCTGCCCGGTAGGTCCCGGCCGCGATGTGGCCCCATTGCACGGTCGCCGCAAGTTTGAAGAGCAGGAAGTTGCGGTCGAGGTCCTCGAAGACGACGATCCGCCGCGGCAGCCAGACCACGGCGGTGTCGGTGGCGGCCTCGCGCCCCTCGGCAACCTCAAGGTGCCGGCCGGCCAGGGCGCAGAGATAGGGGTGCAGCAGCCCGACCACGTCACGGTAGCGTGCGCCGTTTTCGCCGCGCAGCTCCCGCACCAGCGCGCGCCCGCCGTCGGCGATGACCGGGCGCGCCTGCTCGAGTCCGCCGGCCTCGTACGCGTCGAGGAGTGCGCCGACCCAGATCTGCAGCCTGGTTTCTCCGAAGACCTCGAGCCCCCGCGCCGCGTTGCGCAGGAATGAGAACGTCAGCGCGTGGCTCACCGGCCAGAGCGAGGGGACCAGATCGAGCACGCGTCGCTGCGCGCTCTCGGGCAGTTGCGCGAGCACTTCCGCGTATTGCTCAATCTCCCCGTCGGCGAAGTGTCCGGGACGGATGAGCCTCTCGAGCCGCCGGCTGATCTGCGCCTCGTTCATCGCGGGTCAGAAAAGGGAGCTGACCAGCTCGTCGAGCGCCAGGTGCAGCTCCCGGTCGTCGGTGAGCGTCTCGGTGATTGCCGCCCGACAGGCGGTCCGCGGCGCAACCCCGGCGCGGATCAACTTGCCGGCGTGGATGAGCAGGCGCGGGCTCGCGCCCTCGGTGAGCCCGGAGTCCCGCAGGCCGCGCGTCATCGCCCCGAGGCGAACCAGCAGGCCCGCCGTCTCGGCGTCGATCCCTGCTTCGTGCCGCACGATCTCCTCCTCGAGCTGCGCCGGCGGGAACGTGAACTCGAGGGAGACGAAACGCTGACGGGTGCTGGGTTTGAGATCCTTGAGCACGCTCTGGTACCCGGGGTTGTAGGAGACGGCCAGCAGGAACCCCGGCGGCGCCTTGATCAACTCGCCGCGCTTTTCGATAGGCAGCTCGCGCCGTTCGTCCGCGAGGGGATGGATGACCACGGTCGTATCCTTGCGCGCCTCGACGATCTCGTCCAGATAGCAGATCGCCCCGGCCCGCACCGCAACGGTCAGGGGCCCGTCCGTCCAGACCGTGTCGCCTCCCCGGATGAGGTAGCGCCCGACGAGGTCTCCCGTGGAGAGGTCGTCGTGGCACGAGACGCTGACGAGCGGCCGCCGCAGCTCCCAGGCGAGCCGCAGCATGAACCGGGTCTTCCCGCACCCGGTCGGCCCCTTGAGCAGCAGCGGCAGGCCGTTGCGGTCGGCCGCGCGCGCGATCTCCAGCTCGGTGCCCTGCGGCAGGTAGTATGGCTCGTCGGTGATCAGGTGATCGGCCGCCATCTGTGCAAGCGGTTCTTCCGGCTCGGTCATGCCCGCCTCCCTCGCGTGATTTCCGGGTTCTTTGCGCTGGAGTCGATTGTAGTCTGTGTGTACGTGTCATACCATGAGCGCCTCTGTCCGAAAGTCAGCGCCGCCGGCTCCGCGGGAGAACTCCGTCCGCCGGCGAGATCAGTCGGGAGTCCTCCTACGACACGGTCCTACCTGCGTGGCGGCGCCGGCCCGGACTGCTCGCGCGCTTCACCCTGCTCATGGTGCAGGCCGGGGCGGAGGGATAAGCACAGCCGCCGGGCCGGTGGAGGCCAGACCCCCTCCGCCGGCCCTGACGCGATGCGATTACTTCTCGGTCACCTCATAGGCGCCGTTGGCGCCGACGACGATCACCGCGTTGAGATACCGGACCTTGTCGTACCCTTTCACGATGAGCAGGTCGTAGGCCATCTTGGCAAGGACGCCCGTATTGCAGTGGATCACGACGTTCTTGTCCTTCGGGACCTCTGCGAAGCGCGTCTCCAGCTGGCTCTGCGGAATCGGGAGCGCGCCGACGAGTATCCCGTCCACCGGCTGTTCGCGCACATCGACGATGAGCGTCCCTTCAGGCCGTGTGTCCACAATCTTCTTGAAATCGTCGATGGTGATCTCGCCGGGCTTGAGCGTCTTCACGTACTCGATCTTCGCCGGCGACGCCAGCGGACCTGTTTTCAACTCACCCTTCCAGGAGCCGAGACCCTGGCGCAGGACCGTCGTGTTCACGTAGCCCCAGCCCCGCACGGTCTTGAATGCGTCGGGGCTCGCCTGCGCCGTGTCGTAGAGGACGATCGGCGCCTTCTTGTTCACCGGGAACCGGTCTTTCCACGAGGCGAGATCCTGCGCCGGGATGCCGATCGCCCCCGGAATGAACCCTTTTTCAGCCGTCGCGGCGTCGCGCAGATCGATCAGAACGAACGACTCCCCGCCCTTGATCCAGTTTTCCAGCGCCACGGGGCCGCTGGCGACCAGTCCGCCGGCTTTCTTCCAGGCGGGCATGCCGGCGTGGAAGACCTTCACGTTGGTGTAACCCAGCGCCTCCGCCTCACGGGCGGAGAAGGGGCTGAGCGTTCAGGTTTCGCCTGCGCAGTAAAAGATCAGGAGGGCCCCCTTGTCCGCCGGCAGCAGGGCGGCCGCCTTTTCCTTGAAGCTCGCATACGGCAGACTGACGGCGCCGGGAATGTGCCCCTCGGCGAACATCGGGCCGGGACGCGAGTCGAAGAGGGCGAATTTCCCCGTATCCGGCCCCTGTGCCGCCAGTTCCAGCATCTGCTCGACCGCGATGATCTTCTCGGCCGCGAGCTTGAAGGGCTGCTTGACGGCGACCTGAACGGCCACCGGAGCCTTCTCGCCCCCCGTGAACGAGACCGCGATCTCCCGGTCGCGCGTGATCGTCTTGAGCGCGTCCGCACCGCTGATCTTCTCGCCTTCCTTGACCTTGAGATCATCGCCGTACTTGACGATCCAGACCACGGGGCCGATCGTGACGTTCATGCTCTTGAATTCACCGGAAACCGACACCATCTTGCCCCGGAGCACCCCGTCGGCCGCCTGATGGCAGATCTTGCAGGACTCCATGGTGTTCGGCTTGGCGGCCGCGACCGGCCCGGCCTCCAGGACGAGGGCCAGCGTCGCCGCCCCGGTTGCTGCGACGGCGCTCCACTTCTTGCTCTTCGGCATGGGTACACCTCCTGTTGATTGTACGTTCCCCGCGCGCGAGCGATCTCAAGTTCCGCAATCCGCTCGCTGCGCCTCGGTCAACACTCCTGTCGCCTGAATCAAGAGCAATGATCGTGCCTTGGGAAATGGTCGGGACGGTTTCCGGGCGATCCGCCTTGGTGCAGAATTCCCGCCGAGTCGTTGTTAATCAATCGGTTGCGTCACGGGGAGCCGGCGGCGCGAACTCGCAACAACCTTCCTTCAGCGCGGAATCGTGTCGGCAGGCGCTCTGGAAACGACGTGCATCGCGGTCGTTCTTGCCGGAATTCCGTTCACTTACGTTAACAGGCGTTCAGTTTCATGTTACTGTGTTTACGATTAACATGAAAATTAACGAACTGGTCAAGGATCCGGGATTCCTCGAGAGCGTCCTCGACACGATGAGCGACGGCCTCATGGTTGTCGATCCCGACGGAACCATCATTTCCTTCAACCCGGCCGCCGAGCGCATCACCGGCTACCGGCTCGAGGAGGTGATCGGCAAGCCCTGCGCGATCCTCGACACGAGCACGTGCGTCTATCACGAAGGGGACCGCACGACGATTCGCTGCTCGCTCTTCAAGGACGGCAAGGCGGTTCAGAAGAGCTGCCGCATCCGCGCGAAGGACGGCCGGGAGATTCACCTGCTCAAGAACGCCACGGTCCTGCGCGACGAGAGCGGCGCGATGATCGGCGGCATCGAAACGATGACCGACGTGACCTCGCTGGTGATCAAGGAGCGTCAGATCCAGGAATTGGCGGTGGCGATCCGCGAGGAGCAGGCCTTCCAGGGACTCGTCGGCCGCAGCCCCGGGATGCTCCGGGTCCACGAGCAGATCAAGAACGCCGCGCGCAGCGAGGCACCCGCGGTCGTCCTCGGCGAAAGCGGCACCGGCAAGGAGCTGGTCGCCGCGGCGATCCACGCACTCAGCCGCCGCAAGGACGGCCCGTTCCTGAAAGTCAACTGCGCCGCGCTCAACGAGCACCTGCTCGAGAGCGAGCTGTTCGGGCACCGGCGGGGCGCGTTCACCGGCGCGGTGCGCGACCGCCAGGGGCGCTTTGAGGCCGCCAGCGGCGGGACGATCTTTCTCGACGAAATCGGCGACATGCCCGCCCCGATGCAGGCCAAGCTGCTGCGGGTGCTCGAAGGCAAAGAGATTGAGCGCGTCGGCGAAAATACCCCGGTCCCGATCGACGTGCGGCTGGTGTCCGCGACGAACCGCCAACTCGCGGCGCTCGTGGAGTCGGGGACATTCCGCGAGGATCTGCTCTACCGGGTGAACGTCATTCCGATCGTGCTCCCCCCGCTGCGCGATCGGGTCGAGGACATTCCCCTGCTCGTCTCGCATTTTCTCGCGCGCATCGGGGCGGCGAACGACCGGGCGGCCTTGCGGGTGACCCCGGCCGCGCTCGAAGCACTGCAGCGATGCCGCTGGCCGGGAAATGTCCGGCAACTGATCAACGCTCTGGAGTACGCCGTCATCACCTCCCGCGGCGAGGAAATCGACCTCCAGGATCTGCCGGGAAGCCTCCTGGCCGAACCCGCCAGCCTGCCGCCGCTGCGACGACGAGGCACCCTGACCCCGGAGGCGGTCCGCGCCGCCCTCGCCAGTGCCGGGGGGAGTCGCTCCGCCGCGGCCCGCGATCTCGGCGTCAGCCGAGTGACGCTCTGGAAGCGCATGAACGAGTTCGGCTTGACCGGGCGCTGACCAGAGCGAAATCAGGCTCTTCCCGGTGAGTTGCAAAGCCTGCTGTTCTGCTGGATCAGCGCGTACGCGCGGATCAGGAAAGTCAGGCTTGTCACCTGGTCCGGTTTATCCAAGTCGTTGCTCATTTCTGATCGCAATGCTTGCTTCAAGCGATGCTTGACCTCTGCCACGCCGTGCTTCCTGCAATAAGTCCGGCTTTTTCAGTAGTTGAAATGCCTCCTCTGCTGCTGGATCCGCGCGTACGCGCGGATCCGGGGCCCCCGCGGCGGTGTTGACAAGCCCCGGTTTTCTCTGGAGAATCCCCCATCGGTCGGAAAGGGTACTTCAGCGGCGCGGGCGTTCGGGCGCCGGGACAGGGGTAACGGCAGCATAAGGAGACAGTCCATGAGTCGTGTGTATAATTTCAGCGCGGGGCCGGCGGCAATTCCGCTGGAGGTTCTGGAGCAGGCGCAGCGGGAGATGCTCGACTGGAACGGCTCGGGCATGTCCGTGATGGAAATGAGCCACCGCGGCAAGGACTACATGTCCATCGCGGAGAAAGCCGAGGCCGACCTGCGGACGCTGATGGCGATCCCCGCGAACTACAAGGTGCTCTTTCTGCAGGGGGGCGCCTCGCAGCAGTTCTCGATGATCCCGATGAACCTGCTCGCCGGGAAGAAGAGCGCCGATTACATCAACACCGGCGCGTGGTCGAAGAAGGCGATCTCCGAGGCGAAGAAATTCTGCACGCCGAAGATCGCCGCGTCGACCGAAGCCGACAAGTTCATGCGGGCGCCGGCCGCAGCGGAACTCAAGCTCGATGCCGAGGCCGCCTACGTTCACTACACCCCGAACGAGACGATAGGCGGCGTGGAATTCCCCTACGTGCCGGCCACCGGGGCGGTCCCGCTGGTCGCCGACATGTCCTCGACGATCCTCTCCCGGCCCATCGACGTCTCGAAGTTCGGCCTGATCTACGCCGGCGCGCAGAAAAACATCGGCCCGGCGGGGATGGCGGTGGTGATCATCCGCGAAGACCTCATCGGCAAGGCTCCCGAGGGCACGCCGACGATGCTCGACTACAAGACCCACGCCGCCGAGGGCTCGATGTACAATACCCCGCCGACGTACACCTGGTACATCGCCGGTCTGGTCTTCGACTGGCTGCTGCGCAACGGCGGCCTGACCGCGATGGGCGCGATCAACGACCGCAAGGCGAAGAAGCTCTACGCGGCAATCGACGGGTCGGGTTTCTACAAGAACCCGGTCGAGGTCGCCTCCCGCTCCTGGATGAACGTGCCCTTCACGCTGGCAAAACCCGAACTGGACGAGACCTTCCTCAAGGAGGCCAAGAAGGCGGGGCTGGTCACGCTCAAGGGACACCGCTCCGTCGGCGGCATGCGCGCCAGTATCTACAACGCCCTGCCCGAGGCCGGCGTCGACGCGCTGGTCGCCTTCATGAAGGACTTCGCACAGCGCAACGGGTAGAAGACGCGCGGGCGATCCGCTCAGGAACCGAGCGCCTTGAGGAGGGCCGCCTCGTACTGCTTCTCGGTGCCGGTTTCGAAGCCCGTGTGGACGTAGCGCACGATCCCCTTGCGGTCGATGACCAGAGTGTGGGGGACCACGAAGTTGGTGTAGGCGTCGGATACCGTGAACTCCGGGTCTACGAGGACCGGGTAGCTCGGGTTGACCCCCACCTCCTTCATGATGGTCTTCGTGGCGGCCGCGTCCACCCCGTCGGTGACCACGGAGAGGACCGTCACGCCCTTTCCGGCGAAGCTCTTGTGCAGCTGCTCGAGAAACGGGGCCTCCTGCAGGCAGGCGCCGCAGCGCAGCGACCAGAAGGCGAGCAGCACGACGCGGCCCTTGTTGGCGATCGACAGTTGCACCTTCCGCCCCTCGGTGTCCGCGAGGGTGAAATCCTGGGCTTTGTCCCCGACCTTGAACTTCGAGGCCAGCTCCTCGGCCTGCGCGGGCAGGGCCGCGGCGGTCACCAGCGTCCCCACTACGGCCAGCAGCGCCGTGATCTTGAAGAACGTGCGTTTCATCTGCGTTCCTCCCACGTCGGGTTCGTCTTCGAGTCGGGCCGTAGATAATCGGGATTGGTCCGAATGTCAAGGTCAGCCGGTCCGCCCAGATCCGCGCGTACGCGCGGATCCATCAGCAGAGGAGGCATTTCAACCGCCGAAAAAGCAGGATTTCTTGCAGGAAGCACGGTGTGGCAGAGATCAAGCATCGCTTGAAGCATCCATTGCGATCAGATATGAGCAACGACTTGGATAAACCGGACCAGGTGACAAGCCTGACTCTCCTGATCCGCGCGTTACGCGCGGATTTGGGGTCCGCCGATCGCCCAATCTGTCAGAACGAACCCTCCGCGCCGCCGCCGCCGAACGAGCCGCCCCGGCCGGCGACCCCGGGCGGCTCCTCGGGGAGGACGCGTGCCGCCGGGGCCAGCGCGAACGCCGCCGCAACCGGAAGCAGCCGCTCCCGGCGGCTCTCGTCATACAACGGTGCGGCGGTGAAACCGAAGCGTTCGGCGGCCACGCCCGAGCGCAGCCAACGCTCCAGAAGCAGCGATGCCGCGGCGAGCGCAACTCCCGAGGCGGCAAGCACCACCCAGAGCGGCGCCACGTGAAGGTAGAAGCGGATGGTGGTCAGCGAGAGCGCCGCGGCCGCAATCCCCAGGGTGATCAGGGCGCGGTCGCGCGCGCGCAGTCCCCAGGCGAGCAGCGCCAGGGGATACACTGCGGAGCCGATCCCGGCCAGGAACAAGGTGGCCTCAGCCGCGTGGTGGCGCGGGGCGCCGACCAGCCGGCCGAGTTCTTCGAGGATGCCCTTGTCCACCGAATAGTAGTTGATGGCGCCGTACAGCCCCGCGAGCGCGACGAGGCGCGCGAGCCCAACGCCCTCCCGATGGGACGGGGCAAGTTCGCGCATTTCGCGCACCTTGCCGGCCCCGGCCGCGATGAGCGCAGCCGCCGCAATCCAGACCAGACGGGCGCCGGGGAACTGGGTCGACCAGAGAAGGACGAAGAGCGCAGCCGCCCCGGCGTACAGCCGAAAACCCCAGCGCCACGCGGCCAGGGCGCAGACCGTCGCGCACCAGGGGTAGGTCAGCCGCAGCGCCTCGTGACCACGAAAGTGCAGATCGTCGAGCAGCACGAACACGGCCGCGCCGAGGTAGCCCACGGCGAGCAGCGAGGTCGCCGCCTCGGCCCCGGTGGGCCGGAACGAACAGCGGTCGATGATGATGTCCGTGATGGTCGCCAGACCGACGCCGAAGATCAGCAGCGCCAGACCGACGCCGTCCGCGCTGCGCACTCCGAAGCTGATGAACCCGACCGCGGTGGCGGTCGAGACCCCGGAAACGACGCAGAGAAAGACCAGGATCCGCCAGATCGGGCCGAGCTGGGGGCCGCCCAGGGAGTACTCGGAACCGATCGCTCCGAACGCGGCTTCGTCGATGAGGCCGGCTGCCCGCCAGCCCTGGGCAGCCGCGAGCAGCTCGGCGCCGCGATCCGCACTTCGCCATGCTGCTTTCATCGCTCCTCCTTGAAGCGCCGGTGCGCCCAGAGGATGAGCAGGAGCACGCCGAAACTCCCCGCCGAGACCAGATAGAAGAGACCCTCTCTGAGGTGCAGCTCGGCCGCGAGCCTGAGAAAGCCGAGAAAGCCGGCGACGACGCCCTGGGCGAAGTAATCGGAGCGCCCGGCGCGGAAGGCCAGCGCGATGGTCGCCGCGGCGAGAGCCGCGAGCGTGGCGAGCCACGCGACGTCGAGGTGCCCGTAGCCCGCGTACGCGCCGGCGACCGCCGCCCCGAGCAGCAGCAGCAGGCCGAGATTCCCGAATGCGGGTTCGAAGTGCGCCTTGCGCCCGGTGCGTTTGCAAAGGATTCCGAAGCCGAAGAAGAACGCGCCGACGACCAGCGCGTTGACGCGGATTGCCGCCTCGTGTTGCCCGAACGGCACGCCGCCCGGGAAGGAAAGCGCGACGCCGCGCCAGGCCGCGAACGACGCCAGCGCGAGCGAGAGCACGGCGCGCGAATCGTAGCGGAACGCGAAGGCGAGCTGGAGCAGCGAGAGTACGAAGAGGTGCCAGGGCCAGTTCTGGCCGAGGAGCTTGTACTGCGTCTCGAAATAGCCGAGATCGGTCCCGATCAGCAGCACACCGAGGAGCAGGACGTAATCGAAGCCGAGCGTCGGCGAGATAACCGGGCCCCAGGAGAAGGGCGCCGCGACGTGCACGACATACCAGAGACAGAGCGCGGCGGCGAGCCCGATGCCGGCGCCGATCGTCACCGGGCCGAGCTGCGCGAGGTTCTCCTTGACCAGAATGCCGGCGCCGGCGGCGGCCATCGTGACCCCGGCCCACAGGGCGAGCTGCAGCTCGACGCGCACCGAAACCAGCTCGCCCCGCGCGACGCGCCCGAAGAAGCCGGCCTGGACGTCGTTGAGAATGCCCCGCGCCCGCAGATGGCCGATGAACGCAAGCAGGTTGCTGTTCATCCGGGCATCATAGCATCCCCGGCGCTTGCGGCTTCGGCGGGGCGCCCCCGCCGTGCATTCCCGGCTCGATGTCGAACCGGAGTCTCTTCAATCCCTCCGAAGCCGACTTCAGATCGGTCCGCCAACCCCGTGACAGAGGGTGATATTGAAGCAACCAGGCGTACCGGGGTTCGACTGGTGGCAGCGGGCGCAGACCGGGGCGTTCGCCTGGTCTGTCGACTTGTGACGGCTCACGCGCCAGCCGGCGCTGGCGTGCGGGGCACTCCAGCCGTGACAGCCGATATTAACGTGACAGGTCTGGATGGACGACCCGCCATCGAGAAAGAGCCCGTGACAGGTCTGGCAATTCGCGAACCCGGGGGAAGCCGCCTTGGCGGCAGCGCCGTGCTGACTCCCGGCCGACCAGCCTGCGGGGTGGCAGGCGCCGGTGATATGTGCGGCGGTGACGGCGAAACAACTGGGCGTGCCCTTGCCGGCGTGGCAGCCGGCGCATTCGGCGGCCGCGCTCTGGTTCGTCCGCCGATGCAAGGTGCGCCAGCCCGCGGGGTGGCGACCGCTCCTGACGCCGTGGCAGAGCGTGCTGTTGAAGCAACCGGGCGTGCCGGCGCTCGATTGGTGGCAGCCGGCGCACGTCGAGGCCTGGCCCTGGTCAGCTTCGGGGTGAGATCGGAGCCAGCCTCCGGGGTGCGGGCTCTTGGCGCCATGGCAGAGGGTGTTGTTGAAGCAGCCGGGCGCGCCGGGATTCGACCGATGGCAGCCGACGCAGACGGCGGCCTCACCCTGGTCCGTCCGGGGATGGCTTTGCAGCCAACCCGCGGGGTGGTAGCTTTTCGCTCCATGGCAGAGGGTGTTGTTGAAGCAGCCGGGCGCACCGGCGTTCGTCTGGTGACAGCCGGTGCAGGCGGAAGCCTGATTCTGGTTCGTCCTGGAATGGCTGCGGAGCCAATCCGCGGGGTGGTCGGACTTGGGCCCGTGGCAGAGACTGTTGTCGAAACAGTTGGGGACCCGATTGTTGCCCTTGTTGTCGTGGCAGACGGCGCACTCGGCGGCCCTGGAGCGATCCGCCGCGTGCTGCGCACGCCAGTCCGCGCCGGCGGGATGCCCATCGGGACCGCCCGGGTGGCAGGCCTGGCCGTCGCGGGAGGTCGAATAGCAGCTGAGCGTCGCGATGCCGCCGCGCAAATCGTCGCCATGGCACTCGGCGCACGACGCGGCCCCGGAGTTGCGGTACTCGGCGGAGTGCTTCGGGAAGAAATCCTCCGGGTGTCCCCCATCCGGGTCGAACGGTGCGCCGTGCTTTTTCGAGCAGCCGACCACGAGCACCGCAAGAAGCGCCCAGCCGATCGTCAGTGCCCGGGAACTCCGCTTTGAATGTGACATATACAGCACCTCCTGTGTTCTGATGCCGCGTCGGCGCTCAGGGTTTCGGCGGGGCGCCCCCGCCGCGCAAAATCGGGAAAATCACGGAGATGTCCCGGTCTTCGAGCCCGTGCGCGAACGAGAGCGCGAAGAGCTCCTTCACCGCCGCCGCCGTGAAGAGGGGCCGGTGCAGCGGCGAACGCGTCCTCCTCGCCGCTGACGAACACCGCGAGCTCCCCCGCCGAGAGGCTCGGCTTTCTCGGGGGTGCGATTCCAGATCAGCAAAGGGTGTCCGGCGGCGGCCAGGCGCCCGGCGACAACGCTGCCGAGGGCGCCGAGCCCGATGAAACCGATCGTCTCCTTCATGCCACGGCCTTTCTCATTCGGGGGCGGAGTGCGCGCCGCGAGCTTCAGCGGCGACGACGCCCTGCCTTCACTTGACGATGTCGTAGAGGAATTTCTTGTTCATGCTCGCGTGGGGATTGTGGCAGAGATAACAGACCCGGCTGCGCGACTTCTCGACGTGATCGAGACTCCCGGGCTGGTCGTGGCAGGCGCTGCACATCGTCCTGGCGTCGTCGACCGTCAGCGCGGGCCAGCTGGACCCGTGGGGTTCGTGGCAGACAACGCACTTGCCGGCGGCGAGCGGACCATGAACATAGGGGTAGATCATCGCCAGCTTGCGGTGGCAGGACTTGCAGGTCTCGGACTCCGCATTTACCGCCGGGCGGCGCACGCCGGCATGACACTCGGCGCAGCGACCCTCCAGTACCGGCACGTGGTAGCGGTAGGGGGCCCGTCCCCGGCCACCCGAGCCGTAGATGAAAGTGAGTTTCGCGTCGAGTTCGCCGACCCGCGCATCCAGGGTGTGGGGTCCCGGACCCGGGGTGAGCTTGGCCGAGAAGGTGTCTCCGAGACGCGTGATGTCGACCACCGGGGCTCCGTCGAGAAGCAGATTCACGAAACCGGCGCCCGTGGGAATCCGTCCGGCCACGACCACCGTGCCCGCGGGAATGAACGCCCCCGCCGCGGGCATGACGAACTCGATCGCCCCGCCGGGCGGCACTGCGGTGTCGGCGGCACGTGAGACCCCGGCGACGACGAAAGCGGCCACCAGAGCGATGGGGGCGAAAACGCGAAAATATAAATGCATATTCTTATTATAGACCACTGCGGACTATTGATTCGTGCGTTCCGTGACAGCCGGCCGACCGCAGGTCCGAGCGGGTGCTCGGAAGATAAGAATCCTTGCGCTGCAGTTTCCGGAGCAAACCGGAGCCGGGCCGCCATGGCCCGGCTCCGCTCTTCAACCTCTTCGAAGCCGTTTTCAGGTCAATCCGTCAATCCCCGTGACAGAGCGTGCTGTTGAAACAGCCGGGTGTGCCGACGTTCGACTGGTGACATCGGGCGCAGACCGGCGCATTCCCCTGGCTGGTCGTCTGATGTCGGCCGCCGCCGCCGCGCCAGCCGACGCTGGCGTGCGGGGCGCTCCAGCCGTGACAGCCGACATTGGCGAGACAGGTCTGATTGGCCGATCCGCCATCCAGCCCAGGCCCGTGACAGGACTGGCAGTTCCCGAATCCAGGGGACAACGCCTTGGCAGCGGCGCCGTGCTGAGTCCCCGCCGACCAGCCCACGGGGTGGCCGACACCTGCGCCATGGCAGGCAGAGGCGGTGAAGCAACTGGGCGTGCCCTTTTCAGGGTGACAAGCGGCGCAGCCCGTTGCCGCGCTCTGGGTCGTGCTCTGGTGTGTGGTGCGCCAGCCCGCGGGGTGCTGCGCGCTTTTCACGCCGTGGCAGAGGGTACTGTTGAAGCAGCCGGGCGTGCCGGCGTTCAATCGGTGGCAGCCGGCGCAGGTGGAAGCCTGGCCCTGGTCCGTTGCGGAGTGGGATTGCAGCCAGCCCGCAGGGTGCGAACTCTTGGTGCCGTGGCAGAGCGTGTTGTTGAAACAACCGGGCGCGCCGGCGTTGGTCAGGTGGCAGCCGGCGCAGACGGAAGCCTGGTTCTGGTTCGTTCCCGTGTGGGATTGCAGCCAGCCCGCAGGGTGCGAACTCTTGGTGCCGTGGCAGAGGGTGTTGTTGAAACAGCCGGGCGTGCCGGCGTTCGTCTGGTGGCAGGCGGCGCAGTTCGAGGCCAGCGACGGGTTGGTCCCCGCATGGGCGGCTCGCCAACCCGAGGGGTGGCCGGACTTGGGTCCGTGACAGAGGCTGTTGTCAAAGCAGTTGGGGGCCTGGTTGTTGGCTTTGTTGTCGTGGCAGACGGCGCACTCGGCCGCCTTGGAGGAATCCGCCGAGTGCAGCGCGCGCCAGCCGGCGGGGTGGCCGCCGGGACCGCCCGGGTGACAGCCCTGGCCGTCGCGGGAGCTCGAATAGCAACTCACCGTCGCGATGCCGCCGAGCAGATCGATCCCATGGCACTCGGCGCATGCCCCGCCACCGGAGTTGCGGTACTCGGCGGAGTGGTTCGGAAAGAAGTCTTCCGGGTGCCCTCCATCCGGGTCGAACGGTGCGCCGTGCTTCTTCGAGCAGCCGACCACGAGCAGCGCGAGCAGCGCACAGCCGATCGCAATCGCCCTGGAACTGCGGCTCACTTGTGACATATGCCACACCTCCCCACGTTCTTGCGCCCGTGGCAGGGGAAGCAGGAGGCCGGATCGAGCTTCCCGTCGGCCCGGTGCTGGGTCAGGTAGTCCCCGCGGTGCGGCGTGCCCGAATCGAAGCGGCCCAGGCGCTTGTCGGAGGGCTTGATCTCCTCCTTGTTGCCGTGGCAATCAGCGCAGGACGAAACCTGATGGCACATCTCGCAGGTGCGCTGGTCCCGCAAGGCGACCGCGCCGTGCGATTTCATCCACCGCGCGTCGTGATCGGAGGCGGCGCTGTCGGCATCGTGGCAGGAAGTGCAGATCGGCGCGCCCTGCACCTTCTCGGGGTGGACGAAGGCGGCGCTCTTGGGTCCGGCGCACGCCCCGAGCAGCCCCGCCGCCGTCAACAGCAGCGCGGCCGCGAAGACCATGGTTGATCGGGTCATCACTTGGTGCCTCCTTTCTTGATCGAGGCGTCGTAACGCCAGAGCACGGCGAGGAGCCCCTTGATTTCACGGTCGAATTCGGGAGTCTCTCCGTACTCGCCCGAGGCCGAAAGCTCGAGGGACTTGCTCAAGGCGTAGCTCAACCCGAGTTTCCCGGTCGTCGCGATCGTCTCGCCGTTGATTGCGACCCCATACGTCACGTACTCGGCGCCCAAGGAGAGGTGCACGGGGCCGAAGGCTTTTGTCGCGTGTGCGCTGATCTCCTGGTACCGGTCCTCCTCGGCTTCGCCGTGGACCTGCCGGTAGCCCGCCCCTGCCGTTGCCCCCGATCTGGCCCAGGAGAGACGCGCGCCGTACGTGCTGCCGTCGCTGCCCCCTTCGTCTGGGGCTCGGAACGCCGCATATTCGCCGGCAATGGTGAAACCAAGGCCGAGGACGATCTCGACCTCGCCGCCGTACCGGTCGTGCTTCGCGTCTTCGATCGGCAGCAAGGCGCGGTTGAGGGGCTCCTTGAAGTAAGCGGTGTAGTCGGTGGAGGCCCACGTTGCGGTGAGCCGCACCCGCTTCGCGAACGGGCCGAGAACAAGCCGATAGTCATGACGGGCCCACTTGCTGTCGGCCACACTGTACAGGGAAGTTCCCGTCAGCTCGACGAGCCGCAGCGGAGCCAGGAAGAGGTCCGAACCGGCCTCTTCGCGCACGTCCTCGCCGTCGTTCTGCTCCTTGAGGTAGGAGGCTCCCAGACGATAGAGCCCGGCGCGTCCCTGCGAGATGCGGCCGCCGTACAGCAGGTCCTTGGAGCGGCCCCCTTCCTCGACCTCGACGGGAACCCCGCCGAAGAACGTCACATCGAACCCTGCCGGCAGATCGCTGCCGAGCATCAAACCGTCGAAGACTTCGTGGCGTGCCACCCCTGCGGTGAGCGAAACCCGCCCCACGCGGGCTTCGGCGTTGCGTTGCGGCGCGCGCCAGCCCAGGAATGCGTACTGCAGCTCGCTGTTGCTCTTGCGCCCCAAAGTTTCATCAGCCAGGTCGGCCCTGCCCCAGCCGCCGACCCGCAGGTACACGCCCGGCTGCATGAGGTCCTCGGCATTGAGGGTCAGATATTCGTAGGGCAGCACATGAGTATTCTCCCCGTCGGTGCCACGCGCGAGAACATAAGTCCGCGACTCGAGCGAGATTTCCGTTGCCGTCGCCGGGGGCGCGCCGACAGCCAGCGCGGCTCCCAGAAGGGCGAGTGCGGAAAAAGCTGTGACAATCTTCACCATGACCTCCTTTCGGTGCAATCCTGCGTGGTTGAAAAATCCGACATCAGACTTCGTCCTACGGGAGAAACAATACGCCCTCCCGAAACAATAGCAACCCTGGGTGTCAATTTTCCCATACGCATAGCCTAGTCACGGCGTCGGGAATGCACTGTGACGCAAATCACTCAGACTGTTCCCGCTCTCGAACGTGACGTCGTGCCGAGGCAGGCGCGTCGTTGATCCTAAACGCCCTGTCGGCACCACTCCCGTGCATTCTGGAAGATCTTCAACCAGGGTGAGGCGGTGAGCGTGCGACGCAGATGCTCGGGCAGCCAATGGGCCTGCCAGGGGAGGAAGCAGCGCTCGGGGTGGGGCATCATCGCAAGATGGCGGCCATCCGGGGTCGTGATGGCGGTGATCCCGCCGGGGGAGCCGTTCGGGTTGAAGGGGTACTGCTCGGTCGGCCGGCCGGCGTCGTCCACGAAGGCCACCGCTGCCAGCCCGTCGTCGAGCACTCTGGCGCGGATCGCGGCATCCGGGAAGATCAGCCTCCCCTCCCCGTGCGCCACTGGAATCCCGAAGACGAGCCCCTCCATGCCGCGCAGCAGCACCGAGCGGCTCGGGAGGACTCTGACCGTCGACCAGCGCGACTCGAAGCGTCCCGATGTGTTGTGCACGAAGCGCGGCTGCACCTCGGGGGCGATCCCCCGCCATGGAACCCAGCCGATCAGTCCGAAGAGCTGGCACCCGTTGCAGATCCCGAGGCTGAAGGTGTCCTCCCGTCCGTAGAAGGCGTCAAACATCGCCGCCAGCCGCTCGTTGAAGCGGATCGTCGCGGCCCAGCCCTTGGCGCTCTCGGGAACGTCCGCATACGAGAAGCCGCCCACCGCGGCGAGCCCCCGGAAGCCCTCGAGGCTCACCCGGCCGGAGAGCAGGTCGGTCATGGTCACGTCCCAGGGCTCGAACCCGGCGGCGAAAAAGGCGCCCGCCATCTCGCGGTCGGAGTTGCTCCCCTCTTCGCGAAGAACGGCGACTTTCGGCTTGCCGGTGGACGCGAGCACCGCCGGCGCGGTCGGCTGCGGGGTGAACGGAAGATGGTAGTTCGGCCCGGGCCGGTCATGGATGGCCCCGCGCTCGGCCTCGGCGCACGCGGGATTCATCTGGAGACACTCGAGCCGGTAGCTCGTCTCCTCCCAGATGGCGCGCAACGTGCGCATGTTTTCGGCGAGCAGCGCGGCGCCATTGAGGTGGAAGGCGACGGTCTGCTCCTTGTGGGTCCACCCAAGCAGGACGCAGGGCACCTGCTGCGCGGCGAGCGCCTGGTTGACCTCCTCGACGTCCGCGTGCCGGCACTCGATGACCAGCCCGAGCTCCTCGGCGAACAGGGCGGCGATCGGGTCGTCGAGGGCTGAGGAACGCCGTGAGCTCTGCCCCCTGTTCGTGTTCACCGACACCTCGGCCAGCGGGTGTTCGTGCCCTTCGAGCGCCACGGAGAAGCCGCAATTGCCCGAGAAGGCCATCTCCAGCAACGTCGTGACCACCCCGCCGTCGCTGACGTCGTGGCCGGCAAGCACCAGATCCCGCCCGATCAGCCCCTGCACCACCCCGAACGCCCGCCGCACCAGCGCCGGGTCGTCCATGTCGGGCGGCTCGTTCCCGAGCTGCCCGAAGACCTGCGCCAGCGCCGAGCCCCCCAGCCGCCGCCGCCCCGGGGCGAGATCGACGAGCAGCAACACGCTCTCGCCCGGCGCCTTCAGGTCCGGCGTCACGGCCTTCGTGATGTCCGCCATCGTCGCATAGGCGGAAATCACCAGCTGCCGGGGGGACTTCACGGTCGTCGGCCCCACCTTGGTGGCCATCGAAAGACTGTCCTTGCCGCCGTCGATCGCGATCCCGAGGGCCACCATCGCACCGCGCAGCGCCAGAGCCGCATCGACCATGGCCGCCCCCTCGCCGGCGAGCTTCGGCGCCCACATCCAGTTGCCCGAGCACTTGACGCTCTCGATACCGTCGATCTTTGCGAAGACCAGGTTCGTCAGCGCCTCGCCGACGGCCATCCGCGCCCCCGCCGCCGGGGAGACGAGCAACTTGATCGGCTGCTCCCCGATCGCGGTGGCGGCGCCGCTGAGCCCGAAGTGGCTCTGCGCGATCACCGCGACGTCCGCGACCGTGGCCTGCAGTGGCCCGCAACACTGCTGGCGCGCGATCAGCCCCGTCACGCTGCGGTCGACCTTGTTCGTCAAGAAGCGCTTGGAGCCCACCGCGAGCAGCCGCAGCACCCGCTCGAGCGCGGCGCGCACCGTGAGGTTCGCGGGCAGCGCCAGCGGCTCGAGCTTCAGGTCGATCCGCCGGTCCTCGAAAGTCTTCTGCGGGATGTTGCCGAGTACCTCGGCCAGGTCCAAGTCCTCCGGCGTGCTGCCGTCGCGGGAGTCCTCCACCACGAAGCGCTGATCGCCGGTGACCTCGCCGAGGTTCTCGCAGCCAACCTTCTCACGCTCGCAGATCGCCTCGAAGCGCGGCAGGTTCGCCGCGCGCACCAGCAGGCCGTTGCGCTCCTGGTACTCGGCCACCCAGATTTCCAGCACGCTCATCGTCGGGTCGCCCACCCGGATGCGCCTGACGTCGACGCGTCCCCCGGTCTTCTCGACCAGCTCCTTCAGCACGTTGCCCGGCCCCCCCGCGCCCTGGTCGTGGATGACCTCGATCAGGCTCGCCGCGCCCATCTCGTTGCAGGCGCGGATCACGCGGTTCATCTTCTGCTCCATCTCGGCGTCGCCGCGCTGCACCGCGTTGAAGTCCAGTTCGGCGACGTTCTGCCCCTGGAGCATTGAGGACGCCGCCCCGCCGCCGAAGCCCACCCGGTAGGCGGGCCCGCCGATCTGCAGGATGCGCATCCCCTTTTCGGGCTCGGCTTTCGCAATGTGCCGCTCGTCGATCTGACCGATGCCGCCGGCGAACATGATCGGCTTCAGATACGCCCAGCGCTCACCCGAGGGCAGCACCAGATCGAAGCTGCGCGTGAACCCCTGGATCAGCGGCTCGCCGAACTTGTTGCCGTAATCCGAGGCGCCGTTGGACGCTTCGATCTCGATCGCCAGCGCCCGTGCCAGATTGCCCGGGTACTCGAGACCCGGCGTCTCCCAGGGCTGCTCGTAGCCGGGGATGTGCAGATTCGCGACACAGTAAGCGGCGGTCCCCGCGACGACGAAGCCGCCGCGGCCCGTGCCCTGCACGTCGCGGATGCGCCCCCCGGTGCCGGTCTCGGCGCCGGGGAAGGGAGCGACGCCGGTCGGGAAGTTGTGCGTCTCCGCGGTGAAGATCACATGATAGCGTGCCCGCAGCTCCCGCAGCGGCGAGGGCTGGCCCGGCTCGGCCGGCGCCAGCGTCTGGATGTCGCGGCCCGCGATGCCGCTCGAGTTGTCCTTGAAGGCGATGACGCTGTTGCCCGGATTCGCAGTGAGCGTCGACTTGACGATTTCCATCAACGTCTCGGGAATCGGCACCCCGTCGATCACCTGCCGGCCGCGGAAATACCCGTGCCGCGAGTGCTCGGAGTTCGCGTTGTTCAGGTCCATGATCTCGACGATCGTCGGGTTGCGGCCGTGCTTGTTCACGAAGTAGTCGTGGTAGAAGGCGCGATCCCGCGCGTCCATCGAAATGCCGGGGATCTTCGCGAGCGCGTCTGGCCCCTGCTCCCTGAGCGGGATCGCGTACACCGCCTCGGGGACGATGCCCGTCTCGAAGGTGCGCAGCGGCTCGGGGTAGACGCACTCGGTCATCCGGTCGTGCCGCGCGGCGGCAAAAGCCCGCGGGTCTTCGCCGGCCGGGACACGCAGGCGGCGCGAGCGCTCGACGCGGGTCGCCTGCGGGATGCCGACCGCCCGACAGATCGAGACGAGATTCGACGACCAGGCGGTGGCGAAGTTCAGCCGCGGGCCGACCTCCACGACGTTGTCGCCGGCGAGGTGCGGCGTATCGGCCACCGAGGCCGAAACAAAGCCGTCGCCGAGGAGTTGGCGGAGTTTTTCGAGGTCGGCAGGAGCCAGCGGGACGCTCGAAGCAATGTTGAAGCAATACTCGAATTCATCGCTCACCCGGAGGTAGAGCTGCCGGATCGTGTCAGTCATGGCCACCGTACCCTTGTTGCTGTTTTGTTTGACCTCGCTCTACAAGTTTACACGAAGCGGCGGTCGGAGACACGGTGCTCCCCGGCGTGGGGCGGGCCGGGCCACGGGTCGGACTCGCGAAGGCGCCCGGGGCGCGTCACCGCAGGCAGAAAATAAGCTACTATTCCGGCAACCCTCTCAGGAGAAAGCGCCAATGTCAGAGAGCCCCTTGTTCGAACCGACCCTGCTCGGCCGGCAGTGCCTTCGCAACCGCATGGTAATGTCGCCGATGACGCGCAGCCGCAATGGGGAGGGGAACGTCCCCACCGCACTGATGGCCGAGTACTACGGCCAGCGCGCCGGAGCGGGGCTCATCGTCACCGAAGGCACGTCGCCTTCGCCCAACGGCGTCGGCTACCCCCGCATCCCCGGACTTTGGTCGCAGCAGCAGGTCGAAGGCTGGAAGCCGGTCACCGGCGCGGTCCACGCGAAGGGGGGCCGCATCTTCGTGCAGCTGATGCACACTGGCCGGGTCGGCCATCCGCTCAATCTGCCGCCGGGCGCCGAATTGCTCGCCCCCAGCGCGGTCGCCGCCGCAGGCCAGATGTTCACCGATGCGCGGGGGCTGCAGGATCACCCGGTGCCGCGCCCGATGACCGACGCCGAAGTGCGCAGCGCCGTCGAGGAGTACGCCAGGGCGGCACAATTCGCCATCGCGGCGGGGTTCGACGGCGTCGAACTGCACGGCGCGAACGGGTATCTTCTCGAGCAATTCCTGAGCCCCCAGACCAACCTGCGCACCGACGCCTGGGGTGGGTCGGTCGAAAAGCGGCTCACTTTCATGCTGGAGGTGACGCAGGCAGTGGCCGCGGCAATCGGTGGGGAGCGCGTCGGCATCCGCCTGTCGCCGTACGGAGTGAACGCCGATATGAGGGCTTATCCCGAGATCGAGGAGACGTACACGAAGCTCGCGCCCCAGCTCGCTGCCACCGGGATCGAGTACCTTCACCTGCTCGATCACTCGGCGATGGGAGCACCCAAGGTCCCGGACGAACTCAAGCGGGCGCTGCGCACGGCGTGGCCGCGCACATTCATCCTCGCCGGCGGCTTCGACCGTGCCAGCGCCGAGGCCGCGCTTCGGGAAGGACGCGGCGACCTCATCGCCTTCGGCCGGCCGTTTCTGGCCAACCCGGACCTCGTCGTGCGGCTGCAGTGCGGCTTGGCGCTCAACGCCCCCGACTACGCGACCTTCTACACCCCGGGCCCGAAAGGGTACACCGACTACGCCACAGCGCCGGGTGCCGCAGGCGCCGATGGCGGATGCGAACCGGCTGAGAGAGGCGCCGAAGGTGGGTGACAGTTTCCATCGGCGGATGTATTATTCGATCATGTGTAAGACTCTGGCCTTCCTCGTGCTGACGGCGAACCTGCTCGCGGCGGGGCCGGCCACTGCCGCCGCGCCGGCGGCGCTCCCGCCGGGCGAGGCCGGTGCGAAGGCGGCACTCGAAACCTCGCCCCGCCACCACGAATGGGTGGAGTTGCCGGCCTCTGGCGACGCGGGAAGACTCAGTCTTTTCGTCGCCTACCCGGAGCGCAAGGACAAGGCGCCCGTGGTGCTGGTGATCCAGGAGATCTACGGGCTGACGGACTGGCTTCGGGCTGTCGCCGACCGGCTCGCCGCCGACGGCTTCATCGCGATCGCCCCGGACATGCTCACCGGCCGCGGTCCGGGAGGCGGGGGTACGGCCACATTCGCCAGCCGCGACGACGCGGTCAAGGCCGTGCGCGAACTTGCCCCGGCCTACGTGACTGCGGCCCTCGACGCGGCGTCCCGCTACGGGCGCTCCCTGCCGGCGGCCTCGGGAAAGCTCGCAACGATCGGTTTCTGCTGGGGCGGCGCGCAGAGTTTCTTCCATGCGACGGTGCGGCCGGAACTGAATGCCGCCGTGGTCTATTACGGCAGCTCGCCGGATCTGGCCGCCCTTGCGGCGATTCGCGCTCCGGTGCTCGGACTCTACGGCGAGGACGACGCGCGGGTCAACGCAACGGTCGGGCCGGCCGAGGCAAAGATGAAGGAGCTGGGCAAGACTTACCTCACCGCCACCTATCCGGGGGCGGGGCACGGGTTCCTGCGTGCGCAGGACGGCCGCGAGGGGGCGAACCTGGCCGCGGCGCTCAAAGCCTGGCCCGCAACCGTCGAGTTCCTGAAGAAGCACCTCGAGTAGCCGCCCCGCGGCATTCTCACGATCTTCGCCGGGTTTCCGCACATCATGCGCGCCTGTCTCAGGTTTGCTTTTGTCGCACGCGGACACTCGGGAACAGCGACCGGTCGGTGTGCGGCAGGAAGCGCGCCGCCATGAAGCCGTTCATGAACTCGCGACTCTCATTCATTTCCACATAGGTCATCCGTCGCCCGATCTCCTCGATCCGCACCAGAGCCTCGGCCGACAGCAGCACCCGTTTCGCCCCCTCGAGCGAGGAGTTACCGAGCAGCTGGTATTTTTCCAGCGGTAAGTCGGGCACCATGCCGATCGTCACGGCCTTGTCGGCGGCGACGTACGCGCCGAACGCACCGGCAATGAAGAACCGCTCCAGCTCCTCGAACGCGACCCCTGCGGCTTCGGTCATCACGCTGAGCATCGTGTACATCGCCGCCTTGCTCAACATCAGGTTGTCCATGTCGGCTTGAGTGAAATGAATCTCCTCGCCGCCGGCGGTGTCGGCGGCCTCGGCGATGACGAAGCGGGTGCCGCCCTCGCGCACCACAACCCGGGGGCTCGGCGAGGGGAGCACGAACTTGCCTCGCTCGTCGAGGACCCCGGCCGTGAAGAGTTCGGCCATCAGATCGATCAGCCCGGAGCCGCAGACGCCGCGGGGCGCGCCGCCGCCGATGACGGCAAACGTCGGCAGCATGGTCAGCGGATCGATCGCGATCCGCTCGATGGCGCCGGGGACCGCGCGCATGCCGTGGCGCACGACGCCCCCCTCGAGCCCCGGTCCGGCCGAGCCGGCGCCGACGAGCAGGAACTCGCGGTTGCCGACGACGATTTCGGCGTTCGTGCCGATGTCCACCAGCAGCGACACCCGCTCGCGCGTGTGCATGCCGGAGACGAGCACCCCGGCGAGCGCGTCGCCGCCGACGTAACTGCCGACGTTGGGCAGCACGATGACGGGCGCGGCGGGATTCACGGCGAGCCCCAGCTCCGCGGCGCGCACGACCGGGAAGTGATTCGCGACCGGGACGTAGGGCGCCCGGCAGAGATGGAAGGGGTCGAGACCCAGCAGAAAGTGCGCCATCGTGGTGTTGCCGGCAACGCACACGCAGCAGATGTCCTCGACCGCGCCGCCCGCCGCGGGCGCGAGTTGCGAAGCGATGTCGCCGATAGCGGCAATCGCGAGCGCCTGAAGACGCTCAAGGCTGCCCGGGTGCAGACACAGGTGCGTGCGGGCGAGGATGTCCTCCCCGTGCTCCACCTGCGGGTTGAGCACGGAACACTCGCCGAGCGACTCGCCGGTGTCGAGGTCGAGTAGCGCACCGACGATGTTCGTCGAGCCCAGATCGACGGCGAAACCGAGGTTCCTCGACGGCGCGCTCGCCGGCTCGACGCGCAGCAGCGTCGGCACGGGGACGAGGGCAACCGTCGCGACCACGCAAAACTCGGCCGCGCGCAGACGCTGCGGCAGGCCGGCGACAACTCGCAGCGGCACCTGCACGCCGCTCAGTCCCCGCGCCGCCAGCCAGCCGAGGACCCGATCGAGGTCGGCGGCGTGGTCGGCGCCCGTCGGGTGCGGAAGCTCCAGGCGGATGCTCCTGACAACGGGGCCGTCGATCACCGGGGCAGCGCTCGGCATCAACACTCGGCGGTGGCGGAACCTGGCGCCACCTTCCCTCCCCATCCCACGAGGTTCTCCCGGATGAACCCGACGACCTGCTGGTGCTCGGCCGCGCCGCTGCCCTGGACCCGCAGGGCCTCCCCGAATGCGAAATGCACCGCCTTGGCCGGGTCGATGCTCCCGAACTCCTTCAGGCAGGCGCCGTTGCCCCAGGCATCGGTCTTGAGCGCCAACGGGACGACCGGAACCTGCGCCCGCTTCGCCAGCTTGATGCCGATCGAGTTGAAGGCGGCCGGGTCGAACAGCGGCGAGCGCGTCCTCTGGGGGAAGACGACGATCGAAATCCCCGACTGCAGCCGTTCCCTGCCCCCCTCGAAGACCGCGTGCAAGTCCTCGCGCGGATTGGTGCGGCCGACCACGATCGGGGATCGCGAGCGCATGAGATGTCCGAAGATCGGGTACTCCACCAGTGATTTCTTGACGACGAAGGCGACGCGCTTGAGCGGCTGGATGATCGTCGGCAGCACGAAGGCCTCGAGCGTGCTCATGTGGTTCCCGATGAAGACGCAGGGCCCCGCGAGCCGGCTGAAGTGTTCGGTCCCGGTAATCTCGATCCGCACGCCGACATCCTCGAGCGCGCGCAGGACCTGCAGGCTGCTGCGGCTCCAGTCCTCGTCGCTGTAGCGCCCGCGGCGGGCGCGGTCCGACCCGCTGAACACGAATCCCGCGAAACGAGTGTAAAAACTCAGGCTCGGGAAGCTGCGCGCGAAGAAGGAGCCGGCTCCCGGCACGGTCCGATAGCAGCCGTCGACAAACCCTGGAGAAAGCGCCCCGGCCCGTTCGACCATCGTTGTCCCCTGCTCCAACCACCGTCCGCCGCGATCAGTTCCCGCCACTGCGCTGCGCCGAGATAGTAGCAGAGACACCTCTTTGCCGCGATCCGTCGGACGGAGCGCGTCCGTCTGCGGCGTGCTTTTGGGACCGAAGTTCCCCGCCAGACGACCGAGTACCGGGGGGTTCTGGTAGATTGGGTTGTGAATCGGTGGTCGTTCGATCGGGAAACGGGGGCGCCATGGAGTTCGTATCCTCAGTTGTCGACCTGGCCAGGAAGCGCCGTTCCTGCCGGAAGTACCTGGAGCGGCCGCTGACCGAGGATGCGTATCGCTCGCTCGAGACCGCCCTCGCTGCGGGCCGCGAAGGGCCCTTCGGCGGCCGTGCCCGCCTGGCGTTGGTCGCTGCGACCTCGGAGGACCGCGCCGCCCTCAAGGGGCTTGGCACCTACGGCTTCATCAGCGGTGCGGCCGGTTTCATCCTCGGCGCGATCGAACGCGGCCCCGGGGATCTCGAAGACTACGGCTTTCTGATGGAACGTGCGATCCTGCGGGCGACCGATCTCGGGCTGGGCACCTGCTGGCTCGGCGGCACGTTCACGAAGAGCGGGTTCGCGAGGAAGATCGTGCTCGCCGAGAGCGAACTGATGCCGGCGGTCGCGGCGGTCGGGTACGCCGAGGAAGAGAGCTACGCACGGGACCGGATCCGCCGGATGGCGGGCGCGAACTTCCGGCGTCCGTTTGAGGAGCTGTTTTTCGACGCCACGTTCGGTGCGTCACTCTCCCTGCCCGATGCCGGAGCCTACGCGGCAGCGCTCGAGTTGGTCCGCTGGGCGCCGTCGGCCTCCAACAGGCAACCCTGGCGGGTTGTCCGAACCTCCTCCGGATGGCATTTCTATCTCGAACGGACCAGGGGCTACGGCAAGGGGACCATGCTCTTCGCCGTCTTGCAGCTCGCCGATCTGCAGCGTGTGGACATGGGCATCGCGATGTGCCATTTCGAGCTGGCCGCCCGCGAGGCCGGGTTGCCCGGCGCCTGGGCGGTCGAGGACCCGGCGATCGGGCCGCCGCACCGCGGGGTGGAATACACGGCGACGTGGCGCCCGGCGCGATGACGGGGCACGCAATCGGTGCCCTTGTTGAGAATGCTCCGCGCGCGTGGCAGAATGGCTCCGGCAGGGTGAAGGAGGCGGGCGCATGAAGAGAGCCATTGTGCTGCTAGCGGCGGGGCTCGTCTTGGTCGGCATCTCAACCTCGTTTGCAGCCGGGACGCTGCACTTCGTGATCATGTCGCCGGTCGATCCGCAGAAAGAGGGGCTCAAGTACGAAGCCCTGAGCACCTACCTCAGGAGTGCCAACCCGCTGCTCGGCGACATCAAGCTGCGTGTCGCGAAAAACTACCCCGAGGCGGTCCGTCTTTTCGCGCAGGGAGATGTCGAGGGGATGTTCTCCGGGTCCTTCGTGGCCTCCGTTCTGATCGCCAAGGGGCTCGCGCGGCCGCTCGCGCGGCCCCTGTTTGCCGGGAATGCCTCGACCTACCGGACCACCATCGTCGCGAAGAAGGGCGTCGCTCCCTTCGGCGGCATCGCGGACTTCAAAGGCAAACGGGTCGCCTTCTGCCTGCTGGCCTCCGCGGGCGAAGTGTTCGCCCGCAGTCTGCTCCTCCCTGGCGAGGTTCTCGAGAGCGTCCTCGTCCCGGTCCCGGTCGATTCACACCAGGACGCCCTCGAGGCCGTGCAGGGCGGCGCCGCGGACTACGCGGTGGTCAAGAGCACGGTCTTCGTTCCCGAGGAGTTCCCGGGGCTGATCGTGGTCGGATCCGATTCCGGAGAGCACCCCGACAACACGCTCATCATGCCGGCCGAGGCCTTCGAGAAGTACGGCACAATGATCTCCCGGGTGCTCATCGGGCTCGAGGGAGACACGAGCGAGAAGGCCGAAGCGCTGAAGCAGGCCTTCGGCTGCCGGGGGTTCATCGCGACGGCCGGGATCGACTTTGCGCCCACCTTCACCCTTCTCCGGAAAGCCCGCGTCGACCCGAAGACGTTCGATTTCGTCTTCTGACTCCATTCGGTGAATCGGCTTTCGCCGCCTCCCCTCCGGTGCCATGCGTTGTGCTCTCTGCCCGGTTCTTTGCCGGAGGGTGATCAGCGCCCGCGGGGGGGGTGGAGCCGAGATCGATGCTAGACTGTGACGAGAGAGATCAAGAGGGGGAGCGGTGGAAGAGCAGGCGGCGCCGGTGAAAGTGTCCTGTCCTCACTGCGCGTACACCACCCAGATCTCTCGCAGCCGCATCCCGGCAGGCGGCGCACGGGCCACGTGCCCCAAGTGCGGGGGGGAATTCCGCCTGCGTCCGGCACCGCCGGAGGAGGGGCTCCCCGCGCCGCTGCCGGCGCCTGTGGCAGAGGCCCTTGCCCCACCGCCTGCCCTCGTCCCGCCGGTGCCCGCGCCGGCCGGAATGGAGTCATCCGCGGCTGCGCCTCCCCGCGCGGGGAGATCCGGAAAGGAGAACCGGCAGTACCGGAGGATACCGTTCGCGGTGGACGTCCTCGTGAACAAGGCGATTCTGATGAAAGCGATCGATATCAGCCAGGGGGGGCTGTACGTGCACACCGGTCGTGCCTTCATACCCGGGAGCACCATCGAGGTCGAGCTGCCGCTCGGCGCACAGAAGATCTCCGTCAAGGGCAGCGTCCAGCACAACCAGAACGGTGTCGGCATCGGGATCAGGTTCCTCGACCTGAGCAAAGCGCACCAGAACGCGATCTTCGAGTTCATGCGCAGCGACCGAGCCGGGGGCGCGAGAGCCGACGTTTCGAGGAAGAGGGTCCTGCTCGTCGACGAAGACGCCATGAAGCGGCGGATGAGCAAGAGCAAGCTGATTCTCGAGGGCTTCTCCGTCGTCGATGTCGAGGACGGCTTCGAGGCCATCCGGCGGATGGAGGAGGAACCGCCCGACCTCGTGATCCTCGACCTGTTCATGCGGAAGATGGACGGCTTCAAGGTGCTCACCATCATCAAGGAGTCCCCGAAGTGGAAGGACATCCCCGTCCTGATCTACTCCTCGAAAGGTAGTGACCAGATCATGGACAAAGTGCTGGCGGCCGGAGCGACGGAGTTCCTCCTCAAGGCGATGACTTCGCCCACGAAGCTGGCGGAGATCGTCAAGAAAACCCTCTCCTCCCGAGGCTAGGCTTTCTGCACCGCCGGCTCCGACACCATATCCGCGCTCTGCGCATCCAGCTGCTCGCGGGTCTTGATCTTGAAGGTCAGGGCGGCGGCCAGGATGAGGCAGAGCCCGGCGGCGAAGAAACAGCTGTCGAAACTGCCGGCCGAGCGGGCCTGGAGCATCTCGGAGACGCGGCCCATCACGAAGCCGCCAACGCCCCAGGCGCTGAACAGGACGCCGTAGTTGATGCCGAAGTTCTTCAGCCCCCAGAGGTCCTTGACGAACGAAGGGAAGAGCGCGAGGTTCGTGCCGTAGTTGAAGCCGATGAAGGTCGCGAGGACCACCAGCAGGATCGGGCTCGTCGCCTTCGATCCGACGATCGGGATCGCCGCAAACATCATCAGCGCCTGGCAGGCCAGCATCACGAACAGCGTCCGGGCGCGGCCGATCCTGTCGGAGAGCAGGCCGGCGACGATGCGCCCGCCCGCGTTGCCGACGGCCATGATGGCCACCGCGAGGAACGCCAGCTCCCCGAGGCTCTTCTTTGCCATTCCGGCCACGCTGCCGATGACCATGAGCCCGGCGCCTGAACCGATGAAGAAGAGCAGCCAGAGCAGGTAGAAGGTCGGGGTTTTCAGGATCTCCGAGGGGGTGTACTCGCGGGAGACTCTCCGGACGGGAGCGTCGGCCTTGGCGTTGGCGGCAACATAGCCCTTGGGCGGGTTGGTCAGGAACATCGACAGACTGCTCACCACGAACAGGAACATCAGCCCGAAGAAGAGCATCGCCTGCTGCAGCCCATACACCTTGAGGAGCCAGGTCGCGAGCGGCGCAATGTATACCGAGGCCAGCCCGAAGCCGCTGACCACCAGGCCGGCGATGAGCCCCGTCCTGGCCGGAGGGAACCACTTGAGCGCGGGCGGGGTCGCCGACGAGTAGCCGAACCCGATGCCGGTGCCCGCAAGCACGCCGAAGCCCAGGACCCACGCCGCGTAGCTGGTAGTCTGCGAGATCCAGAAGAAGCCGGCCCCGACCAGAAGGCCGCCCACCATGGCGGTGACCCGCGGACCGACCTTGTCCTGGCACTTCCCGGCGACGATCATCGCGAAGGAGAAAACCAGACAGCAGACGGCATAGGGATCGTTGATCGAGGCGAGATCCCACTGGAAGGCACCCGGTCCGCCCTTCTCGATGGAGGCTTTGATGGCGCCCTTGAAGACGCTCCAGGTGTACAGAATGCCGAGTGCGAGATTGATGGCGGTGCCGGCGAGAGTGACGATCCAACCCCTGTTGCGCAATTCTTGCGACATGCCCCCTCCTGTCAACTCCGACTCATGTGGGTTGCAACCAGCCTGCTGGGTGCGATGCGGCATCGCGTGGCGATCGAGCAACGTCTTGTAGGTCGCGCACTCCGCGTACCTCGAGCTGCAGTTGTTGGCGATTCGGTGGACGACGGAGACGGAGACATAGCCACGGCCGACTTCGCATCCGGCCGTCTCCTTCCCGAAGAACGGGCAATGCATACTGTTCCTCATCAGATTGTCGAGCAACTCGGTCTTGGTCATGAACCGCCTCCCGAGACACCATGCGCTTTATCCACGGGTGCTCCGAACCGTGCCTCGCTCTTGCTAGTCGGCAGCGGATTGCATCGGGCGTGCCAGAGTCCTGAACTTTAGTGATGTGAGTGAAAATGTTCTGTAATTTCCGGTTGTTAGATGATGAATCGTCCGATGGTGATCTCGCGATGGCGGACTACCGGATTGGCGCAGATGCAAGGACAAGGAGCCAGAGAGCGAGTTCGGCGAGCACGATCCTGCGTTGAAGGAACGAGGACCCGTCAGCTATTCGTCAACAAACCCAATGTGTTATGAATCGATGGCGATCGGATGCCCTCGCCTTGCAGTGACGCGAAGGCTCTCGGCAAAGATTCGCAGGAATGCGAAAGCTTCGACGCTTCAGACGGAATCTTCCCTGCGGATGCCATACTTCTTCATCTTGCGATAGATGGTCGCCAGGTTGATCCCCGCCTCGGCGGCGGCCGCTTCGACATTCCCGCGCGTCGTGCGGAGCAGTTGCCGGAAGTACTCCTCCTCGAAGCGGTTGACCGCAACGGCAAACCCGCTCGCATCGCCCTCCGCCTGCTCGACGTCCGCGCCCTGGCAGGGAAGCCCGATGAACTGGGAAAGCACCGCCAGGCTGATGAGTTCTCCTGATTCGAGCGCGAGACAGCCCTCGACGGCGTTCTTCAGTTCGCGGATGTTGCCCGGCCATGCATAGGCCGAGGCGGCCGCGAGCGCGGCGGGGGAGAAGCCCCTGACCGCGGTTCCGAACTTGGCGTTCTGCCGGCGGATGAAGTGCGCCGCAAGCAGGGGGATATCCGAGGCCCGCTGGCGCAGCGGGGGAAGATGCAGGTTGACGGCGTTGAGCCGGTAGTAGAGATCCTCGCGGAAGGAACCCCCTGCCGTTGCCGCCTTGAGGTCCGTGTTCGTCGCCGAAAGGATCCGCACGTCCACCCGCCGCGGCGCCGTGTCGCCGAGCCGCAGGAACTCCCGCTCCTGGAGGAATCGCAGCAGCGTCTTTTGCACGTTCATCGGGAGGTTCCCCACCTCGTCCAGAAAGACGGTGCCGCCGTCCGCCGCTTCGAGCAGGCCCGCGCGGTCCTCCTTCGCGCCGGTGAACGCCCCGCGCTTGTACCCGAACAGCTCGCTCTCCAGCAGGGACTCGGGAAGCGCCGCGCAGTTGATCGCAACGAACGGTCCGTTCTTCCTCGGGGAGTTGTGATGGATGGCCTGGGCGATGAGCTCCTTGCCGGTGCCGGATTCTCCCGTGATCAGCACCGAGATGTCGCGCAGCGCGACCTTCTTGACCTTCTCGAGCGCTTCCTTCAGACCGGCGGAAGCACCCACCATGTTGTCGACCCGGAACTCACCGCCGAGCTCTTCGCGGAGCGAACGGTTTTCCTCGATGAGCTGGGTCTGCTGGAGCGCGTTCTTCACACGGTACAGGAGCTCTTCGGGCTCGAACGGTTTAGTGAGCATGTCATAGGCGCCCCGGCGCAGCGCCTGGATGGACATCTCCACGGTCGCATACGCGGTGATCATGACGACCGGCACGGCGGGGTCTTTTTCCTTGACCTGCTGCAGGACCTCGAGGCCGTTCATCCCCGGCATCTTCACATCGGTGACCACCAGATCCCATTGGGCAGGCCCGAATTTCTGCATGGCCTCGAAGGGCCGGGTGCACGTGGTGACCAGGTAGCCGGCGTCGGTGAGCACGGCCTCCACCATCCGGCAGATCCCTTCCTCGTTGTCGATCACGAGAATCCGCTTTTTCGCCGGCACTAGAATGCCTCCCGTCCGCCCGGCAGGCGCACCGTAAACGTGGTGCCCTTCCCGAGTTCGCTCTCCACCATGATACTGCCGAAATGCTGCTCGACGATGCGTTTGGTGATCGCGAGCCCCAGCCCGGTCCCGCGGGCCTTCGTCGTGAAGAAGGGTTCGAAGATCTTCTCCAGATTCTCCGGTGCGATGCCGGCCCCTTCGTCCCGGATGGCGATCTCCACACCCCCCCCCGCGCAGGCCGACGTGCCGACCGTGATCGTCCCGCCCGATTCCATGGCCGCACCGGCGTTCAGGATCAGGTTGATCGCCACCTGCCGCATCTGGTCGGGGTCGACGAGGACCCGGGGCAGGTCGGGGGCGAGACTCCGGCGAAGGGCCACGTGATGCAGGTCCAGGTGATTGGCCGCGAAATCCGCGATCTGGTCCAGCAGGGCATTGAGGTCCGTCTCTTCCAGCGCCGGCTTCGGCGTGCGGGCGTAGCTCAGCAGGTCCTGGACGATCCCCTTGCAGCGTTTGCTCTCCTTCCGGATGTCCTGAATGTACCTGAAGTTCGGGTCCGCGGGGTCCATCTTGCCCTCGAGGTGCCCGGCATAGCCGAGGATCACGCCCAGGGGATTGTTGATCTCGTGCGCGACGCCCGAGGAGAGCACCCCGAGCGCGGCCATCTTCTCCTGCTGAGCCAGGCTCGACTCCATCTCCTGGTTGCGCTTGATGATGCCGACCATCCGGTTGAACGTCGCGGCGAGCTCGCCGAGCTCGTCGTGCGAGCGCACCGCCATCCGCTCATCGAGCCGCCCCCCCTTCACCTTGCGGATCACCGCGATCATGTGCTCGATCGGGTCGGTGAGGACCCGGGAGGCGACAAAGACGAGACCCGTCGACGCGAGGAGCAGCAGCGTGGTCAGCGCGGCCATGCTCCAGAAGATCCGGCCCTTGATCAGGTTGGCCTCGGCGTAGAACTCGTCCTCGTAGGAGCCGACCGCGACGATCCAGTCCCAGGGGCGGAAATACTCGTAGCGCACGATCTTCATTCGAGCCTTCTGGTCGCCGATGTTCTTCCAGGGATAGCGGATCCAGCCGCTTTTCTTCTCGCACATTTCGCGGATGAAGTGCCGGCCGTCCCCGTCGCGCTCGTCGAAGATGTTCTGCCCCTCCCGGTCGATGTGGATCCGCAGGTCGCCCTTCGAGCTCATGGCGTAGAGATATCCGGTCGTGCCGACCCGCTTGGACTTCAGACCCGCCTTCAGCTGCTCGAAGGCCTTCTGCTCGAAGGCGACGTCCTCGTACGTTTCGTCGAGGTAGCTCCCCGCGGCGACAATCCAGTCCCATTCGCGAAAATAACGGTAGGCGACGGCCTTCTTGCGCGGGTGCTTGTCGCCGAGCACCGCGTTGCGCCAGGGGTAGACGATGAAGAGCACCTCGCCGGGCCTGGCTGCCAGGGCCGCCCGGCACATCTCGCGGATGAAGTACCGGCCGCTCTCGTCTTGCTGATCGAAGATGTTGCGCCCCTCCATCGCCACGTGGGCGGTAAGCTGCCCCTTGCTCGTCATGGCGTAGAGGTAGCCGCTCTCGCCGACGTTGATGGTCTTGAGGGCCTTGCTCGCCTCGCGCTGGACTGCGGCCAGGCCGATCCCCCCGGCGCGCTGCTGGCGCTGCTCGCTCTCCACCAGGTTGTAGGCCAGGTTCACGAGCGTCGCGAGTTCCCGGTCGATGCTCTTCTTCCGGTCCTGCTGATAGACCTCGAACTGCCGGTAGTGCGAATCCAACAGATCGATGGCGAACCGGGACATGTGCTCGAGGTCGTCCTTGCTCGTCTGCGTGATGCCGCGGTAGGCCTGGCGGGTCGCAATGTACCCGACGAGCGTCCCCGCGATGAGGACCGGGATCGTCGCCAGCGGCAGCACCACGATCAGCAGCTTCCAGCGCAGCCGCAGGTTGTTGACGAACCGGAAAAGATGCCCGCCGCCGCTCATGCCTCTGGTGTTCGCGCGCCCCCGTGGCGGATCAGAGTTCCTTGACGATCAGCTCGGCCAGATCACGCCGCGCCGGCGCCTTGACCGCACCGACGGGGTGGCCGACGGCGACGACCGCCATCAGCTCCAGATTCGCCGGCAGCCCGAGGACGGCGCGCACCTCGGCGGCGCTCTTGAGAATCTCCCCGAGCCAGACCGCCCCCAAGCCGAGGCCGTGAGCGGCCAGCAGCAGGTTCTGGATGCAGGCGCCGATCGCCTGGAGGTCCTTGACCTCGTCGTACCCTGCCTCCCGATCCATGAAGACCGGGAGACAGACCGGCGCCTCCTCGAGAATCCTGCCGTAACGGGTCAACTGCGCGAGCCTGCCGCGGACGGCGGCATCGAAGACGATCGCGAAGCGCCACGGCTGGCTGTTAAGGCCCGAGGGGGCCCAGGCCCCGGCGCGGAGGATCTCGAGCACCACTGCGCGGCTCACCGGCCGCGGCGCGAACGTGCGGACGCTTCGCCTGGTCAGCAGCCCCTCGAGCAGTTCCATGCCGGCTGATTATACTGCCGAACACCTTGACGGAAGCAATCCGCAGGAATAGTTTACAAGAAGTTACTTCAGCCGTTGGGTGTCTGGGTTGTGCGCGCCAAAATTGCCGAGGACAGCAGGAGGGTGCCATGGACAAGATTCTGAGGATCGATGTCGGAGCAGCAGGCGGCCCGAAGGCGACGACGGTGCCGATCGGCGACTACACCGGGCTCGGTGGCAGGGCGATGACGTCCGCGATCGTCTCGAAGGAGGTCCCGCCGCTCTGTCACCCGCTGGGGGCCGAGAACAAGCTCGTTATCGCCCCGGGGCTCCTGAGCGGGTCGGCAGGCGCGCAGTCTGGCCGAATCTCCGTCGGCTGCAAGAGCCCGCTCACCGGCGGCATCAAGGAGGCGAACTCCGGCGGCCAGGCCTCGCAGGTCCTGGCCCGGCTCGGGTACGCCGCCATCGTGCTCGAGGGCAAGCCGCCCGGCGACGACCTCTACAAGGTCTTCGTCAACAAGGACGGCGTCGTCATCACCAAGGACAACGGCCTCCGGATGCTCACGAACTACGACCTCGTCGAGAAGTTGAAGCAGGCCCACGGCGACAAGATCGCCTGCATCTCGATCGGTCCCGCCGGCGAGATGAAGATGGCTGCGGCCACGGTGGCCTTCACCGACATGGAGCTGCGGCCGACCCGCCACGCCGGCCGTGGCGGCGTGGGAGCCGTGATGGGCGCGAAGAACATCAAGGCCATCGTACTGGACGACTCCGGCACGTCGATGCGGATGCCCAAGGACCTGGAGAAGTTCCGCGAGGCGAACAAGAAGTGGGTCGAGGGCCTGAAGAAACACCCCGTCACCGGCCAGGGGCTCCCGGCCTACGGCACGAACGTGCTGACGAACATCGTCAACGAGGTGGGTGGCTACCCCACCTACAACTTCAAGCTGGGCCGCTTCGACGGCGCCGCGAAGATCAGCGGCGAGACGCAGGCCGAAACCGAGACCAAGCGCGGCGGTCTTGCGACCCACGGCTGCCACCGCGGCTGCGTCATCCAGTGCTCCGGCACCTACCACGACAAGGACGGCCATTTCCTCACCAAGCAGCCCGAGTACGAGACCGTCTGGGCTCACGGCGGCAACTGCGGCATCGACGACCTCGACAAGATCGCCATGCTCGACTTCCTCGACGACACCTACGGACTCGACACCATTGAGATGGGGGCGACGATCGGGGTCGCGATGGAGGCCGGCCTCGCCAAGTTCGGCGACGCCGACGCGGCCATAGCGCTCGTGCACGAGGTCGGCAAGGGCACGCACCTCGGCCGCATTCTCGGCAACGGGGCCGGCATGACCGGCAAGGCTTTCGGCGTCGAGCGGGTGCCGGTGGTCAAGAACCAGGCGATGCCGGCCTACGACCCGCGCGCGGTCCAGGGGATCGGCGTCACCTACGCCACGAGCCCGATGGGGGCCGACCACACCGCGGGCTACGCGGTCGCCCAGAACGTCCTGAAGGTGGGCGGCGACGTGAACGCGCTGATGCCCGAGGGGCAGGTGGAGCTGTCCCGCAACCTCCAGATCGCGACCGCGGCGATCGACTCCACGGGGATGTGCCTCTTCATCGCGTTCGCGATCCTCGACCAGCCCGAGACCTTCCAGGCCATGCTCGATCTGCTGAGCGCCTTCTCCGGGGTGCCCCTGACGGGCGACGGCGTGACCGCGCTGGGGAAAAAGGTGCTCACGATGGAGCGGGACTTCAACGCCCGGGCCGGCTTCACCCCGCAGCACGACCGGCTGCCGAGCTACTTCAAGACCGAGCAACTCGCCCCGCACAACGTGACGTTCGGGGTCGCCGACGAGGATCTGGACAAGGTTTTCAACTGGTAGCGCGAGCCGCCCGCGACGCCGAGAGAGCACCGGCGGCCGCCCCGCATCGCGCGGGCGGCTGCTTTCGCGGGCGCCGTTTCTCGCTCCGGAGGCTTCAGACATGATCCTCGGGAATCCTCCCGTGGCAGAGCCGCCGACCCGTCTCGCGTTCGCCGTCGAGGCGCCACTCGTGGCGCGCTTCTTTCCGCTGCTCCAACAGGGCGTGACGATCCGGCGCCGCGTCGGCTGTCCGGTCGACTCGTTTCTGCGGCAGGAACTCGCAGCCGGACCCGAGACACTCGAGAAGATCCAGTCGGTGTTTCTCGAGGGCAGACCGGTCGACGACATTTGCGCTGCCGTCGTCCGGGACGGCTCGACGCTCGCGCTGTCCGCCGCCATGCCGGGGCTCGTTGGCGCCACGTTGCGGCGGGGCGGGGCCTACTCCTCGCTGCGTAGCGCGATCAGTCACCGGGAAACCGGGGAAACCTGCGCGGCGGGGGAGGGCTGGGTGAGGATCAAGCTCTTCAATCTGCTGATGGCCGAACTCGGTCCCTCGCTGCTGCGTGAGCAGGTTCTCGTCGCCTCTTCCGTCCTTCTCGGCCTCCTCGGGGAACTCCCGGAGGACTTCTGGCGGGGTTGCCGCGGGATCATTCACGACGGGATGGCCGTCGACCGAGACGCACTCCTCGCCGCGGGGCGGCTCGGCGCCGCAACGGCGGTGCTCCTCTCCATCTGCGCGGAGCCGGAAGGCGGTTGACCGGCGCGACTACCCGCCGGCGATCGGCGGGAACAGGGCGAGCTCGTCACCCTCCTGCAGGATGTGCCCCGCGGCGCGGTGTTCGCCGTTGACAACCCTCAGGAGCCTGATTGTGGGGGGAAGGTTCAGGCTCCGCTCGACCGCGTCGATCGTCGTGGCATCGGGGAGATCGATCATCTGAACGTCGGGACCGAACTTCCGCAGCGAGGCGAAGAGCTTGACCTTGACGTTCACTTTCTCATTCTAGCAGAGCGGACGTCGGCTGCCGCAGGGAGTGGTATCATGTTCGTGGAAGCGGGAGCGAGGAGGGCGCCGTGGAAAACTTCGTCGTCGTGCTCGCCTGCCTCCTGATCGGCGTCGCCATTCGGCGGCTGCCGCAGTTCCCCGAGCAGACCGCCGCCGTCCTGAACCTCTTCGTGATCCACGTCTCTCTTCCGGCCCTCGTGCTGCGCACGGTGCCCGCTCTTGCGCCGAGCCGCGCGCTGCTCGCGCCCGCTCTGATGCCCTGGGCCATGCTGGCGCTGACCGCAGCCGCGGTGCTGGCGATCGCGCGGCTGCGCCGCTGGTCGCGGGAAACCACGGGGAGCCTCCTGTTGCTCGCGCCGCTCGGAAACACCTCGTTCCTCGGGATCCCGATGGTCACGTCCTTCCTCGGCGAGGCGGCCGTCCCCTACGCGGTGATCTACGACCAGTTCGGCACATTCCTCGGTCTGGCGACCTGGGGCTCGGTGGTTCTCGCTCTCTACGGCCGGAACGCCGAGCGCCCGACCGTGGCCACCGTCGCACGCAAGGTCGCGACCTTCCCACCCTTCCTCGCGCTGCTCGTGGCACTCGCGCTCCGGCCGGTCGGTTTCCACCCGATCGCCGTGCGCCTTCTCGAGGCACTGGCAGACACGCTCGTCCCGGTCGTGATGATCGCCGTCGGGTGCCAGTTGCGGCTGCGGGTCGGTCGCGGCGCCGTCGGACCGCTGGCGACGGGGCTCGGGCTCAAGCTCGTCGCCGCACCGCTCGTGGCGCTCGGCATCTGTCGCGCCCTCGGCATCGACGGACTTGCGGCGTCGGTCTCGATTTTCGAGGCCGGGATGCCCCCGATGATCTCCGCCGGAGCCCTGGCGCTGCTCGCCGGACTTGCTCCGGAGTTGAGCGCCGCGCTCGTCGGCGCGGGCATCCTCCTGAGCTTCGCCACCCTCCCCGCCCTCGCGCTGCTGCTTTGAGGAGACGGGGCGGGGAGAGACAGGCCATTGCATTGACAAAGCTCTGCTCTCCCCTGAGAATTGTCCCCACCATGAGAGATGGCAATCCCGAGACCCTCTCGCTCTCCCTGGCCCATGATGAGCGTCCGGAACGCGCAACGGATACCAGCGGGCGGTATCTGGCGTGCCGGCCGCCGGGCAACGCCCCGTCCTATTTCGAGGACGCGGGTCAGCCCTCTGCGGTGCAGCCCCGTTGATCCGGCGGCCGAGCATCGTCCGCGCACTTTTTCTCGCCATGATGGGCACCGGCCTGGCGATGGGGCTCGTCTTCCCGCTCGTGGTCACACCCTTCGCCGAGTACCGCCCGGGCCTGCGGCTGGCCTTCGCGGGGCTGTGCGTGGTGGCCGGCTTGGTGGTTGGCGGACTGAATTTCCTGCTCGTGAAGCGCTTTCTGCTGCGTCCCGTCGAGGAGGTCAGCCGTCAGCTCGAGTCGCTAGCCAGCGGTGAGGGCATTTCGGCCACGCGCCTCTCGCTCGACTCGGATGATACGCTTGGCAGACTGGTTCTGCAGTTCAACGCCCTGATCGACCGGCTCCAGGGGACGTTGCGCCGGGTGATCGAAACCGTCGAAGCCTTCGTGGCCCACGCCGACGAGACGGGGAAGACAGCGCATGAGCTCGTTGCAAACCTCGATCGCAAGAGCCAGGTCATCGATGGAACAGCCAGCCTTTTTGCCGCGATGCGGCAGGAACTGATGAAAATCGAGGCGGTTCACGGTCGGCTTGCGGAGTCGGCCGCGGAGAGCCGTATTGCGGTCGGCGCGCAGGTCCGGCAGATCGCCGCGGTCAATGAGCAGATCGCGCAACTTCAGGAGCGCAGCGATGCGAACGCCGCAGCCATCAATCGCTCCAGCGCCGCTCTGCAGCGCACAAGCGGCGCCACCCGGGACTTGACGCGCGCGCTGGATGCCTCTTCCGCGAGCATGACCGAAATGGACTTCACGGTGCGGGAGATCGACCGGAATCTCAAGCAATCCACGTCTCTCGCCGAGCACGTTGCGACCGACGCGGCTGCGGGAAATCAGGCGGTTGCCAGCACCCGGGCGGGCATGGAGCGGATCCGGGAAGGGGTGGGGGCGGCAGCCGAGTCGATCTCTGAACTGGCCCGGCGGGTGGGGGAGATCGCCACGATCACCGGCGTCATCGACGAGGTCACTGAGCAGACCGGCCTGCTCGCCCTCAATGCCGCGATCATTGCCGCGCAGGCGGGCGAGCACGGCAGGGGGTTCGCGGTTGTCGCCGACGAGATCAGGAACCTCGCCAACCGGACGGCTGACTCCACCCGCGAGATCGCCGGGATCGTGCGCGCCTTTCGCGAGCAGGCGGACGCCTCCCTCGCCTCGATGAGGCAGAGCCGCCTGCAGGTGGACGAAGGCGTGGAGCTCTCGGGCAGGGCCGCCGAAGCGCTCGGCTCGATCCGGGAGAGCGCCGTGAGCTCGCTCCAGCAGGTGCAGGCCATCAGCCGGGCGATCGGGGAGATCGCGACGACGACCCACAGCCTCTCGGGCACCGTGGAGTCGATTGCCGCACGCGCGAAGGAAATCGCGTCTGCCACCGTCGAGCAGAGCAGGGAGATCGCCACCCTCCAGGGTTCGGTACAGGAGGACCGCCGCACCACGGGCGCCATCGTTGCCTCCACCCGCGAGCAGGAGCATTCGGCCCGCCGGATCGAGCGGCAGGCCGAAGAGGTGGCCGCCCTCGTACAAAGCAGCGGCGCAGCCGTGCGGGAAGGTCGCGGCCAGACCGACATGCTGGCCGCAACCATCGAGACCCTGCAGGACATGGATGTCCGGGACCGGGGCTATTTTGGTCGGTCAGAGAAAGACGCCGCACGCCTGTCGGAAAAGGCGCAGGTACTGCGGCGGGAGATAGAATTGCTCAAACCGCATGAGGGCGCGGACGCGGGCGGCAGCTGATTCCCGACCCGACTTGTGCGTGGCTCCCCTTCGTTGACACGTTTCGAACTCTTTGCCTGGCTCCCAGCCGGGAGGTGACAAGGGCGCTGGTGGGGATGGAGCCGCTCGGCTTGATGGTTGCTCCAGCAAGGTTGCGGTGAAGTTGCTTGAAGAAAGCGGCGTCAAGCCCCCGCCAGATGTCCCCGGCACAGAAGCTTGCGATCGCCATAGAGCTTGAGTTTGTAGCTGAAACGGTCCGCCGTCGTTCAGACCAGGCCGAACTCGGTATCCTTGCAGATGCTGAAGGCGAGGTCGGTGAAAGTGCTCAGCTCACCCCGAGTGAGCGAGTGCTCCTCGTCCTCCTTGTACTTGCACTGGATCGCCCAGAATCCTCCGTCCACCGTTTCCGCGATAAGGTCGATCCCCTCGTCCGGCCCCGGGAGGTTGAGCCTCTTGCGTTTGTCGGGCGGAACATCGCGCAGATGCCAGACGTGCTTCAGGATGGACGTGTAGATCGGGCTGAGCTTGAGATAGTGCTCGACGAGCGCTTCGAAGCAGTCGCCCTTCTCTTTTGCAGCGAGCGGGCGGAGTGCGTCGCGGAACTGCTCCCATGTCGCAGTTGATCTGAGGATCCGCCGGACGTTCACTCCCGATCCGTCCCCTCGCGCAGGATGGAAAGATAGCGTTCGTAGGCGTAGAGACGATTCCGTTTTCGCCCCGTGATCTCCCGGACGATACCAGCTTGCGCGAGTGCCGCGAGTGCCGACGCGGCCGTCGGGGCGCTCAGACGCGTCTCCCTGACCAGGCGGGGGATCGAGTCGAGCGGCCGCTGCTGCAGCGCCTGGTGGATCCTCAGCGCGGACCCCGAGACCCGGCCCAGCGCCGCGATGCGCGCGCGGTCCTCGACGGCAACCTGCTCGAGCTTCCGCGCGGTTGCCACGGCCCCGTCTGCCATCTCCCGGATCCCCTCCGCAAAGAAGAGAATCCATGATTCCCAGTCCCCCGTGAGCCGCACCGAGGAGAGCAGCTCGAAGTAGCGGCTCCGATGCTGCTTGAGGTAGAGGCTCATGTACAGCAGCGGTTCCCGCAGCACATTCTCCTGGCAAAGGATGAGCGGGATCAGCAGCCGTCCCACCCTGCCGTTGCCGTCCAGAAAGGGATGGATCGTCTCGAACTGCACGTGCGCCATCGCCGCTTTCAGCAGGACTGGAGTCCGCTCCGGCAGATCGTGGAGGAACCTCTCCAGGGCAGCCATGCATTCCTCGACCCGATCGGCTGGCGGCGGTACGAACGCGGCGTTCCCCGGGCGGGTGCCCCCGATCCAGTTCTGCGACCGACGAAACTCTCCCGGAAGACGATCGCTGCCTCGCCCCTTGGCCAGCAGGATGCCGTGGATCTCGCGAAGCAACCGGTTGGAGAGCGGGAAGCCCTCCCGCAGCCGCTCGTGCCCGTGCTTCATCGCCGCAACATAGTTCGACACCTCGACGACATCGTCGATCGGCACTCCGGGAGCCTCGTCCAGTTCGAAGAGGAGAAGATCCGAGAGCGAGGATTGCGTCCCCTCGATGCGGGAGGAAAGCACCGCTTCCTTCCGGACATACATGTAGAGGAAGAGTTGCGTATCCGGGAGCAGCGTCGTTACGCTGTCGAGTCGGCCAAGGGCGAGGAGTGCCTGGTCTAGGGCCTCGCGCAATTTCGCATCGACGCCGAGAGCAGGCTCAGGTGGTACTGGGCGGGGAATGAACGCACGGACCGGTTCACCGCCGACGACCAGCGTCGAGTATTCTCCGGTGAGCCCTCGCCTCACGGGCACCCCCCTATGAAAGTTACTTTTCTATCGCTGACCACTAATAAAGGATATGGCGATTTCTTTTAACAAGCAAGTGGCTATATTGAGGACAAAAGGACTTTGAAAATTTGAAATGCCGTTTCGGCAGTGAATACCGCTTTGGTCTTAATTGGCTCCCTGGGCTGGACTCGAACCAGCAACCCTTCGGTTAACAGCCGAATGCTCTGCCGATTGAGCTACCAGGGAATGTCGGTCGCATATTCGGCGGGCACAACCATAACGGGAGTGCGCATGAGTGTCAAGACTGGAACGTCACCGATGCCTGCGGAGCAGGCCGCGCGGCCTGCTACCCGCCCTGGCCCCTCTTGAGCTCGATCAGGACGAGGCGGGCGACCGCCTTGAGGGTGTCGAAGACCCCGGTCCCGATCGGCGCCACCGCCTCGAAGTCCGGCACGCCGCCCGGGTTGAGCAGCTCGCGCATCTCGTGCACCGGCGCGACGTTGGGCAAGTCGCGCTTGTTGTACTGGATGACGTACGGCAGCTTGTCCAGGTCGTAGCCCTGCTCCTGGAGGTTGAAGCGGAGGTTCTCGATGCTCTCCGAGTTGGCCTCCATGCGCTCGACCTGGGAGTCGGCGCAGAAGATCGCGCCGTCGACCCCCTTGAGGATCAGCTTGCGCGACGCGTCATAGAAGACCTGCCCGGGCACGGTGTAGAGGTGGAAGCGTACCTTGAAACCGCGGATGCTCCCGAGCGCCAGCGGCAGAAAATCGAAGAAGAGCGTGCGTTCGGTCTCGGTCGCCAGGGAGATCATCTTCCCGCGGATGTCGGGGTTGGTCTTCTGGTAGATGTACTGAAGATTGGTCGTCTTCCCGCAGAGGCCGGGACCGTAGTAGACGATCTTGCAGTTGATTTCCCGCGAAGCGTAGTTGATGAACGACACGGCGCCTGATATCCCCTAACGGAAAAGATTGTCGATATCGTCTTCGGTGATCTCGGCAAACGGCGAGGAGGCCTCGGTCGCGCCGACACCGACACCGGTCTTCTCGCGCTCGGTCTTCCGGGCGATCTCCTCGAAGATGCGCACGAGACTCTCCGAGGTGCGCTTGACGCGCAGCCGCACCAGGCCGAGCGAAGTGCGGGTGTCGAAGATCACGACGAGGATTACGCGATCGCCGACGAGGGAGATGTGCATGTTGTCCTTCTCGCCCTCGTGGAAGAGGATCGAGAACTCCTTTTCCCCGAGCAGCTTCGCGAGCCCCCCCGTGGCGGCGATGTTGCCGGCGGTGAGCGAGGCGAGCGACGTGGTGTCCATGCCTCCGGCATTGCCCGAGGAGGCGATGAGCTGGCCGTTCTTGTCGACGAGGAAGACGACCTTGGCGTTGGCTTCGCGACAGAGTCGCTCGACCTCGGCCACGATCTGCTGGAACTCCTCCTCGTAGAGGATCAGGTCAGGGTTGGCGTTCACCGTATCATCTCCTCATTCCCCCGGCGCGGGGCGCCCCGGAAGCGTTTGATGAGTATCGCACACCCGGGCGCCCCCCGCAAGGGAGCTACAGCCCGCAGGCGGCGAGCTTTTGCAGGCGCTCCCACTCCAGGTCGACCCGCGCCTGGAACGCATCGAGCATCTCCATGTTCGGCGCGGGCTTGAACAGGTGGGCGAAGCGGCCCTGCAGCTTGAGCCACTCGATGACCGGCAGCTTCTCCTTGGGCGTGTAATTGATCGTCATCTTGCCCTCCTCGATCTCGAAGAGCGGCCAGTAGCAGCTGTCGACCGCCTTGCGCAGGATCGAGACCGCCTCGGCCGGTTTGCTGCGCCAGCCGCGGTGGCAGGTCGAGATCACGTTGATGAAGCTCGGCCCGTCGACGGCCAGCGCCTTCTTGACCTTGATCGTGTAGTCCCGCCAGTTGCTCGGCGAGGCCTGGGCCACGTATGGGATGCGGTGCGCCGACACGATCGCGGCCAGGTCCTTGCGCCACTGCATCTTGCCGGGGCTCAGCTTGCCGGACGGCGAGGTGGTCGTCGAGGCGCCCATCGGGGTGGCGCTCGAGCGCTGGATGCCGGTGTTCATGTACGCGCCGTTGTCCAGGCAGATGTAGAGCATCCGGTGGCCGCGCTCGAGGGCGCACGAGAGCGCCTGCAAGCCGATGTCGTAGGTGGCGCCGTCGCCGCCGAAGGCGATGAAGCGCCGCTCGGTGTCGGATGGGAGCTTCCCCTGCTTCTTCAGCGACTGGTACATCGCCTCCATGCCGGAGGCGGTCGCCGCGGCGTTTTCGAAGGCGCTGTGGATCCACGGCACCCGCCAGGCGGTGAAGGGGTGGATCGAGGTCGCGACCTCGAGGCAGCCGGTCGCGGCGGTGGCGACCACCGGGTAGTCTGCGGCCATCAGCGTCTGGCGCACGATCACCGAGTGCATGCACCCGGCGCAGAGCCGGTGGCCGCCGGCGAGCTGTTCCGGCTTCTTCGCGAATTCCTTCAGGCTGACCGAATATTTCGTCGTCATCGCGTCTGTCTCCCCCTACTCGCGGACCTGGAGGTAGTCGTAGTGGCTCTCGATCTTCCCGGTGTCGACCGCCTTCTTGAGACGGTGCACCAGCTGGCGCCCCTCCTCGAGAGTCAGGTCGCGGCCGCCGAGGCCGTAGATGAAGTTCACCGTCCGGGGACGCTTCGGCTGCTCGAACAGCGCCGAGCGCACCTCGTGGAAGACCGGGCCGCCGAAGGCGCCAAAGGAGTCTGATCGATCGAGCACCGCCAGCACCTTGAGGTGCCCCAGGGCCGCCGCCAGCTCTTCCGCCGGGAAGGGGCGGAAGACCCGCAGCTTGAGCGTGCCGACCCTGACCCCCTCCTCGCGCAGCTCGTTCACCACCTCGCGCAGCGTCCCCGCCGAGGAGCCGAGCGACAGGATGCCGATCTCGGCGTCCTCGAGCCGGTGCGTCTCGAAGCTGCCGTAGGAGCGCCCCGTCAGCTTCGCGAAGCGCTCGGCCTCGCGCTTGATCGCCCCGCGCGCCTGGGCCATCGCCTCGGACTGCTGGCGCTTGTGTTCGGTGTAGTAGTCCTGCAGGTCGACCGCGCCGTAGGTGACAGGCTTGGTCACGTCCAGCATCGGGTGCAGCGGCTGGTAGTCGCCGACGAACTTCTTCGCGGTCTCGTCGGCGAGCAGCTCGACCCGCTCAATGGAGTGGCTGATCGTGAAGCCGTCGTAGCAGCACATCACCGGCAGCCGCACCTTCAGGTCTTCGGAGATCCCGATCGCCATCAGCGCGTTGTCGTAGGCCTCCTGCGCGTTCTCGCCGAAGAGCTGGATCCAGCCGGCGTCGCGCGCCCCCATCGAGTCGGAGTGGTCGCCGTGGATGTTCAACGGCGCCGAGAGCGCGCGGTTTACACACGCCATGACGATCGGCAGGCGCAGGCCCGCCGCGACGTAGAGCATCTCCCACATGTAGGCCAGGCCGGCCGACGAAGTCGCGGTCATCACGCGCCCGCCCGCTGCCGCCGCCCCGATGCAGGCGCTCATCGCCGAGTGCTCGCTCTCGACGGCGATGAAGTTCGTCGGCACCTTGCCGTCCGCGACGAACTGCGAAAAATTCTCGACCACCTGCGTCGACGGGGTGATCGGGTAGGCGGCGACGACGTCGGGGGCGATCTGGCGCATCGCCTCGGCCATGGCTTCGTTTCCGGTGATGCCGGCGATCTTACTCTTCGGCATGGCAGACCCCCTCGTTCTTGAACTCGGCCTCTTCGACCATCGTGATCGCCTGGACCTTCTTCGGGCACTCGTGAGCGCAGATCCCGCACCCCTTGCAGTGCTTCAGGTCGAAGTCGTTGTGCTTGCCGTCGACAGTGACGAGGATCGCCGAGTCGGGACAGAAGACCCAGCAGGTCAGGCAGTTGACGCACTTCGCCTTGTCCCGCACCGGCCGGAACGTGCGCCAGCCGCCGGTGACGTAGGCGTCCGAGGTCCCCCCGCCGGGGATCACGCCGCCGAACTCCAGTTCCTTCCAGCCTTTCTTCTTGCTCATGGCTACTTCTGTACCTCCTCGAACCCGCGGCGTACGATGCTCAGGTTCTGTTCGATGACCTCGGCCGAGAGCTTCTTGCCGAGGATGCCCTTGACGTTCTCCAGCAGCGTGTCGAGACCGACGACGCCGGACACCTTCGCCAGCGCCCCGAGCGTCGGCGTGTTCGGGAAGCTCTTGCCGAGCGCCGAGAGCGAGATGTTCGTCGCGTCGACGGTGGTCACGCGAAACGGCTTGAGCTGCGGGTGCGCCGCCTTGATGTCGGCGGGGCACTTGGGGGTGTTGATCAGAAAGAGCGTCTCGGGCGTCCCGCCTTCCGTGACGTCCACCGCATCGAGGAGCGTCGGGTCCATGACCACGATCACCCCGGGGTGCTCGATCACGCAATAGATCGAAAACTTCCTTTTGGCGATGCGGTTGTACGCCTGCACCGGCGCCCCTTCGCGCTCGGGTCCGTATTCGGGGAAAGCCTGGACGTAGTCCCCGGCCGCCATCGCGGTGTCGGCGAGGATCTTCGCCGCCGAGACCGCACCCTGCCCCGCCCGCGCGTGCCAACGAATCTCTGTAATCCCCTTCATCTGCCCCTCCAGCTCTCGTTAACCGGGCCGGGGCTCTTCAGGAGGCCCTTTTCCGCCCCGGCGGCGTTGCCCCTCGCTCCGCTTGTGCGGCGTACGGCTCGTACGCCTCCGCGCGAGACTCGGGGCTGCCTTGCCGGGACGAAAAATGACGCTCCTGAAGAACCTCGGCTCCGTCCCCATGAACAGCCTTGCCCGTCATTATATGTCACGCCGGTTCTCGATCGCCTTGGCGAGCGTCAGTTCGTCGATGTACTCGAGCTCGCCGCCCACGGGAACCCCGCGCGCCAGCCGCGTGACCTGGACGCCCAGGCCCTTGAGCTGCCTGCCCAGATACAGGGCGGTGGCCTCGCCCTCGAGCGTTGGGTTGGTGGCGATCAGCACCTCGCGGAAGGACCCGGCGCCGATGCGCTCGAGCAGCTCGCGAACGCGCAGCTGCTCCGGCCCGATGCCCTCCAACGGGGAAAGCACCCCGCCGAGAATGTGGTAGAGGCCGCGGAAGCTCCGGGCCTTCTCGAGCGCGGCCAGGTCGTGGGGCTCCTCGACGACGCAGAGCAACCCCCGGTCGCGCGACTGGTCGGAACAGATCGGGCAGAGCTCCTCCTCGGTGAGATTGAAGCAGGAAGTGCAGTCACGGGTCTTCTTCTTGACTTCGAGAATCAGGCGAGCGAGACGCACCGCTTCCTCCTGGGGAAGCTTGAGGATGTCCAGGACCATCGTCTGGGCCGCCCGGCGACCGACCCCGGGCAGGCGCGAGAGTTCGGCGATCAGACGGTCGGTGCTTCTCGTGTAGCCCATGAATTTCCTCTCCGCACCCTGCTCGCGAGAATGTTGTTACGCTCTATCACAACAACTCCAGATCCCGAGTTTGGGAAGTCTCCGACGTGTTAGGGCACAAGCCTCCATAGTCTTGCGGGCGAAGCGCCCGCACTCTAGAAGAGGCCGGGGAGACCGGCGCCGCCGGTGACTTTCTTCATCGCCTGCTCGACTGCCTCGCGCGCCTTGCTCAGGGCCTCGTTCGCGGCGACCACGAAGAGATCCTGGAGCATCTCGACATCCTCGGGGCGAGCCGCCTCGGGATCGATCCGCACATCGAGAATCTCCCCCTTGCCGCTGGCGCCCACGGTCACCACGCCGCCGGCCGTGGCCTCCGCCCGGTGCCCGGCCATCTCCTCCTGCACCTTGAGAATCTGGGCCTGCATTTTCTGGGCCTGGCGCATCATCTGCTGCATCTGGTTCATGTCAGAGCCTCCGTTGGCACATTGCCGAGCGTTGCGGGAAACGGGCGGGTCGCCGGCTAGGGGTTGATCTTTACTTCCACCACCTGCGCCTGGAGGATCTCGGCAGCCCAGCCGGTCGCGGGAGCATTGAGCGCCTCGTGCCGGTGCTTACGGTGCACGTCGGTCTCGCGCGCGGCGGGGCCTGCCGCGTCGGGCTCCCCGCCTTCTCCGGCGATGGTCAAGAGGCGAACCTCGGTGCGCGCGCCGAGCAATTCCCGGGCGACCGTCCGCAGGAAGGTGATGTTCTGCGTCTCCCTCGCCGTCTCAAGAAAGAAGCCGTCCTGCGGCGCGAAGCCGATCTCGAGCACCCCGTCCCCGGCTTTGATCAGCCGTCCGTGCTCGAGAAACCCGGCGAGCATCCCTTTCTCGCGCTGCACCCGCTCGACAAATCGGGCAAAGAGATCATCGGCGGCGGGAGTGCTTGAAGTCCCCGGGAGAGCCTCAGGGGACGCGACCACCGGCGGCGTCCGTTCAGCCTCGTGCCGCGTCGCCGCCATGGGTACCGACGACTCCGGGGACGCGGCGGTTCCGGGGGTCGGCGCGGACCACCCCCCCGCGGCGAGCCGCCGCTCGAACTGCTCGAGCCGCTCCAGGAGCGCCGCGATCTCCTGCACCTCCTCGAGGCGTACCGCGCGCAGCACCGCCAGTTCCAGCAGCATCCGGGGAAAGGTCGCGTTGCGCACCTCGGTCTCGACGCGCAGGAAGATTTCGAAGAGCGATTGCAGGTGCCCGGGGCTCGCTGCGGCCGCCAGGGGCTGCAACTCGGCGAGCGTCTCCGGCGTCACCGGGATCAAGTCGACCGCCTCGGGGGCGGCACGCAGCACCGCGAGGTTGCGCAGCATCCCCAGCACCTCTCGCGCGAACACGCGGGCGTCCATCCCGAGAGCGGCTACGGCGTCGAGCGTCGCCAGGCAGGCCGCCCCGCTGCGCCCGAGCAGATCGGCGCAGAAGGCCATCAGAGTCTTCTCCTCGGGGAGCCCGAGGGCCGTGGCGACTTCCTCGTCGCGCACCGTGCGGCCGCAGTAGGCCACCACCTGCTCGAGCAGGCTTTCGGCGTCGCGCATGCTTCCTTCGCCCGCCCCGGCCACCGCGCCAAGGGCCGCCGGGCTCATCACGATCCCCTCGGCCTCGACGATGCGTCGCAGCTGCTCGACGATCTCGGCGCGATCGAGCAGTCGAAAGTCGTAGCGCTGGCAGCGCGACTGGATCGTGATCGGCACCTTGTGCAGGTCGGTCGTCGCAAAGATGAACTTGACGTAGGGGGGCGGCTCCTCGAGTGTCTTGAGGAATGCGTTGAACGCCTCCTTGGTGAGCATGTGGACCTCGTCCACGATGTAGATCTTGTAGCGCGCCGACGCGGGGGCGTAGTTGAGACTCTCGCGCAAGTCCCGGACGTCCTCGATGCCGCGGTTGGAGGCCGCGTCCATCTCAACGATGTCCATCGCGCTGCCCGCCGTCACTTCCTTGCAGAGACGGCACTCGTTGCAAGGCTCCGGCGACGGACCATGCTCGCAGACGAGCGCTTTGGCCAGGATGCGCGCGGTGGTGGTCTTGCCGACGCCGCGACCGCCGGTGAGCAGGAAGGCGTGGGGTACGCGGTTCTCGCGAATGGCGTTCTGGAGCGGGCGCGTGACGTGCTCCTGGCCCACGACATCCGCGAACCTCTGCGGGCGCCATTTCAGGGCGAAGACCTGATAGGACACAGCCGATCCTCCCTCCCTGTCGCGCGTCGCACTCCCTTGCCCGAAAAACGCGGGCCGGCATCGACCGACGGGACCGGTTCAGGCCAGGCACCCCTGCGGCACCCGGGAGATCCTGTTTACCGCTGCTTCCTTCCGGACCTGACGGGTTTCACAAGTTCCCGCCGCGCAGGACCAGACCATCCCCGGCCTCGCCGGCCGATGTCGGCCCGCGTTCAACCTTCCGTGGCGGAGAGAGTGGGATTTGAACCCACGAGGCAGCTTATGACCGCCTACACGCTTTCCAGACGTGCTCCTTCGGCCGCTCGGACATCTCTCCGCCGGCAAAAATAGCTGAATTGGTCGGAAAACGCAAGGAAATCACACGGAGGAGAGTGGCAAAGCGCACCTCGGACCTAATCCGGTTATGAACTGGACCGATCAGAGAAGGAGCGGCGAAGCCACGACGCAGTACCGGGTTGCGATCCGATCGCAGCCCGAACTCGAACCGCGAGCCCAAGGGGTCCGCAGCCCTCGATCAATCTAGTCGCGAGCGGTTCGAGTTGGCGGAGAGGGTGGGATTTGAACCCACGAGCACCTTTAGAGCGCTACCGCTTTTCGAGAGCGGCGCCTTCGGCCACTCGGCCACCTCTCCGTTTTTCAGTATAGCACGGATCGGCGCCGGAGGTTCACCGCTGCAGCCGCCGGGCCCGGCGTTCGCGAAAGAATTCCCGCAGCAGCTCCTGGCTTTCGGCCTCGAGCACTCCGTGGATGATCTCGGCCCGATGGTTCAACCGCGGGTCATCGAGGATGCGGTAAAGGGTTCGGGCCGCGCCGCCCTTGGGGTCCGGCGCGCCGAAGACCACGCGGGCGACACGTGCGAGGACCAGAGCCCCGGCGCACATCGCGCACGGCTCGAGGGTGGCGTAGAGCGTTGTGCCAGGGAGTCGGTAGTTTCCCAGCCGCCGGGCGGCGCGACGCAGCGCGACGACCTCGGCATGAGCGGTCGGGTCGCATCCGCCGGCCGGCCTGTTGTAGGCGCGTGCGATTACCTCGCCGTCGGCGGCGACGAGAACCGCCCCGATGGGGACCTCGTCGGCGCGGCCGCCGCGTGCAGCCTCGCGCAAGGCCAGGCGCATATAGTGCTCGTGCGGGAGCCTCACGCCGGCCGGCTTCGAAAAAGATAGGGGACCGCGGCGGGTTCCGCCGCAGCCCCCCAATCATGGTGCGCCCTGCAGGATTCGAACCTGCGACCTACGGATTCGTAGTCCGTTGCTCTATCCAGCTGAGCCAAGGGCGCGTCTAAAGCTCCACCACGTCCCGGCCGCGACGGCCCGGGCCAGGTTCGGAGTATACCCCGAATCCTGAAAATATTGTAGAACATTGGCGGAGAAGCCGGGATTCGAACCCGGGTTCCCGGTTTCCCAGGAAACTCGCTTAGCAGGCGAGTGCCTTCAGCCAGCTCGGCCACCTCTCCACATTCGCTGTCGCCGGCCGGGTGCCATCCCGGCGGTTTCTTCATCAATTCATCGCGCCAGGCTCAACCCCTGCGCCCCCCGCTTCGTGCGCCCGCTTGTGGCGGAGGGAGTAGGATTCGAACCCACGGTCCCGTTCACACAGGACAACGGTTTTCAAGACCGCCGCCTTCAGCCTCTCGGCCATCCCTCCCCGTGCAGCGTGCCGCTGAAAACGGCCCATCTGCGGCGTTCCCCTCCTCGCCAGCTCCCTGCGGCGGGCTCGAGCCCGCCTCAGTCGCCTGCTCGTCGGGCGCCTTGCATCTGGACCCGTTTGAGCGGTCCGCTTTTCTCAAGCAACAGCAAAGACGTATATTATACGTTATCAGTTGCGTTTCGTGCAATGCTCAGGGCGCTTTGATCTCGGTTGCGCCGCCGAGATACGGGGCGAGCGCGGCCGGCAGGGCCACCGAGCCATCGGCGCGCTGACCGTTCTCGAGGATCGCCACGACGGTCCGGCCGATCGCCAGGCCCGACCCGTTGAGCGTGTGCACGAACGCCGGTTTCGCCTTCGGCGAGGGGCGAAAACGGATGTCGGCGCGGCGCGCCTGGAAGTCTTCGAAATTGCTGCAGGACGAGATCTCGCGGTACCGCCCCTGCCCCGGCATCCAGACTTCGATGTCGTAGGTCTTGGCGGCCGAGAACCCCAGATCCCCCGTGCACAGCGCGACCACGCGGTACGGCAGTGCGAGCCGCTCGAGCACGACGCAGGCGTCGCGCGTCAACGTCTCGTGCTCATCGTAGGAGGTGGCCGGATCCGCGAACTTGACGAGTTCCACTTTGTTGAACTGGTGCTGGCGGATCAGCCCGCGCGTATCCTTGCCTGCGGCGCCGGCCTCGGCGCGGAAACAGGGCGTCCAAGCCACGTATTTGAGCGGAAGGCGGGCTCCGTCGAGAATCTCGCCGCGGTGGAGGTTCGTCACCGGAACTTCGGCGGTGGGGATCAGGTAGTACCCGGAAGGATCGATCCGGAAGAGCTCGGCCTCGAACTTCGGCAGCTGGCCGGTGCCGATGAGGCTCTCGCGATTCACGAGAAAGGGCGGCAGCACCTCGAGGTAGCCGTGCTCGCTCGTGTGCAGGTCGATCATGAACCCGATCAGGGCCCGCTCCAGCCTCGCCCCGAGGCCGTACGAAACGCAGAAGCGGGCCCCGGAGATCTTCGCGGCACGCTCGAAGTCGAGAATGCCGAGCGTCTCCCCGAGCTCCCCGTGCCCCTTCGGTGCGAAATCGAACGACGGCGGCACGCCCCAGCGGCGTATCTCAACGTTCTGGTCCTCGCTGAGGCCGAGCGGCACCGAGGCGTGCGGCAGGTTCGGGACATTGCGCATCAACTCGACGAGCGCCTCGTCGTTCGCGCGCTGGCGCCCCTCGAGCGCCTGGATCCGGTCGCCGACCTCGCGCATCGCGGCGACTTCAGTCTGGGTCTCCTGGCCGCGCTTCTTGCTCGCGGCGATCTCCTTGGAGGCCGCGTTGCGCCGCGCGCGCAACTCCTCGATTTCGAGGATCAGCGAGCGCCGCTCGGACTCGAGCGCCTGGAACGGGCCCAGGTCGATCTCCATCCCTCTGACGGCGAGGCGCTCGCGCAGCGCATCGAGATTCTCGCGGACGAATTTCAGATCGAGCACCGGTCTCCTCTCCGCCTTGTCTGACGTGACTGCCACATCTTATGACATCTGCCTCAGGGGCTACAGCGCGACTGCGAGCATCCGCTCGAGCGCACGAACCGCGCGCACCCTGATCTCTTCGGCGACTTGAATCTCGTTGTCTTCCTTTTCGAGGACCGAGAGGACGTCCTCGAGGTTCGTCATCTTCATGTTCGGGCAGACCATGGTTTCGAGTGCCGGATAGAAGCGTTTCCCGGGGTTCTCGGCCTCGAGCCGCGGGATGATCCCGGTCTCGGTGCCCACGATGAACTCGGTCGCCGGATTCTCCTTCGCATACCGGAGAAAGCCCGTCGTCGAGAGCACCGCATCCGCGAGCGCCAGCACCTCGAGGCGGCATTCCGGGTGAGCCATGAATTTCGCCGCCGGGTGCAGCCGTCGCTGCTCGATCACGTGCTCCGGCTTGAGGCGGTGATGGGTCGGGCAGACGCCTTTCCAGAGGATCAGCTCCTTCCCCGGGAGCTTCGTCTGCAGATAGCGCCCCATGTTGCCGTCGGGGACGAAGAGCACTTTCTTGTCCGGAAGCGACTCGACCACCTGGAGCATGTTCGCCGAAGTGCAACAAATGTCGACCTCGGCCTTGATGGCAGCCGCCGTGTTGATATAGCAGACTGTCGGGGCGCCCGGGTGCTCGGCCTGCAGCGCCCGCAGCGCCTCGACCGTGATCGTGTTCGCCAGCGGGCAGCCGGCGTCCGCACGCGGCATCACCACTTTCTTCCCCGGCGAAAGGATCTTGGCGCTCTCGGCCATGAAGTGCACCCCGGCAAAGACGATCATGCGGGCGTCGGTCGCGGCCGCCTTCGCGGAAAGACCGAGCGAGTCGCCCACCAGGTCGGCGACCTGTTGCACCTCGTAGCGCTGGTAGTTGTGCGCAAGAATGATGGCTCGTTTCTCCCGCGCGAGCCGGCGGATCTCGTCGTGCATCTTCCCTCGTTCCATTCTTCTCTTTTCCCGTGCTTGTCGCGGCGCTCCCCGCCGCCTTACAATACCACCATGACTTCATCGCGCGGCAGCAGGCCCGCCCTCATCGGCGACATTCTCAAGGAGCGCATAGACGCGCTCGGTTGGGAGGGCCGCCTGCACGAGGAGGAGGTACTCGCCAGCTGGGACGCGGCCGTCGGGCCGTCGATCGCCGCGCACGCCCGCCCCTCCCATATCACCGAGCACCGGCTGACCATTGTCACCGAGAGCCCGGTCTGGACCCAGCAACTTTCGCTGCTCAAGCCCGACCTGCTCCGGCGCCTCGCCGGGAACTTCGGCCCGGGAGTGGTCACCGACCTGTATTTCGTCACCGGGAAGATCGAGCCGGCGCCCGGGAACCCGCCCGCAGCGGCGGCGGCAGTGCCCCCGGCAGCCGTCGCCCTCTCTGCTGCGCTCGAGGGCGATCTAGCCGTCATTGCCGACGCCGGGGTGCGCGACTCGGTTCGCCGGCTCATGCTCGCCTCGCTCGCCAGGACCGGGACGCCGGAGCCGGACATCGACCCGGCCTAGCGCGCCCGCAGCAGATGCCCGACCTGCACCTCCTGGATGCTGGTCGTGATCAAGGCCGTCGAGGTGTGCACGCCGGAGCGCAGTATTTGGAGTTCGCCCACGGTGACGCGGCCTTCGGGGGCAACCTCGCGGTAGATCGTGAAGTGCTGGCCCGGGGTGACGCCCGTTGACGTGCCGCGGTCGATGTAGGCGAGATCATACTCGCCGACCGCCTGCCGGTCCTCGTTGAAGGCCACGATCACGGCGTGGCCTACCCCGGCGGGGATGCACTCCGGCTGCACCCTGCCGGCGAGGACGTTGTACACGAGCACGTCGTCCGGGTCGATCGGCAGGAGATAGTCGCCGATGCTCGCCGCGTCGCTCAGGCCGCGCAGCGCCACCGTGGAGGTGCGTTCCCCGCGACAGGTGACTTCGGCGGTGCCGAGAATCCGGACCAGCCAACCGAGGTACGCGCCCGTCAGCGGGTGGAAGATCCGACGGTCGGCGCGGACCACCGTGAAGCGCGCCCCCGCGGGGATCGGGGCGTTGACGATGGCGGCATCGTCGGAGCCGAGCAGGGTCCGATCGTCCTGCGAGGCGACAATCGCGATCGATGGGAGATTGTCCGCGATGTAGCCGGCCGACCGGTAGAGCGAGGGGCTAACCACAGCAACCGGCCGCGCCGGTTCCACCGGCACCCCAGCGATGACTGCCTCGGCGGCGGCGGCCGCCCCGCTCGCCGCTGCGGCATCGATGGCCGCGCCGCCGGCACCCTGATCGCTCGCCGCGACGGAAACTGCAGCGGTCTCGGTGCGGACGGCAGCGGCGCCCGCGTCCGAGACGCCGGAGTCCGCGCCAGCCCGGGCAGCCAAGCTTTCGCCGGCGCCACCCGCGCTCGCCGACGTTGCCGGCATCGGCACGAGCAGGGTGTCCCCGGGGAAAATGCGGTTGGCGTTCGTGACCTGCGGGTTCTCCCTGAGGATCTCACGCCAGCGCATCTCGTCACCGAAGATGCGGCCGGAGATCTTCGAGAGCGTATCGCCGCTGCGCACCACGTAGATTTCGTACCCGGGCCGCTCCGCCGAGGTTGCCGGCACGGCGGACAGGATCAGCATTACGAGCCCGACCACAACCGCCTTTATTTCGACTGGTGGATTCTGCATCGCTTGTGTCCCTCGCTCCCGCCGTGCAGGTGGTTTGACCGACTACGGCTGCTTCCAGCGCTCCAGCTTCTCTTTGGCCTTCGCCGCCTCTTCCGACTGCCCATGCCGTTCGACAATCCGCTGCAGCGCCGCCTGGGCCTCGGGCATCCGCTTGAGTTCCGCGAGCGAAAGCCCCCGCTTGAGCAGGGCCGCAGGTATCTTGTGACTTGCCGGAAAGTCCTTCTCGACCTTGGCGAACTCTTCCGCTGCCTCGGCAAACCGCTTTTGGGAGTAATAGCACTCGCCGATCCAATACTGCGCGTTGCCCGCCAGCTTGTGATCGGGATACAGGCCGACGAACTCCTCGAACTTGGCGGTCGCCTGCTGGTACTCGCGGCCGGAATACAGGGCGAGCGCGTTCGCGTAGAGCTTCTCAGCCTTGGGGCCGGCGGTGATGATCTCCCCGCCCTTCGGCGGCTCGGGCGCCGCGGGCTTGGGCAGATTCGTCAGCAGGATCGGCCCCTCGACCGGTGCCGCGGGAACCGGGGGCGCGGCCGCCTGCAGCGCCGCAGGCGCCTCGAGAGCTTCGGCAGCCGCGGGGGAAGGCGCCGAGGGCTGCGGCGCTGACGACGCGTCTCGCTCTTCCAGCCCGTCGATGCGCCGGGCGTTCTCCTCAGCCTTGTCGCCGAGGATCTTGAACCCGTTGTTCAGGGCGTCCCCGCGCAGTGCCAACTCGCCCTGCCGGGCCTTGAGATCGTTGATCTGCCTCTGCTGGAGCCGGACCTGCTCCCGGAGCGCCTCGAAATCCCGCTTCTCGACCACGCACCCGGGAAGCGCCAGCGAAAGGGCGACCCCCAGCAAGGACAACCTTCGTGCAATCATCAACCGTTCCTCCCCAGTGCGGCAGCCGGAAGTTGCGGTGCGAACGGCAAAATCCACTTTCATCCTATGCTCCGCGCTTCGCCGCTGTCAAGGCGCCCGCGCGCGGCTCTCCCCGCAACGAGGCCGCGCCCGAAATTCGCCCTATTTTGGGGTCCTCCAGGACAAGTGCCCGGTGAGAATTGTCACACTCCCCGGCGATCGGGATTTCCACGGATCGGCCAAGCCGATCCCGACGCAACTTTGCGTCCCGGCTAGGCAGGAGCACGCCCACGCGGAGGCGCCCTTCTGTGCGCCGCAGATTCGAGGCGAACCCCAACGCCGATGGGGCGGCCCGGTCGAATCGCAGCCTACAACTCGTTGAAAACGAGGCCGGAGATGAGCTTGGGGTAGAAGTTCGTCGACTTCTGCGGCATGCGCTGGCCGGCGGTCGCGATCCGCCAGACCTGGTCGATCCGGCTCGGGCGCAGCAGAAAGGCCGCCGCGCCGCGCCCGGCCTCGACCTCCGCGGCTGCGTCCTCGGTCTTCGTGAAGAACCGGATGCCCCCCTCCTGCACGAGGCGCTGCTCCTCGAGGCCGAGCAGCCCGGAGAAGATCACCTGATGGAGCACCGTCACGTCGAGATCGGCGACCAGCTTCGAAGTCCCCGGGCGAAGATGGCGCGCAAGATCATAGCCGGCCTTCGGGCGCAAGAGCGTGAGCGACGGACCCCCGCGATAGCAGCCGAACACCGTGCCATCCCCTTCGAGCAAATCCTGGGTCGCGCCCGTCCAGCTCGAGCGGTCGGCCGGGAGCGCCCGCTCCTCGACTTCGAAGGCTGCGCCGATGCGCTCGAGCATCCGTTCCGGCCCCGGGGCGACCAACATCCGGTGAAAGGGCAGAATCGTGAGCCCGGGCGATTCCATGCGCACCAGGCACATCATCACCGAGTCCATTGAATCGCGGAAGCGCCCCGGCTCCTGGCGCATCAGCCGTCGATACTCCAGCGCCGTCTCATAGCGGTGGTGGCCATCCGCAATGATGAAGGGCTTGCCCGCGAATCCCTCGCGCGCCCGGGCGATGAGCGCGGGGTCCTCCACCCGCCAGAGATTGTGCACCACCCCCTTGCCGTCGTCGAACGAAACCAGCGGCGGTGAGCCTGTCGCGGCGAGCAGCGCGGCCTCAACGGATCCGTCGGGATCGGAGTAGAGGGCGAAGATCTGGCTGAAATTCGTCTCGCAGGCCTGCAGGAGCCGCAGCCGATCGGCCTTGGGGCCGCTCATCGTCGACTCGTGAGCGAAGGCGCCGCCGCCGAATTCGTCGAGCCCGATGCGGGCGATCAACCCGAGCCGCTGGTAGGTGCGCCCGGCCCACGCGTAGTCCTCGCGGTAGAGATAGATCGACGGAGACTCGTCCTGCGCCAGGATCCCTTCGGCTCGCCAGCGCCGGTAGAACTTCGCTGCGTTGTCGTAGCGATCGACCGGGGCGCCGCTCTCCTGCTCGCGGCCGAGGATCAGCCGCACGACATTATGCGGGTCGCGCCGGTACAGCTCCTCCTGCTCAGCCGGAGGGATCATGTCATAGGGAGGCGCCGTGACACGGGCGATGTCCGGCACCAGCGCCCGGTTGTAGCGCACTCCCTGGAACGGCAGGACTCTCGGCATCGCGTTAACGGACGGGGGTCAGCCAGGAGCGATACGTAGGGTTCTCGCCGCGCACCGCGCTGAAGAACGCTTCCTGTATCGCCCTGGTGACCGGCCCGCGTGATCCGGCGCCGATGGTCCGCCGGTCAAGTTCGCGTATCGGGGTGATTTCGGCGGCGGTTCCGGTGAAGAAGGCCTCCTCGGCGGTGTAGAGCTGGTCACGCGTGAAGAACTCCTCGCTGGCCGCAAGCCCCAGGTCGGCCGCAATCGTGAGCACCGAGTCCCGAGTGATCCCCTCGAGAATGGCCGAACGCGGCGTCGTCGTGAGCGCGCCGCGGCGCACCATGAAGATGTTCTCGCCCGAGCCTTCGGCGACGTGCCCGGTTGCGTCCAGAAAGAGCGCCTCGTCATAGCCGTCGTTGATGGCTTCGACCTTGCCCAGGATCGAGTTGGTGTAGTTTCCGCAGACTTTCGCCTTGGTCATACTGATGTTAACGTGCTGGCGGATGAATGAGGCCGTCTTGACACGAATGCCCTTCTCGAGGCCGTCGTCGCCGAGGTACGCACCCCAGGGCCAGGTGGCGATCATGGCGCGGATCGGGTTGCGCCCCGGGTAGACACCCATCGCGCCGTAGCCCACATACACCAGCGGCCGGACGTACCCCGACTCCATCTTGTTCACCTTGAGAGTCTCGACGATCGCGGCGGAGAACTCCTGCTTCGTGAAGGGGATCTTCAGACCGCTGATGAGCGCAGATGCAAAGAGCCGATCGACGTGCTCGGCCAGTCGGAAGACTGCCGGGCCCTCAACAGTCTTGTAGCAGCGTATCCCCTCGAAGACGCCGAGACCGTAGTGCAAAGTGTGGGTCAGGACGTGGACGGTCGCATCTTTCCAGTCCACGAACTTCCCGTCCATCCAGATCTTCGAGGTTTCCTGGAGCATCGCCGGTCTCCTTTTGCGTGCCGGGCCGCCGGAGCGCGTCCGTGGCGGGGGATTCTAGGCAAGCCGCCGGTGGCTGTCAATAACTCCGGGGCGCGGTCGTTGCTTTTCCCGTCGGTTGGTGATAAACCACCCCAAGCCATGGCCGAGGCGAACGAAGGCAACAACGAGCAGCTGCAAGTCGTCGTCTTCACCATCGAGGGGAAGACTCTCGGGGTGGACATCCTCAAGGTCCAGGAAATCCTGCGCATGGTCGAGATCACCCCTTTTCCGCGGATGCCGGACTTCGCCCTCGGGGCGATCAATCTGCGCGGGCGCATCGTCCCGGTGATCAATCTGCGGCGCAAGCTCGGCCTGCCCGAACGTGCCGCCGGGCCGAAGACCTGTAACCTGCTCGTGCGCTCGGGCGAACAGGTCATCGGGTTTCTGGTCGACGAGGTCTCCGAGGTCATAGATATCCCGGCCGCCTTCATCGAGAGCCCGGACCAGGGACCGGCGTGGATGCGCTCGGAACTGTTCTCCGGACTCGGAAAGCTTCCGGGGCGGCTGCTGGTCATCATCAACCCGGACCGGCTTCTCTCACCGCTCGAGGAGTCACTGCTCTCAGCCGACGGTGCGATGCGGCCTCAGGAGGAACTGTCGCCATGAAGACCTGTCCCACCAGGCCGCTGACGATCCGGAAGGAACAGCACAAGGCCACGATCTTTCTCAACGCCTATCGCATCACGGGACGGATCATGACACGGCGACATTTGCCGTAGCCTCAATTCGTGGCTGGTGGAGAGCCGAGGGGCGCAAGATGTACTCACAGACTCCGAAACTGACGATCACGGCGGATGGCGGAGGCAGCAATGGCCATCGGCTACGCCTCTGGAAGTGGGAACTTCAGAAACTCGCCAATCAAATTGGACTCGACATCAGTGTGTGTCATTTCCCCCCGGGGACGAGCAAGTGGAACAAGGTCGAACACCGATTCTTTTCCTTCATCTCCTCGAACTGGAGGGGCGAACCCTTGCGGGACTACGAGACGATTGTAAGTCTCATTGCGCGGACGACCAACGGCAAAGCGACTGAAAGTCATTTGTCGCCTAGACCGTCGTCGATATGCAATAGGATCAAACTTTCAGCTCGTGATCTTGAAGAAATCAACATCTCTCGGGCCGATTTCCATGGCGAATGGAACTACACAAACCATCCATCGAAGAAATGCTGACATTGAACAAGTTATATGCTGACTGTTCCTAACTTGAGCGATGGCAGGTGACGGCTGCTCCGCCGAGGGATCGGGCGCCGAGATCGCAAAAGCGCATGCGCGAGCGGCGGCCAGGTCATGCCGTACCGGAAACTACAGCGTCATCACAACGAGCTGGTGCCCGTTCAGGTCGCGATAGAGCGCGTCGAGTTGCTCCCGGCTCGCCGCGGTGAACGTCGCGGTGATCGAAAGATATTTGCCGCCGCCGCTTTGCCGGTCGGCGAACTCGACGCGCTCGCCCGGCAGGTGCCGTCCGACGATGTCACGTACCGCGTGTTCGAACGCCTCGGTATTGAGGCCCATGACCTTGAGCGGGAACGAGCAGGGGAACTGCAGGCACTCGGCGGCAACCTTCCCGTTTCTCATAGCGGGAAACACTTTGCAAACCTGTCCATGAGCTTCGTGGGTCCTTTGATCTTGATCTTCCCCGTGACGATGGCCAGGATGATGTTCTGCTCCTTCGCCAGGAACTTGAGCCAGGTGCGGCTGTCGGCCCGGACCAAGACGTCGGGCGTGCCCACCAGGCCCGCCATGACCGTCAGCGACGGGCCGTCGATGACCACGGTGGCCTCGTAGCTCTCCTCGCCGCCGAAGACAAAGTGCCACGTTGCCTTCAGCCCCTCCGTCTGGCCGCGGTTGAAGGCCAGGGGCAGAGCCCTGAAGAAGCCGCGGACCGTGCCCGCGTGCAACCCGCTGCTGACGCGCCGCGGTTGCTTGTGGGGGAAACGCGCCTTGACGTGAGCCTCGGCGTCGGAGCCGGGCACGACGTAGACCCGCTCCGTCCTCGCCCTGAGAGGCTGCAGCACCCGTTCGTTGTATCCCTTCCGGTCCTCCAGGAAGGGGCCGATGTTCTCGGTGCCCGCCGGGCAGACCGCCATGCAATAGCTGCACTTGTTGGAGACCCCGTAGGTCAGGCCCTGCCAGATGGCGACCGTCTCGGGATCCGAGATCCGGGCCCGATATTCGGGCACGGTGCGGCTGGCGACCACGTTCTCCACCCAATCTACGAACCCGCACAGCCGGTCCCGATAGTTGTGCGTGAGGCAGGTGGTGAAACCGAAATGACCGTCTGCGGCGATGGCCCCCACCGGGCAGGCCGCGACACACAAGGAGCAGCAGACGCAGGGGTCGTAGTCGAGGAGCTTGCCGTACTGGTCCGCCGCGGCGTCGACGAGGATCGTGTCGAGCATGACGAACGCGCCGAACCGGGGGTGCAGCAGCAGGCGGTTGTGCCCCCGCCGGCCCAACCCCGCCGCCTCCGCAGCCAGCTTGTGGGAGGCGGCCCACATCCCCTCGGGCCAGTTCTCCAGGTCCATGGGGAAGCCGGTGGAGAAATTGACGCCGTGGATGCCCTTCTCCCGCAGACGGCGCACCACCGTTTGCGCGATCCCGTCCATGCGGTGCATGCCGACGGAGAACTCCAGATCCGACGCCGACCGGGACAGGCAGCGGACGCTTTCGGGATTGAGGCGCAGGACGAGGCTGACGAGCGTGCGCGCGCCGGGCAGCAGCGAGAGCAGCGGTGTGCGATCAGGATCGAAAACCGGGTCCTGGAGATCGGCGCAGCCCGCGTCGTCGGCGCCGGCGGCGAGACAGACCTCACGAATCCAGGCGGCGGAAATCGACGCTCCCGCCGCGGTCTCGGGTGTGGCGGGAGCTTCCCGGTACAGTCTCACGGTGGGATGGTCTTCGAGCTTCATCACGTCCCTTCTCCTCGTTGAGCATGTTCTCGTCAACAACCACCGGGGGTGGGCCGGTTAGGGTGAGCCGAAGGTCCGCCGCAGAAAGTCCCTGAGGGCGAAGCGGACGTCGCTGTTCTCACGGCAGTCCACCCGCAGCCCCGGGTTCTTGGCCGAGAGGAACTCCAGCCCCTGCTCCCTGCCGGAGACGAGGAAGTCGCTCGTCGCCATCCGATAGGTGCGCGATTCCTCCAGCGGCGCGCCGTTGACCCGCCAGCCGCCGTCGTCCCTGTGACGCCTGCTCCTTGCAGCAAGCCGCCCTGACCGCGGTTCGCAAGGCCCTGGTCGAGGACCCGACGCAGCAGCGCGCCGTCGATCTCGGCCCGGCAGACCCGCCCGCCGAAGGGCAGGATGCGGCTGATGTCGAACTGGGTGAGCGGCCCGGGTGGCAACAGGTCGTCGATCCGGATCGAGCCGCTGTTGAAGAGCGCAAGCTCCGCGTCGGGAACCGCCGCCTGCAGGGACGCGGCGACGAGCCGGGTGAGCTCGGTAGGACGATTGCGGACGCTCGCTTCGAGGCGGCAACACGGTGAGAATTCTGGAAGGGGTGACTCAGGTGGGTCCGGTGTGCTGCTCGCGCCTCGTTCTTGATTTCCGGTCAGGTGGGTCCGATTACCGGCAGGGGGTGGGTCCACCTATCACCGGCAATAGCACGACGATCTGCTTTCCCTGCAGACGCTCGCCGCCGACCCTTGCAGTCCCCAGGGCGGAAGGGCTGAAGAGATCGCCGTCCAGGACGGTCAGGGGTGTTGGGATTCTCGGCGAGGAGCTCCTTGCGGAGGGTGGCGACGCGGGCGAGCCCGCCTTCCTTGCCCCCGCTCACGGGGGTGAGCTCGTAGATGTCGTTCAATTGAAGGATCGTGAGCGCCACCTGCCGCGCGGCGGACGCTCCGGTCGACGGGGCGGGCCCGGGGAACGGCAGCGCTGCACCGCAGGCGCTCGCCAGAAGCGGCAACAGAAGGGCCGCGGCCCATGGAAGACGGTTTCTTTTCATGGATCCTCCCCGGGGTTAATCGTCTTTCCTCCCGGGATTATCGCGCAATCCTGGACGTATGAATATGGGCTTTGGTTCTCTGGTTGCTGAATATTGGCCCCGGGGAAGCTCCCCCCGGATCGGGAGACGAACTCAAGGATCCTGGCCGGAAAGTTACGCGCTCTCGTAGGTCTCTTCGATCTCGTCCAGGATGAGCTGCATCTTCAACCCGATCTCGAGATAGATCCGCTGCCGATAGCCCCCGAGCCCCGGGTGGGCCGCCAGCGCGGCTTCGAGCAGAGCGGCGAGCTGCTCGAGAGCCCCGGCCAGCTCCTCCCGCCCGATCCCCTCGCGGATGCGGCAGCGGGCGAGATGGTTGGCGTACGCGAGGATCGAGAAGTGGTCCCCCAGACGCACGGAGGACTCGAGCATCTGGCAGGCCAGCTCCGCCCGCAGGCGCAGCTCCACGGGGTCCAGCTCGCGGTAGTGCGGATAGAGGTTCTTGTTCCTGTCGGCTGATATGTAGGCGACGAACGACTCGATGACCGCGGGCTTCACCACCGCCATGGCATTGTAGATGGTGAGGCCCGGCCGCTCAGCCACGGTCTGCTTGGTCATGGCGAGGTTCCGGCGCTCCCAGGCCACGGGGTTGCGCTTCATGTTCTCGATGATGAACGGCAGGCGGCGCAGAATGTGATTGCGCGGCTTCGGGGCCCAGCCCAGCCGGCCGTGCGTGGCATGCGCGTCGATCTTCATCCGCTTGTCGATGTAGCGCATCATCCACGGCCGTTCAAAGGGAGGGCGGCCTAGGCAGCGACCGAGCAGGAGCCGCAGCGCGAGCCCCGCGGTGGCCAGCCACACCGGGGCGTGGATCGCGCCGCCGAGTTCTCCGTCGCCGCCCCAGCCCAGCTGCGCTGCCGCGAAAAGCTCTCTGTGGCTCACGCAGCCGTTGGGGCTGCCCGCCAGAACGTCCAAGCGGCCGAGCCGCTCGTGGTTCTCGATGATCTTCAGCCACAGTCCATTGAGATCCTGCAGATGCAGGTACGGGAGGGCTGTCTCACCCCGGCCGACAACCAGTCGGGAGAGCAGCCCTTCCCCGAGCAGGTAGTTGAGCAGGACATAGAGGGGGGCGTATTCGCACCAATCGCTGAAGAGCGCCGCCAGGCGGACGATCGTGCAGGGGAATTGCGCGGAGAAGTCCCGCACCAGTTCCTCGGCCTGCCGCTTGCTGCGCGCGTAGGGGTAGTCGGCGTCGGCAGGCGTCTGTTCGGTGATGACCCGGCGCGGGTCGTCGAACGCCGACACGGCGAGTGAACTCGAGAAGACAAAGCGTTTGATGCCGAGACGCGCCGCGCCCGCCAGGAGGTGCCGGGTGCCATCGACGTTCGTGCGCCGGTACTCTTTGTTGTCCCGGTACGTGAAGTCGTAGTAGCCGGCGAAGTGGAACAGGAAGTCGATCCGCGCGTCGGCCCCGATGAAGTCGATGAGCCGCGAAACCTGATGCTCGTCCCCGATGTCGCAGCGGTGCCAACGCACGTTTTCGTGTGGCGGCACGTCCGTGTCCGCCTGCCCGCGCCGCGCAACCGCGTGTACGTTGAAGTGGTCTCTGGCGGCATTGACGAAAGCACCGCCCACGAGCCCCGAGGCCCCGGTTACGATCACGTTCGGTTTGCTCAGGCTCTCCGCAAGTCCCATCAGCGCACCTGCCTCGCGATGTACATCCCCTTGGCCATTCCTATGCTGCTGGAATCCACTTGACCGCAAGCTTTCGACGCGAAGCGGCGCAGTCGCGGAGGTACATATTGATCAGCGTCTGATACGGAACGCTAAGGTCCTCCGCGAGCTTCTTGAAGTACGCAATGGTAGTTTCGTCCAGTCTGATCGTGACCTGCTTCTTCACGCGCTTGGCATATGGATTCTTGATTGCTTTAGAGAAGTCGTAGCTCTTTCTCATGACCGTCTCCTGCGAACATATTGGTTTGTCTCTGATTTGGTAGCTTTCCACGCGGAGAATATGCGAACAGTGTCCGTGCCTTCTCGATAGCAGTGGCACACGACGAGCATTCTTGGGGCAGCACTGAAACCAAGGAGTAGAAATCGATCCTCGATATCTGAATGGTCTGGATCGTGGATGAGAAGAGCATGCTCATCAGCGAAGACTGTCTGGCTTTCTTCGAACGACACCCGGTGCTTCTGTTTGTTTATGGTGTTTTTGCGTTCGTCCCATACGATTCGCAACGGCTTCATGCTGACAATGTAGTTATGCTGTAATTATCTGTCAATCTTTTCTTTCTGGCGAGTAGAGTAGAACCTCAGTGCCGGACTGCAGGCGCGGGGAGTAGCTGTTGCCGGCGACTTTAGCGCTTTGCCGGTGCCTCAATCCTCGCCATGCCCGTTCCCTTGGCCCCCTCGTCGAACCGGACATCGGGTTTTCCCCGGTACGGCTCTCCGACGACCTTCTCCGCGAGCTTATCAGCAATCGTTGTCATTGAAGCACCCGATCCGCCGAGCTGGTACAGACCCAGACGGACAAGCACATTGCCGTGGACTCTCCTCGCGCCCCTCGCTTGATCGTTGTACTTCCGCTTCAGGAATCTCCGGACCCGCTCGCGGATAGAGCTGTTGAGTTTCAAGAAGCGCTTGCGCTCCGGCTGCACCGTCGTGTGGTAGTTGTTCCAGCCGCGCAGGACGGGGTTCAACTCCTGGATCAACTCTTCCAGCGAGGTGCCATACCGACGCCCAATCTTCTCTTTGACCTTCTGCTTGATCCGCTGCACCGAACGGTCGGACGGCCAGATCCGGCATGAGAACTTCACTCGCGGGTTCTGCTTGCGCACCGGTTGCAGTCGGAAATGTACCCCCAGAAAGTCGAACCCCTCCGCGGCAGCCACTATCCGGGTCTTCTCCGGATGCATCGTCAGCCCGAGGCGGTTCAACATCCAGCGCACCTTCTCCAGCACCTGTTCGCCGTTGCGCCACAGCATGATCGCGATATCGTCCGCAAACCTCACCAGCGTCCCGGGAATCTTGGCGATCTGGAACATCTTGTCGAATGAGTGCAGGTAGATGTTCGCCAGTAGCGGCGAGATCACCCCACCTTGCGGCGTCCCCAACTCGCCCGACGGAACAGCTACGCCACCGTCCATCACCCCGGCCTTGAGCCAGCCTTTG
>JANOHV010000219.1:0-11783 GCA_031406795.1 Candidatus Rokuibacteriota bacterium
GCGCCAGCACTTCCTCGAGCCTGGCGCGCAATCCGACATCGTCGGGGCGCTGCGCGACCAGGCGCTGGTAGATCTCCGCCGCGCGTCCGTAGAATCCCTGATTGATGTAGATCGATGCCAGCGTCTCCGTGTCGAATACACCGCGCTCCGCGGCCGCTCCAGCCGGCTCCGGCTCCGGCTCCCGCTCCACATCTTCATACTCCTCCCCGAAGGAGTCGATGCGCATCTCCCCCGCCAGATCGATCGACGGAATCTCCTCGTGGAGACCGATCTCCAGATCCGGAGCGGGCGGCGCTATCGGCTCCGGTTCGGTTTCTTGTTGCGGCTCCGCTGATCCTTCAGGCTCGAGCTCAATCTGGGGCTCAAGCTCCGCTGCCGCAGACAACGGCGCGGGTTCATCGAGCGGGCCGAAATCCAGCTCCTGCGTCAGATCGATACGCGGGAGCTCCTCCTCCAGACTCATCGGCCGCTCTTCGCCGCCGGCGGGTGTGAACGTGTCGGCCAGGGGGTACGCCGTGGTTTCGATGTCCAGCTCCCGCGGTCCCGCATCCGCACCGCGATCGGCCTTCGCTGCAGCCGGAGCAGTGCGGGGACCCGGGTCGCGGGAGAAGTTCTCGAAGGGTGACTCGGAAGCCGGCTCCGGCTCGAACTGCACCTGCCCGGAAACGGCCGACTCGAGGTCGATTTCGCCGAACGCCACCTGTTCGCCCCTGGTCGATTGCGGCGGCCCGCCGCGCTTCGGACGGCCGAACACCTCGAACGGCGAGGCTTCCGCATGCGCACCGGCATCCGGCGGCGGCGCCGTCGCTGTCGGCAGAACCGGCGTCTCCGCGGGCGCGGTCTGCTTTTCTCCCCCCCAGGCGAGGCGGGAGAAGACCTCCAATTCCATCGCGCCGGCGGAAGCGGGAGGTTGCACGGGCAACCACGGTTCGGGCTCGGCCGGATCCAGCGGCTGCGCCGCCCCGAACTCCTCGAGCGATTCGATCGCGAACGGCAGCGGGGTCGCCGGCTGTGCCTCCGGAGCGCCGAAGATGTCGTCGGCCTGAAGTTCGAGGTCGTCGAGCGCCTGGATGTCGTCAAACGGCAAGCGGGCGGGAGACGGCTGCACGCCGGACGCCGGTTCCGGTATCACCGTCGCCTGCGGCGGCGGCTGACGGACCGGCTGCGGCTTCGCGACCTCCGTCGCCTGCGGCGGCACCGGCAGCGGCGGCCTGCTCGGCGGCGCGGCCGGAGCCTGCAGAAGCGGCGGCGGCGGGGCGGGCGGCGGGGCCGCCCCGGCAAGATTCGCGATGAACTGCTGCGCCTCCTGGTCGCGCGGGTCGAGCAGGAGCACCATCTTGAACGCCTTCTCGGCGGCGGGCAGATCGCTCTGGCTGTAGGCGATCTGACCGAGGACTTTGTGAGCGATGATGTTGTCGGGGGCGGCCTTGGCGACCTTCTGCATCTCGGCGGCCGCTTCGGCGTACTGCTTCTTCTCGAAATAGGCGCGGCCGAGAGCCACGCGACCCCCGAGGTAGTTGGGATGGGCCTTCAACCCCTCGAGGGCGGTCTCCGCGGCGTCATCGAGGAAACCCGCCTTTCGGTAGGCCTCCGCGAGCGGAGCGAAGACCCGGGAGTTCGGGTCCTTGGCGAGGATCTCGAGGTACTTCTCGATCTCCGCCGAGAACGATCCCGGGTCACGCTCCTTGTCGTTAGCCATGAAAGACTTCCCGGTAGGCAACCCTCCCGCTGGCGCTAGGAACAGGTGGTGTAGTCGGATACGACCAGTATGACCTGCGCCTCGGCTTCGACCCTCGTGTGGAAGGCATCTTCACCCCAGACGCTGATCGTGGCACGAAGCGTGAGGCTCTCGGTGTTGCCGACGCTGGGGTAGTGACGCCTGATATATTCAATCGTGGCCAGGTCCATGACGACGATCGGCATCGTGGCGCTGGCACCCTCCCCAATCCCAACCGTCCACCCGCCCTCGTTAATGTCGGGGAGGCTGATCCCTCTGCTCACGCCGGTGAAACGGACACGATAGTGACTCAGCGTGACGAAGGAATTCGTGCTCTCGCCTGTCGGCGTGGTCGGCGCCGACTGATTGTTGATCGTCAGCGAGGCGTAGTGGTTCGTGACAGCGTTTGCTTCGAAGACCGGCTCACCGGTAGTCTCGTTGAAACTGCAGATCGTCAGGAAAAGATCCGGCTCGAAATTGGATGGGGAGACACTGGTCACCCGGAGGTACGACCCGGAACCGTTATTCCGGTCGTGGCCGCAGCCGGAGAGCGGCAGGACCGCGAGAAGCAACGCGGCTGCCAGAAGCGTTCCACGATATGGTTTCATCCTTCCACCCCCTTGCAGGTAAAGGCTGCCCTGGTTCGTTGTTCTCAACACAAAACACCCTTCAGACTCTCTGAAGGGATATCGCTGTAAAGGTTTGCACTTCCAATCTTTTCTGTCAAGACGAATCTCACCTTTCCGCAGGCGGCCTTCTTGTCATGGGCCATCGCGGCAATCATGGCCAGGGCGTCCGGGGACGGGTCGTCGACCGGCAAGCCGGCCCGCCGCAGCAGAGTCTCCTGGCGTGCGGCGTCCGCGGCGCTGCACAACCCAAGTTTCAGCGCGAGGCGGGCCGCGCGGGCGATCCCCCAGCCGACGGCCTCCCCGTGCCGATAGCGCGTGTAGCCCGTAAGCGTCTCGAGGGCGTGCGCGAAGGTATGCCCGAGATTGAGCAGGCTGCGCCGCCCCCCGGTCTCGCGCTCGTCTTCGGCGACGACCCCGGCCTTGATGCGGCAGCAGTTGGCCACGGCGTGCCGCAGTACATCGGGGTCGAGCGCCAGCAAGCGCTCGAGGTTGGTCTCGAGGAACAGGAAGAAATCCGCGTCGAAGGCGGCTGCGGAACGGATGACTTCCGCCAGCCCCGCGACCAGTTCGCGGCGCGGCAGGGTGCGCAGCGCCGCGAGATCGACGCAGACCGCCGTCGGCTGGTGAAAGGATCCGATGAGGTTCTTGCCCGCGGGGTGATCGATGGCGACCTTGCCGCCGACGCTCGAGTCGACCTGCGCCAGCAGCGTCGTCGGGCACTGCACGAACGGAATGCCGCGCTTGAACGTCGCGGCGGCAAATCCGGCCAGATCGCCGACGACCCCGCCGCCGAGCGCAACTACCGGAGCCGTGCGCTCCAGGCGCTCCTCGACGAAGCGGTCCCAGAGACCGGAGAGCTGTTCGACCGATTTGGAGGCCTCGCCATCCGGGACGATCATCGTGCGGACCTCGAAGCCCGCGCCGGCGAGGCTCGCGCGGGCCGTCTCGCCGTAGAGATCGAAGACCGGCGGCACCGACACCAGAGCCAACGTTCCGTACAGGCCGCAGGCCCGCAGGCGCTCGCCGAGCGTTGGGAGGATGCCCTCGCCGATCCAGATCGGGTAGGCCCGCTCGCCCAGCGCGACGGTGACGGTCTCGACGGGGGCCGAAGGTCCAATCGACGTTGTCATGCTTTCCCGTCCGGAAATCGGTTCATGTCTCGTAGGCGAGGGGTTCATTCCCTCCCGCCTGTCCCCGTGAATCGTGTTTTGCCACGGGCGGGGGTCAACCCCGCCCCTACGGATGCATAGTCCAGGGTCGGGAGCATTTTTTCGGTGACCCGCATCACGATGCCGCTCACCGGCACGTTTCTCACCGACAAGATCTTCACCGACAGATTCCTCGTCAACAGGTTACTCAACCACACGTTCCTCACTGACAGAATCTTCACAGACAGATTCCTCGTCGATAGGCCGCTCACCGACGGATTCCTCGTCGACAGGTTACTCACCGGCACGTTCCGCCGCGGCGGGCCGCCATGTCACGGGCGCGAGCCGCGTCGGCTTGACGGCCGGCGTGATCCACCGCCTGCAGGACCGCCTCGGCGGAACCGGCGGGCGTCAGTTCGGTCGTGTCGACACGCAGTCGGTAGCGACGGTAGTCCTGCATGCGGCGCACCAGAAGCGCACGGACCGTGGCGGGTGCGTCCGTGCCGGCCAGCAGCGGGCGGTCCTTCGAGCGGCCGACGCGCCTGAGGATCACCTCGGGGGGCGCGGTCAGCAGCACCACCGGCCCCGTTCCCCGCAGCAGCGCGCGGTTGCGCTCGAAACAGACGGCGCCCCCGCCGAGCGCGACCACCGCGCCGGGGCCGCTCACCACCGCTTTGAGGGCACGGTGCTCGGCGTTGCGAAAAGCGCGCTCACCGTGCTGCGCGAAAATTTCCGCCACGCTCAAGCCTTCCTCGCGAACGATCGCCGCGTCGAGGTCGATCCACGGCACCCCGATGGTCCGCGCGATCGCCTTGGCGGTCGCGGTCTTGCCGGTTCCCATGAACCCCGCCAGGTAGACGTTCTTCCCGGCGGCGATCAGCCGCTCAGCCCGCGTCCGCGAGTCGCTTCGCGAAGGCCTGCCAGTGCTCACGCATCTCACGGATGCTGTCCCCTCCGAATTTTTCCCGCATCGCCCCCGCCAACTCCAGCGCGAGCGCCGCCTCGGCGACGACCCCGAGGGCCGGCACGGCGCAGACATCCGCCCGCACCACGGCCGCCTTGCCCGTGACGCCACCGCGCAAGCTGGCGCTGGCGAGGGGTTTCTTCAGCGTCGGGATCGGCTTCATCGCGACGCGGAAGGTGACTGTTTCGCCGTTGGTAATCCCGCCCTCGATCCCGCCGGCCCGGTTGCTCTTGCGGTACCAGCCCCACGGCTTGCCCTTCGCGCGATAGATGGCGTCGTGGACCTGCGAACCGGCGCGCGCGGCGGCGGCGAAACCGAGACCGTTCTCGACGCCCTTCACGCCGGGCAGCGCCATCAGCGCCGCGGCGATCCGCCCCTCGATGCGCAGGTCGCTCTGGGTATGGCTCCCGAGGCCCGGGGGGACCCCTTCGGCGTCGATGCGCACGATGCCCCCGAGCGAATCGCCGGCTGAGGCTGCGGCGTCGATGACGCGCACCATGGCCGCGGAGAGCGCGGCGTCGGGGCAGCGCACCGACGAACGCTCGGCGCGGCGGCGCACCGCGTCCGAAATCCGCTCCGGGAAGGTCTTGCCGACCCCGCCGATCGCCTCGACGAAGGAGTGCACGCGGATGCCGAATTCGGCGAGCAGTTGTTTCGCACAGGCGCCGAGCGCGACCCGCGCGGCGGTCTCACGGGCGCTGGCGCGCTCGAGAACGTCGCGGATGTCATCCAGCTCGTACTTGATGGCGGCGGGGAGGTCGGCATGCCCGGGACGCGGGAAAACCAGCGGCTTGTAGTCCGGCGGGCGGACACTGACCTGCTCGGTTCCGCGGTTCTTCACCAGCAGCGCGATGGGGGCGCCCGTCGTGCGGCCGAAACGCACGCCGCCGAGGAATTCAGCATGGTCCTTCTCGATCGCCATCCGGGCGCCGCGGCCGTGACCGAGTTGACGACGCGCAAGTTCCGGGTCGACGTCCCCGGAGCCGAGCACGAGCCCGGCGGGCATCCCCTCGAGGATCGCCAGCAGCGCCGGACCGTGCGACTCGCCCGCCGTGTAGTGTCTCCAGACCATGCCCATCCTCCTGCCTGACCGCCGAGAGCCCCCATCACGCTGATCCGCGTGAGAGGGCGCGATGCGATGTCCCTGACGGCAGCCGGCCCGTTAAAATGACAATGCACCCGCACGATGCGGGTGCATTGACCTGCGTCCGCGTCGCCTGCCGCGGCGTCCTACATCACCACGATTCGCGGCGTGATGAAGATCATCAGCTCGCGCTTGTTCTGATTTTTCGACTTGTTCTTGAAGAGCCAGCCGAGAATGGGAATCTTCGAGAGACCGGGAATGGAGTCGGAACCGTCGGTGGCGTCCTCGATGAAGATGCCGCCGATGACGGTCGTCTCGCCGTCGGCGATCAGGACCTTCGATTGGGCCTTGCTGGTGTTGACGGAGAACATCGTGCCCTCGGTCGTCTGGACGTTCTGTCCCTGGGAGGACTTTTCGATCATGATGTCCATGAAGACCCGCTTGTCGTTGGTGATCTGCGGCTTGACGTCGAGGGTGATGCCGATCGGTTTCCACTCCACCGTCCTGTTGCCTTCCGCATCGGTCTTCGGGATGGGCAACTCGCTGCCGAGGACGATCTTGGCCTGCTGGTTCTGGACCACCAGGACCTTGGGATTGGACAGGATCTTGACCTTGCTCATGCTCTCGCCCGCGGAGAGCCGCAGATCCAGCGAGAGCGTGTTCGCGATGTGGCCGAGCGAGAAGCCGATCCCGCCCGTCGAAACCGCCGAGGGGAGGTTGACGAGGTAGTTGGTCGGCATCGCCCCCTTGGCGGAGTCCAGTTGCTGACCGCCGATGCTCACCGAATTCGGGAACGCGAACTGGGTCGCATTGCCGTGGGCCGTGTCCTTGATGGAGTCGGCATTCCACTGGACGCCGATGGACTGGCTGAAGTTGTTCGTGACTTCGACGATCCGGGCCTCGACCATGACCGCCGGCGTGGGAGCATCCCAGGAGAGAATCACCTGCTCGAGTTCGGCGAGCTTCTGCGCCGTGTCCGAGACGATGACGTGCTTCGTGCGCTGGTCGAACTGGATGTTGCCCTGCGCCGACTTGAATTTCTCCAGCTTGCCGACGAATTCCTGCATGTTGGCCGCCTCGATGTAGGAGATCGAGAAGGTCTTGGAGAAGACCGGCTCGAGCGCCTTCTGCGCTTCGACCGTCTTCTTCTTGTCCTCTTCCATGCGGCGGCGACGCTGCTCCTCATCCATAATCTTGTCGGCGGTCGTGATGCGCACAATGTTTTCCGACTCGCGAATCTGCGACAGCTGCGGCACGTTCGTCTTGAGGATAAGATCGAGCGCCTGGTCCCACGCTACGTCGGCGAGTTTAATCGAGACTGTGCCCTTGACCTCGGGCCCGGCGACGAAGTTCAGCCCCGAGACTTCGGAGATCAGACGCAGGATATCGTTGACCTCCGCGTCCTTGAAGTCCAGCGAGAGGCGGCGCCCGGTGAAGCCCGTCGCCGCGGGGGCGGGGGCGGAGGCCACGGTGACTCCGGCTGGTGCGGCGGCTCTTGCCGGCGCATCGGCGGCAACCGGCGCGGGAACTTCCGCCGCCCCCGCCACCGGCGGCGCAATCGCGGCCACGATTGCCGCGGGATTCTCGAAATCGATCACTATCCCCGCACCATCGGCGGTGGCGCGGAACGGCACCGGCCGGCGCAGTTGGGCGACCACGCGGACGAATTGGGCGTCGCCCTTGGCATAGGGGAACGCGGTGACCTTGACCACGGCGAGCCTCTGAGCGGCCAGATCGAGGACCCTGGCGTCCTTCTCCGCAATTCTCGCGTTGGCGATCTCGATGATGATCCTGGCCGGGTCGCCCGAGTCCACGAGCGTGAAGTCCGGCTTGACGGCCGTGCGGATTTCGAGCCGCGTGACGGCGTCACGCGGGCGACAGGTGACCGGGCCGACCGTGTTCAGCGCGGTCATCGCGCCCTGGCTGGCGGCGGCCGGGGCCGCAACGCTCGCGGTCAGCGCCGGGGCGCCGAAGGAAACCACGATCCGGTTGCCCACGGTCTCGACGCGATGCTCGCGGACCTTCTTCAGATCGAAGACCACCCGGAGGAACTTCTTCGGCTGTTCGTGCTCCCCTATCCGGATCTGGGTGACCCAGGAATCGTCGACTTTCCTCTTCAGCGGCCAGACCTTGTTGCGCGCGCCCGGGAGGTCGATGACCAGGCTTTTGCCTTCGACCAGGAAGTAATCGTGCTTCAGCGGAGTGTTGCCTTGCAGCGTGACGACCAGTCCGTCGGCCAGCTTCTGGACATCGATTGCCGCGAGAGTCGGGGGTCCGGTGGGGACGACGACCTCCGGAGCGGGCGCAGCAACGACCGGTTCAGCGACGGCGACGGGGACCACCTCGGCGGTCGTGGCGACCGGCGCTGCCTGCTCCTGTTTCGCGGGCTCGGGAGGGGTGACGACGTCTGCTGCCGGCGGAATCACCGCCACGGGAGGCTTCGGCGTGACCTTCAGGACCACGCTGGTTCCCCGGCCCTCGACGTCGTAGAGGGCCTCGGCCGAAAGAAACACCTCGACGATGCCGTTGGCCCCCGAGGAGGTTGCCTTAACCATCGACACCGCCCCCCGGTGAACCGGAATCGTCCGATCCGCGCCGGCAACGCGAAGGCCCGTGAGCTGCAGATACAGACGCGGGGGCGTGGTCTGCCGCACCAGGCTGTAGGCCGCCTTGGCGCCGGCGACCACGGTGACTTGAACGGCGTCGTCCGTCCCGGAAACCTGGATATCGGTGATCTCCGCGGGCTTTGCGGCCGGTGCCACCGCCTTCTTCGGCGCCTGGGCGAGCCCCCCGCCGCAACCGGCGAGCAACCACACCGCCAAGGCCCCGCAGGAGGCCCAACTCATCAATCTCCCGGTAGCCATTATCAGCCGTCCTCCTTGAATACCGCGGTCACTTCCCCGCGGTGGGGTGGGATTTCAGGAAGGTTTCCTTCCTGGTCTCCCGGTTCATGAAATCCAGGAATTTCTCGAGGACGCGAATCCCCTTGAGCGAGATCTCGACGATTTCACCCTCGTTCTTCCCCATGATGGTCCCGACGCGGACGACGAATGTCTGGTTGTTCGGCGCCCGAACCATCGCCTGTGCGCCGCTCACGGGATCAATGACGACGCCGACGACCTTGAGCACCTCCAGTTCAACCTGCTGGATTGGGGGAAGCTGGGAGAGATCGCGCTGCTTCTTCTCCAGTTCCAGCAGCGACTTGAACGGGTCTCTACGGCCGGTGGCATCGTAGCGAAACTCGCTGCTGGGAACGAGAAGTTCGCCCGGGGCCGAGAGCGGGGGGACGGCCGGGTTCACCGCCGCCGGGGCCGCAGCGGGTTGCTGGACCGGTGCGGCAACGACGGCAGGGACCGCCACCTTCGCCGGCGCGGTCACGCCGCCTTCACCCGGGGAAGCGGGAGCGGCGCCGAGCAGGGACGGGCTCGCGGCGAACGCGAGCGCCACCAGGAGCGCTGCGGCGAGCCGGCTACTTGTCCTGGACATAGCGGTAGGTCGTCGCGGTACAGGTGGACGTCAGCATGAGGTAGCCCTCCTTCACCTGCGGATTGCCCATGGAGAGGTTCGAAATGCTGATGATCCGCGGGTAGTGGCTGATCTTGTCGAGAAAGAGCCCGATGTTGTGGAAGGGACCGCGAATCGCCAGCGCCATGGGCACCTCGTTGTAGAAGTCTCTCTTGTTCTCGGCCGAAGGCCGGAAGGAGATGAACTCGATTCCCGCCTCCTTGCCGAAGCGGGCGATCTGCTCGAGCAGGACCGGGATTTCGCGCTCGCCGGGCAGCTGCAGCCGGGCCTGGTCGAGCTGGCCGCTGAGGTCGGCGATCATCCGCTTGTATTCCTTGTTCTTCGCCTCGATCGTCTGCAGGACCTGAACCTCGCTCGAGAGGGTGTTCAACCGGTTCCGGTCGGCCACGATTATCGCGGCCTTCGGCGCATAGACGAGGTAGTAAAACCCGACGCAGATCATCACCATCAGGATCGCGAGAGCCAGAGCCCTCTGCTTGAGCGGTATCTTCTCGAATTGTTCCAGGATCGCTGCCATTGCCCCGCTGCCTCCCGCCTAGTCCGGCTGTTCCACGCCGGCCTTGATGCTGAAGCGAAATACCTCACGGCCCTGAATCTCGCTGCGCTCGGAGAAGAGCAACTCGACGCCCTTGTAGTACGGCGACTTTTCGAGGTTGTCGACCATCGGGCGCAAAGCTTCGTGGCTGAGTGAGAAGCCGTCGAGCGCAACGCCGCCCGCAGTGTACGCGTAGTTGGTGATCCAGATCGGCGTGCCGGCGTCGAGAACCCGGGTGAGCTCGTCGAGCAGGTGAACCGGCACGATCCGCTCCTGCTGCAGCTTGGTGATGATCGCCAGCTTGCGTTCGAGCTCGCCCTTCTCCTTCTCGAAACGAACCTTCTCCTCGTTGACGTTCTTGAGCCGATCCTTCTCGGCCGACTGCTTGGCAATCTGGCCCCGCAGCGAAGCGAGCTTCCCGCTCTGATCGACCCAGACCCAGCCGAGGCCCACCGCCAGAAACACCAGCGCCGCGAGGCCGAGAACCAGGTGCTGAATGGCAAAGGCTTTCTTCTTCGAGGTCTTTTTCGCCAGCAGGTTGATCCGGATCATCGGTCGCCCGCCTTCCGAAGCGCCAGCCCGACGGCGACGGCCGCGGCGGGGGCGTGCTCGTTCAAGTACTCGGCGTCGAACTTCTTCGGGTTGATCTTGAGGTTCTGCAGGGGGTTGTTCACCTGCACCTGGATCTTGAGCCGCTGGCTGAGGAAGGCGTCGAGTTGCTTGACCCGGGCGCTGCCGCCGGAGATGAGGATCTGGTGGATCTCCTGGTCGGACGTGGTGGCCCGGAAGAAATCGAACGAGCGCTGGATTTCAACGGCGATGTTCTCGCTCACCGTGTCCATGACCCGCCGCACGGCCTCGGGGTCGGCGGCGGCCTCCTGGCCGGTCTTGACCCGCTCGGCCTGCTCGGCGCTCAGGCCGAACTCCTTCTGGATGGCGTCGGTGTAGTGGTTGCCGCCGATCGAGATGTCCCGGGTGAACGAAGTCATGCCGTTGCGCAGCACCCCGATGTTCGTGAATCCGGCGCCGATGTTCACGAGCGCGATGTTCTGTCCGGGGACGACTTCGTAATTGATCTCCCAGGAGTTCTGGAGCGCGAAAGCGTCGAGGTCGACCACGGCGGGCTGCAGGCCGGCCTGGATCAGCAGATCGGTGTAGTCGTCGATCTTGTCCTTCTTGGCTGCAACGAGGAGCACGTCCATCTTGCCGTCCTCGGAGGAACCGCCCTGGATGATCTGGAAATCGAGGTTCACGTCGTCGATGTCGAAGGGGATGTACTGTTCGGCCTCCCAGTGGATGGATTCGTCGAGCTCGGCCTCGGTCATCTCGGGAAGACTGATCTTCTTGACGATCACCGAGTGCCCGGAGAGCCCCATCGCCGCCTGGGTGCACTTGATCTTGTGTTCGCGCAGCAGTCCCTGCAGGCATTCGACAATGGCCCCTTTGTCCAGGATCGCGCCATCGACGATTGCCTGCGACGGCACCGGGGCGATGCCGAAACTCTGCAGGTTGATCGACTTCCCGGACAGCTTCAGCTCCACGAGTTTGATGGAGTGCGTGCCGATGTCGACCCCGACCACATCCTTGGACTTAAACAACCCCATGGCCCAAGTCCGTCCTCTGTTAAGGTTCAGGGTGGCCTTGCACGGGGGCCAAACACACCCCATGCGTGTCCGACTCTAGCAATCGCCCCGGGGACTGTCAATACCCAAATTGTCAAAATAAAAGAGCAGGCCGGGGATGTTACCTTGCACCCTTAAACGAATCTCTAAACTCTGCACCGCCAGCCCCCCGCCCTCGGGACCCGCCGGTCGCGACAGGCTTCTGCCGCCGTCCGGCCGCCTTCAACCCGAGGAAAACCCTAGCACACGAGATGAGGGCGGAGCGTGACCGTCGTCACATCGGTCGCTGCCGTCCGAACAGGGAACGGGCAAGCGCGTGCCAACCCCTCATCCGAAGCGCCACCGCCCTGGCGCGCAGGCCGGCAGCCGTGTAAACCTCGGCAAGATTGAAGAAAAACACGGCCTCACGCGGCCGACGCTCGAGAGCATAGCGGCCGTGGCGGTCGGCATCGTGAAGGCTTTCGCCGGTTCTCGCAAGCGCGAGAGCGAGATAACTTCGGGCGTGCGGGTCGTCCGGGGCCAGGGAAACGGCCCGTTCGAGCAGACGCCGGGCGCTGCC